>JAUHYM010000006.1 GCA_030426515.1 Actinomycetes bacterium
CGACCTGCACCGACCGATGCTTCGTCTGGATGCCGCGACCGGGTGGCGGACCCCGCCAGGCAGGCGTCAGTACCTTCCGGCGGCGATCGACCGATCCGACCCGTCGCACTGGAGTGTGCGCCCGGCGACCGCCGGCGGCTCCGGATCGCATCTCGCCGGAGGGCTCGCCCGGGCGCAGGCGTGGGCGGTCGTCCCCGCCGAGACCGACGCTGTCGCCGCGGGCGATCCGGTCGATGTCATGCTGATCTCATGAGCTTCACCCACCTGGATGCCGCAGGCCATGCCCGCATGGTCGATGTGACCGCCAAGCAGCCCACGGTCCGCGCCGCCACCGCACGCGGATTCGTCCACTGCGCGCCCGACGTGGTCGCCGCGCTGCGCGATGGCAGCGTGCCCAAGGGCGATGTGCTCGCCGTAGCGCGGATCGCCGGCATCCAGGCCGCCAAGCGCACGCCGGACCTGCTGCCGCTGGCACACGTCATCGGTGTGCACGGCGCCCAGGTCGATCTCACGATCGAGGACCGCGGCGTCGCGATCGAAGCCACCTGCCGCACCGCGGACCGCACCGGGGTCGAGATGGAGGCGCTCACCTCGGTGTCCGTCGCCGCGCTCACCGTCGTCGACATGGTCAAGGGCATGGACAAGGGCACCGAGATCGAGAACGTGCGGATCGTGCGCAAGGAGGGCGGCCGCTCGGGCACATGGGTGCGGCCGGGCGAATGATGGGCGCCTCCGACGCGTCGCCCGTGCGCGGATCCTTCGGCGCGATCCTCCTGGCGGGCGGACGCGCCGCGCGCCTCGACGGGATCGACAAGCCGCTCCTCGAGGTCGACGGCGAGTCGCTCCTGGATGCCGCGATCGCGGCGGTCCGCGATGCCGGGGCGGGGACCGTGGTCGGCGTGGGGCCGGACCGCGGACGCGGGATCGTCTGGGCGCGCGAGGACCCGCCGTTCGGCGGCCCCGCCGCAGCCGTCGTCACCGGCGTGTCGGCCCTGGAGCGGGCAGCCGCCGGATCCGACCTGCCCGGCTGGACGTTCGTGCTGGCGTGCGATCAGCCGCACGTGCGCGCCGCGGTGCGCTTTCTGGCCGAGGCATGCGCGCTCGTGCCGGAGGACACCGAGGGCCTCTGCGTCGCCGACGCCGCGTCGCGCCCACAGTGGCTGACCGGCATCTACCGGACCACGGTGGTGCGCACCGCCGCCCGCGCACTGCCCGACGGCGGACGCGATGCACCCGTGCGCGCCCTCATGACCGACCTCGCGATCGCGACCCTGCCCGGTGCCGGCGATCTGTCGGCCGACATCGACACGTGGGACGACGCCGCCCGCTTCGGCGCGCGGCAACGCTGACCCGGCGCGAACCCATGCCGCCGGCAGCCCTGCGGCGGCGACCCCATGGCAGGATCGAAGCACGACGAAGGAGCGAACGATGGCCGAGCACCTGCCCCCCGAGGCCCTGGACCACTGGGCCGCCGCCCTGCGCGAGCGGTTCGACCTGTCGGAGGAGGATGTGCCGATCGCGCTCATCCTCGACCTCGCGCGCGACGTCTCGCACTCGGTGGCGCGCCCGGCCGCGCCGCTGAGCGCCTTCGTCGCGGGCCTGGCCGCGGGCAGGTCGGGCGGCTCGCCCGATCAGGTGCGCGAAGCGGTCGCCCTGATCACCCAGATGTCCGAAAACTGGAAGGTGTGATGGCGACCGTCCGCTACTTCGCCGCCGCCGAGGAGGCCGCGGGACGCGAGCAGGAGGTGCGCGCCGAAGGCACGCTCGGCGCGCTGCGCGATGCGCTCATCGTGGAGTACCCGACGCTGGGCGGCATCCTGCCCCGCTGCGCCGTGCTCGTCGGCGGGGTTCGGGTCGACGATGCCACCCCGCTCGGCGCCGACGACCTGGTGGACGTGCTGCCGCCGTTCGCGGGCGGGTAGTCAGCCGCCCAGACCCTTCCACGCGGTCGTCCCGTCGGCCTCGACCTGCCGCTTCCAGACCGGCAGGTCGGTCTTGATGAGCTCGATCAGCGCCCGGCACACCGTGAACGCGGCGTCGCGATGCGCCGCGGCCACGGCGATCACGACCGCGGCCTCGCCGATCCCCAGGCGTCCCACCCGGTGGCTGACGGCGATGATCGCGTCGGTGTCGCCCGCGGCCCGCTCGGCGAGCGTGCGCAGCGTCGCCTCGGCGTCGGGATGCGCGGTGTACTCGAGCGCGACGACCTCGCCGGCGGCATCCGGATCGTGGTCGCGCACCGTGCCGACGAACGTCGTCACCGCTCCTGCCCGACGGTCGTCGACCGCGTCGGTGTGGGCGGGCAGAGCGATGGGTGTGCCGCTGATGCGAGCGATGCGGATGTCGGTGCTCACGGGTGATCGCCCCCGCCCAGCTGGTCGATGACATGTGCGGCGACGGCGAGGATGAGCGGCATGCCCTCGGCGACAGCACGTGGCGATCCGGGCAGGTTCACGATGAGCGCCGTGCCGGTCGTGCCGGCGAGGCCGCGCGTGAGCAGGGCGTGCGGCGTCTTGTCGGCGCCGGCGCGGCGCAGCTGCTCGCCGATGCCGGGGAGCGGCCGCTCGAGCACGCGGGCGGTGCCTTCGGGGGTCTGGTCGCGGGGCGCCACCCCGGTGCCGCCCGAGGTCACGATGAGCTGCGCGCCGCCTGCCACCGCCAGACGCAGCGCCGCCTCGACGGCGTCGGCGCCGTCGGGGATCACGACCGCGTCGGCGCACGTCCACCCGGCTTCGCGCAGCGCATCGACCGCGACAGGGCCGCTCTGATCGGCGCGGCGGCCGTCGGCGGCCCGATCCGACACGGTGAGGACGGCGGCACGGGACATGGAACCACCCTACGAGGCCGAACCTCACCCCACGCACCACGGCCGCGTCCCGTAGGCTCGCGACCATGACCGGCGGACGACTGTTCCTGCTGCGACACGGCGAGACGACGTGGTCGCGCGATGGTCGGCACACCGGGATCACCGACGTGCCCCTGACCGCCCGCGGGCACAAGCGCGCGGTCGCGGCGGGCGGTCTCGGCGTGCGTCTGCGCGGCGGGGCCGACCCCGCCCTCGTCCTCTGCAGTCCCCGCACCCGTGCGCGACAGACCGCCGAGGCGGCGGGACTGCGGGTGGATGCGATCGACGCGCGGCTGCACGAGTGGGACTACGGCGCCTACGAGGGGCTGACGACCCTGCAGATCCGTGAGACCGTGCCCGACTGGACGATCTGGACGCACCCGTGCCCCGACGGCGAGGATGCCGCGGCGGTGGGCGCCCGCGCGGACGACGTGCTGGCGACCGTGCGGAACGAGCTGCCCCGCGGTGACGTCGTGCTGGTCGGTCACGGCCACTTCACGCGGGCGCTCATCGCGCGCTGGGTGGAGCTGTCGGCGTCAGACGGCGTGCGCTTCGCGGCCGATTCGGCGAGCTGGGCGGTGCTCGGCGACGAACGCGGCGTCCCGCGGGCCGACCACATCAACCTGCGCGCCGCCGGCCGCGACTACGACGCGCCCTGAGCCGCCGGCATCGCCGCGTCGTCGGTGGGTGCGTCCGGTGCGTTCTCGGCCGCGGCGATCTGCTCCGCGGCGGCGGTGATGCGGCTGGCCATGCCGCCGAAGATGAACGCGTGGAACGGCAGCACCGCCAGCCAGTAGAGGCGTCCGGCCAGCCCCAGCGGAAAGAAGACGGCGCGCTGCTCGTACCGGGAGCCGTCACCGTCGGGCACCGCCCGCAGCTCCAGCCAGGCCAGCCCCGGCACCTTCATCTCGGCCCGCAGGCGCAGCAGCGTCCCGCGCTCGATCGCCTCCACCCGCCAGAAGTCCAGCGCGTCGCCCACGGTGAGCCGGTCGCGACTGCGCCGACCACGCGCGAGCCCGATGCCTCCCACCAGCCGATCCATCCATCCGCGGACCGCCCACAGCAGCGGCGACGAGTACCAGCCGTTCTCGCCGCCGATGCCCTCGATCACGCGCCAGAGCGCGTCGCTGCCGGCGTGCGTGTGGACGGTGCGCTCATCGGTGTAGACGACGCGACCGGCCCAATCGGGGTCGCTGGGCAGCGGGTCGCTGGGCACCTCCAGCACTTCCGCGTCCTTCCAGCTCGTCTCGACCGCATCCTCGCGCACGCGGCCCAGCGCGAACCGCACCGCCTCGCGGTACGGCATCAGGCCGTCGTCCGGCGGGGGGATCAGCGCGTCGATGTCGTCGCTCTTCATGACGCACTCGTTCTGCAGCGACTCGACCAGTGGGCGGGCGATCGCGCGCGGGATCGGGGTCACGAGATTGACCCAGTGCGACGCCAGCCGCGGCGTCAGCACCGGCAGCGCGGCGATCGGACGCTGGCGCAGACCCGCCTCGAGGGCGTAGCCGTTCATCATCTGGCCGTAGCGCAGCACGTCTGGTCCGCCGATGTCGACGGCGCGATTCACGTCGGAGTCGACCCGCGCCGCCCCCAGCAGGTAGTAGAGCACATCGCGCACCGCGATCGGCTGGATCCGGTTGCGCACCCACCGGGGCGCGGGCATGTAGGGCAGCACCTCGGTGAGGTGGCGGACCATCTCGAACGACGCGGACCCCGACCCGATGACGACCCCCGCCTGCAGCACGAGGGTCGGGACGCCGCTCGCCAGCAGCGTCTCCCCCACCTCGACCCGCGACCGCAGGTGCGGCGACAGTTCCGCATCGTCGGGATGCAGGCCGCCGAGGTACACGATCCGACCGACCGCGGCGGCGGCCGCGGCCTCGGCGACGATGCGTGCGGCGGTGCGGTCGGTGTCGGCGAAGCGCGATCCCCCGGCCATCGAGTGGATGAGGTAGTAGAGCACATCCACGCCGTCGACGGCGCGCGCGATGGCGTCGGCGTCGGTCGCGTCGCCCGCGACGACCTCGACATCGTCGTCCCAGCCGAAGGCGTGCACCCGGCTGGCATCCCGCGCGAGCACCCGCACCGTGTAGCCGGCGCGGCGCAGCCGCGGCACCAGGCGCCCGCCGATGTAGCCGGTCGCGCCGAGGACGAGCGCGACCGGTGCGGATCCGTCCTCTCGCGGCCGTGCCTGCAGCGCGGTCTCGGCGCCGGTGGGTATCGTCAGCTCAACCATGGCGACGACGGTACGCCGAACATCGCCGGGATGACGGGGGTTGACGTGGCGGCAGAATGTCGCTCCGCGGGGCGCGCGCCGCCGCGGCGCGCGCGTCAGGTGCGCCGCTCGAGGCGGATGATCACCGATTTCGAGGTCGGCGTCCCGCTGACATCCGCCACCGAGTCGAGCGGCACGAGCACGTTCGTCTCGGGGTAGTACGCCGCGGCGTTCCCGCGGGGTGTCGGGTAGGCGACGATCCGGAAGGCATCGGCACGGCGCTCCTCGACCTCGCCCGAGGGGGCGCGCCACTCCGAGACGAGGTCGACGATCTCGTCCTCCGCGAACCCGAGCGCCTGGATGTCGGCGCGGTGGACGAGCACGACCCGGCGTCCGTTCGCGATGCCGCGGTAGCGGTCGTCCTTGCCGTAGATCGTGGTGTTGTACTGGTCGTGCGAGCGCAGGGTCTGCAGCAGCAGCCGGCCGTGCGGGATGAACGGGTACTCGAGCGGGTTGGCGGTGAACTGCGCCTTGCCGTCGGATGTCGCGAACCGGCGGTCGTCGCGCGGCCCATTGGGCAGGAACAGGGTCCGGCCCTTGTCGATGCGCTGCTCGAACTCGTCGAAGCCGGGCACCACCCGCTGGATGTGGGTTCGGATCCGCGCGTAGTCGTGTTCGAGGGCCGCCCAGTCGGCCTGCGGCACGTTCGCGCGCCGGTCGATCGTCGGGGACGCGGGACCATCCGCCTGCTCGGGCTCCGGTCGCTCGGCCTGGCCTCGGTCCACATCGGCGGCGTCCGCCGGGGCGGGGGCCGGGGCGGGCGCCTCGCCGGGACGTGCGGGGAACAGCAGTGCGCACAGCCGCGCGAGGATGGCGACTTCGCTCAGCATCCCGTCTGCGGGCGGCACCAGGCGCCCCCGCGACGAGTGGACCGCGCCCATGGAGTCCTCGACGGTGACGCGCTGCTCCCGGCCGCCGCGCTCGTCGCGGTCGGTGCGGCCGAGCGTGGGCAGGATGATCGCCCGACGGCCCGTGACCACGTGCGACCGGTTGAGCTTGGTCGACACCTGCACCGTCAGCTCGGTGCGGCGCAGCGCCGCTTCGGTCACGTGCGTGTCGGGCGTGGCCGAGACGAAGTTGCCGCCCATCGCCATGAACACGCGGCTCTTGCCGTCGCGCATAGCGCGGATCGCCTCGACCGTGTCGTAGCCGTGCTCGCGCGGCGCCGAGAACGCGAACTCGGCCTCGAGCGCGTCGAGGAACGCATCGGAGGGCTTCTCGTAGATGCCCATCGTGCGGTCGCCCTGCACGTTCGAGTGGCCGCGGACCGGGCAGACACCGGCGCCCGGGCGCCCCACGTTGCCCTGCAGCAGCAGGACGTTGACGACGTCGCGCAGCGTGGCCACCGAGTGCTTGTGCTGGGTCAGGCCCATCGCCCAGCAGACGATCGTGGAACCGGAGGTGCGCACCGCCTCGCCGACCCGGCGGAGGGCGGTCTCGGGCACGCCGGTGGCGGCGACGAGGTCGCGCCAGACGACATCCTGCATCTGCCGCCGGTACGCGTCGAACCCGCTGGTGTGCGCGGCGATGAAGTCGTGATCGATGACTCCCCCGTCGCGCTCCTCGACCTCGAGCAGGTGCTTTCCGATCGCCTGGAACAGCGCCTGGTCACCGCCGAGGCGGATCTGCACGAACTGGTCGGCGATCTTGGTGCCGCCCAGGATCACGCCTTTCGGGGTCTGCGGGTTCTCGAACCGGATGAGCCCGGCCTCGGGCAGCGGGTTGACGGCGATGATCTCGGCGCCCCGCGCCTTGGCCTTCTCGAGCGCGCTGAGCATGCGCGGGTGGTTCGTGCCGGGGTTCTGCCCGGCGACGATGAGCAGGTCCGCCTCGTGGATGTCGCCGATCGAGACGGTGCCCTTGCCGATGCCGAGCGTCTGGGTCAGCGCCGACCCGGACGATTCGTGGCACATGTTCGAGCAGTCGGGGAGGTTGTTGGTGCCGAGGCCCCGCACCAGGAGCTGGTAGAGGAAAGCCGCCTCGTTGGAGGTGCGCCCCGAGGTGTAGAAGATCGCCTCATCCGGGTCGTCGAGCCCGCGCAGGGCGGTCGCGACCTCGCGCAGCGCGTCGTCCCACGAGATCGGCCGGTAGTGGGTGGCGCCCTCGTCGAGGATCATCGGATCGGTCAGACGCCCCTGCTGACCCAGCCACCAGTCGTCATGCTCGGCGAGCTGCGCGACCGAGTGCGCGGCGAAGAATTCCGGGGTGACGCGACGCAGCGTGGCCTCCTCGGCGACCGCCTTCGCGCCGTTCTCGCAGAACTCGGCGATGTGCCGCTTGTCCTCTTCGGGCCAGGCGCATCCGGGGCAGTCGAAGCCGTCCTTCTGGTTGACCTTCGTCAGCGTCTGGATGCTGCGTGCAACGCCCATCTGCTCGACGGACATCTGCAGCGCGTGCATCACCGCGGGCACGCCGACCGCGACCTTCTTGCGGTGCGAGACGTGCAGCTTCGTCTCATCGATGTCGTGCTTCGGTGCCTCGGTGACCATCGTGTCGCGCCTTTCCGCGTCGGCCGACGGCGCAGCGGTGCGTCGGCGGTTCGCTCTCCCCAGCCTAGGTGTCGCAGGAGCGTCCGCGGCCGTCACCGTCCGCACGCATTCATTGAACGGAAAGCTGACCGCAGCGACCCTGCGCCCGGGCGTCGTGCGGGCCCGGTCAGCGGCGGGCGGTGCCGAACAGGCCGCGGACGACGTCGCGCACGAGGCGCTGGGTCTGCCGCGAGCCGAGGATGTCCTCGAGCGGCGAGCTCGAAGCCCGTGACGCGCGCGAGGACGAGGTGCGTGTCGAGGTCGACGTGCGCTTCAGCAGGCGGTCGTACTCGGCCTGCGCCTTCCGCTCGGCGTCCGCGCGCGCCTTGTCGATCGCGGCCTGCTGCTTCGCGTACTCGGCATCGATGCGCGCCTTCTCGAGCGCCGCCTGCTCGGCGGCATCCGCCTCGGCCGCCGCGTTCATGCGTGCGGCGAGGATCTCCGCCGCCGATTCACGGTCGATGGCCTCGCCGTACTCGGCGAGGAGCGGCGACGCCGCGACGGCCTGCGCGATCCGGTCCTCGGGGGTCGGCGACATGAGCCCCTGGGGTGCCCGCAGTCGCGTCCAGGCGACGGGGGTCGGCGCGCCGCGCTCGCTCATGACGGTCACGATCGCCTCCCCGGTGCCGAGCTCCTGCAGGACCCGCTCGAGGTCGTACCCCGAGCGCGGGTAGGTGCCGACGGTCGCCCGCAGCGCCTTGGCGTCGTCGGGCGTGAAGGCCCGCAGCTGATGCTGCACGCGTGAGCCGAGCTGCCCGAGCACGTCGGAGGGGACATCCTTCGGGGTCTGGGTGACGAAGAACACGCCCACCCCTTTGGAGCGGATCAGCCGCACGGTCTGGACGATCGCCGCGAGGAAGTCCTTCGAGGCGTCGGCGAAGAGCAGATGCGCCTCGTCGAAGAAGAAGACGAGCTCCGGCTTGTCCGCATCCCCCACCTCGGGGAGGATCTCGAACAGCTCGGCGAGCAGGTACATGAGGAACGTCGAGAACAGCGCCGGCTTGTCGGCGATCCCGGGCACCTCGAGGAGGCTGATGATGCCGCGCCCGTCGTCCGCGGTGCGGAGGATGTCGCGCACGTCGAACTCCGGCTCACCGAAGAACACGTCGGCGCCGTCTTCGGCGAACGCGATCAGCTCGCGGAGGATGACACCCACAGTCGCCTTCGACAGCCCGCCGAGCGACGTCAGCTCGTCCTTGCCGTCGCCGACCAGGTAGGTCAGCACCGCCCGCAGGTCTTCGAGGTCGACCAGGGCGAGGCCGTTCTGGTCGGCGTAGTGGAACACGAGCCCGAGGCTCGACTCCTGCGTGTCGTTCAGGCCGAGGACCTTGCTCAGCAGCAGCGGCCCGAAGCCCGAGACGGTCGCGCGCACCGGAACGCCGTGGCCCACCCCGCCGAGCGCCAGGTATTCGACCGCGGATGCCGCCGGCTGCCAGTCCTGCCCGATGCCGTCGGTGCGGGCGCGCAGCTTGTCGCTGGGCTCGCCGGGGGTGGCCATGCCCGACAGGTCGCCTTTGATGTCGGCGGCGAACACCGGCACGCCCTTGGCGGCGATCTGCTCGGCCAGTCCCTGCAGGGTGCGGGTCTTCCCGGTGCCGGTGGCGCCGGCGACCAGACCGTGTCTGTTGAGCATGCCGAGGGGGATGCGCACCTGCGCCTGCGGCACCGCATCGGTGTTGACGAGCGCACCGAGATCGAGCGTCGTCCCCTGGAAGGCGTACCCGTCGATGATCTGCTGGACCTCGTCGGCGGTGAGCGGCTCGGTGGGGAACGCGGCGTCCATCGGCGGGCTCTCGGCGGGCACGTCGGATGCCGCGGCGTCGGGTGCGGCAGCCGAAGGGGCATCCGCCGCCGGCGGCGCGGGCGCTGCGGGCGCGGGCGGCTGGTCGGCGGGACCGCCCGCCGGAGCGGCGCCACGGGCCTTGGCCCGGGCTGCGGCGGCCTCGGCTGCCGCGAGGGCGGCCTTGGCCTGCGCGGCCTTGAGCGCGGCCTCCGCGGCAGCGGCCTCCGCGCGCAGACGCGCGAGCTCCGCCTCGGCGGCGAGGACGTCGGGGGTGTCGGATGCGCCGGACATGGCGTCAGCCTACTGAGCGGACCCCGTGCTCGACGAGGGCCGGTCGCTCTCGGCGGGCGAATCCGCGAGCCCCGGAGGCGCCGACCCCGGGGGCAGCTCGCGCTGCAGCGGCTTCGCGAACGCCGCGGCGACCAGGAGCGCCGCCCCCGCACCTAGGAGCGCTCCGCCGATGGTGTCGCTGAGCCAGTGGGCCCCGAGGTAGGTGCGCGAGAAGGCCATCGCCACGGTCCAGACGACACCTCCCACCACCGTCCACACGCTCGGGAACAGCACGACCACCGCCGTGGCGAGGGTCGCCGCGTTCGCCACATGCCCCGAGGGGAATGACCCGAAGTCGGAGACGACGATGATGTCCTCGGGTCGCGCGCGCCCGATGGCGTGCTTGAGCAGCTGCACGAGCAGCGCGCTGACGATGAGCGTCACGACGAAGTACGCCGCGCTCCAGGGTCTGCGAAGGATCAGCAGCACGATGGCGCCGAGCGCGGGCAGACCGAAGACGGCGAACCAGCCGCCGCCGATCCAGTTCATTCCGTACGAGAAGGCCAGCAGCGCCGGTCCGCGGTTCGCGGCGAGGAAGTCCTGCCAGGCCCGGTCGAACGCGAACGGCGCGGCTTCGAGCCCGATGAGAATGCCCACGCCCAGCAGCGCCGCCGCGCCGATGAGTGCGATGCCGATCCACAGTCGCCGAGTCATGCAGGCCATCATGCCAAACCCCACACGGCCGGACAGGATTCCTGACCCGCGCGGCGCGCAGCGCCTACGGGGCGAGCTGCTCCACGGTGCGAGGGCGCACGACGACCCACAGCGCGAGCACCGCGACGATCGCGCAGCCGATCATCACCGAAGCCATCGTGGTGGCGGTGATGCCGGCGTCGTGCGCGATCCAGCCGACGATCGGCGAGACGAGGCCCGCGACCCCGAAGTTCGCCGCGCCCATCACGCTCGCCGCGGTGCCGGCGGCGGCCCCGTGACGGTCGAGGGCGAGCACCTGCACGCACGGCATGGTGAACCCGCACGAGGTCATGAACAGGAACAGCGGCACCATGACGCCCCATACGCCCCAGCCCAGCTGGTCGGCGACGAGGATCCCGGTGCCGAACGTCAGAAGCCCCGCCGTCGAGAACGCCAGCACCCACTGCGGGCCGAAGCGTGCGGCCAGGCGCGCCGCCGTCTGCACGCCGACGACCACACCGACCGAGTTGACGGCGAACAGCAGCCCGTACTGCTGCGCGTCGAACCCGTAGCTCTCCTGGAACAGGAAGGGCGAGGACGACAGGTAGGAGAACAGGCCGCTGAAGCTCATGCCCCCGATGATCAGGACGCCGAGGAACACCCGGTCGCGGAACACGCTGCCGTAGCGCTGCCACACCGTCGTCGTCCCCCTGTCGTGGCGGCGCGCGGGGGGAAGCGTCTCGGGGATGAAGAACGCGGCGCACAGCAGCATGAGGACGCTGTAGGCGGCGAGCACGACGAAGATGCCGCGCCAGGGCATCACCAGCAGCAGCGCCGATCCGATGAGGGGGGCGAGCACGGGCGCGACGCCGGTGACCAGCGCGAGCCGCGAGAGCATGACGACCAGGCGCTTGCCGCCGAACAGGTCGCGCACGATCGCCGCGGCGACCACACCGCCGGCTGCCGCGCCGGCACCCTGGAACACCCGCGCGATCGAGAGGATCTCGAGCGTCGGGGCGACGGCGGCGGCGAGACTCGCCAGCACATGCAACGCGGTGACGCTCAGCAGCGGGATGCGGCGGCCGACCTTGTCGCTGAGCGGGCCGACGACGAGCTGGCCGAGGGCGAACCCGATCATCGTGCCGGTGAGCGTCAGCTGGATCGCGGCGGCCGTGGTGTCGAAATCGCTCTCGAGCACCGGGAACGCGGGCAGGTAGAGGTCGATCGTGAACGGACCGAGCGCGGTGAGCGCGCCCAGCAGCACGACGTAGAGCGCTCGACGGCCCGAGGAGATCGAGTCGCCGGGGTGCAGCACGATCGGGGCGGTCGCCGGATTGTGCCCGAGCGTGCGGATCGCACCGGTGGGCGAGGAGGTGCGGATCGCGCCGGTCACCGTGCGGATCGTCCCCGACGCGGTGCGCTCGGGGCGACGCTCCGGCGCCGGGCCGGGAGTGGTGGGGATGGTGTCGGTGGAGGTCACGCGTGCTTCCTGACGAACGACGAACAGCACCGGAGCACCGGTGCGGGAGGAGAGGAGCGAGGGTCGAAGCGCCCGAGAATGGTCGAAACGATTCGACAACCGGTCGAGTCTAGCAGGCGGGAATGGGTCGTCGCCCGGCCGACGCCGCAGACCCGACCGTAGAATCGAGGGGTGAGCCCGACCGAGAAGCGCCAGAGCGGGAACCCCGCCAAGCAGGCCGAGATCAACCTGACGGTCAAGCAGCAGCGCGAGCAGCAGAAGCAGGCGAAGCTGGCCGAGTACCAGAAGCAGATCGCGCGGCGCCGCCGCAGCAGGATCGTGTGGTGGACGGTGGGGATCGTGGCGGCGATCGCGGTGATCGCGCTCGTGTGGGCGTCGATCGCGTTCGCCCCGCAGCCCGAGCCCTCGGCCGAGTACACCGAGGGCAGCGACGGTGCGACCATCGAAGGCGTCGAGACCTTCACGAACGTCACCGACCACGTCGAGGGAACGGTCGACTACGACCAGAATCCCCCGGCCGGCGGCCCGCACAACGCCGTCTGGCTGAACTGCGGGATCTACACCGAGCCGGTCCCGAACGAGAACGCCGTGCACTCGCTCGAGCACGGGGCCGTCTGGGTCACCTACGACCCGGCGATGAGCGACGAGGATCTTGAGACGCTCCGCACCTGGCTGCCCTCGTCGTACGTGATCCTCTCCCCCTACGAGGGCATGGACACCGCGATCGCGGTGAGTGCGTGGGACGCGCAGCTGAAGGTCGACTCTGCGTCGGACGAGCGCATCGGCGAGTTCTTCGAGGAGTACTGGCGCAGCCAGAATGCGCCCGAGCCCGGCGCCGCGTGCACCGGCGGCATCGACGCCGCGGGCCAGCAGTAGCCCGATGACGACCGACAGCGCGCGACCGGGGCACCGCGGTCTGCGCTGGCCGATCGTCGTGGTCGCGCTCGTTCTCGTGGCGGCATCCGCCTTTGCCGTGGGGCGCTTCACGATGTTCCGCGAGATCTCGGTCGACGCTCCGCCCTCGACGCTCTCGGCCGAGGCGGGCTTCGCGCGCGACATGCAGGTGCATCACGCGCAGGCCGTCGAGATGGCGATGCAGATCTATCGCGCGACCGAGGATGACGAGATCCGCGCACTCTCGTACGACATCGCGACCGCGCAGTCGGCGCAGCGGGGCGAGATGTACGACTGGCTCGTGCAGTGGGGGCTCCCACAGGCGAGCCCGGTGCCGATCATGACGTGGATGGAGGACGCCTCCGTCGATGGCCACGATCACCGCCCGGATGCCACCGAGGCCGAGCTGCTCGGACAGATGGGGATGGCCACGGACGCGCAGCTGGCGGCGCTCGCCGCGGCGGAGGGCACCGAAGCGGACTGCCTGTTCCTGGATCTGATGATCACTCACCACCAGGGCGCGATTCCCATGGCGGATGCCGCCGTGCAGCTCGCCGATGACGCGCGCGTGATCACGGTTGCCGGGTCGATCTCCGAGCTGCAGGGGTCCGAGATCGCCGCGATGCGGTCGATGCAGGAGCGCCTCGGCTGCACCGGGTGAGTCGGGCGGGAGCTCAGAGCCCCGACAGCACGAGGACAGCAGCGCCGGTGACACCGATGGCGAGGACGCCGCACGCGGCGACCACCACCGTGAGGAGCCTCCGACGAGCGTGCGACCGGATGTCGTGGTCGGCCTGGGCTCGATGCCCGACCGCGGAGTGCCGCGACGGGTCGCCCGAGACATCGGCGGCGGAGGGCTCGTGGTGCCGCTGGGCGCGGACGGGAGCCGCGGCGCGCGGCGCGCCGGCATCCCAGATCTGTTCGGGCGCGGGGGTGCGCGCGCTGCGCCGCCCGTCGGGCAGGGCGGGGGCGAGGTCGGGATCCTCCGGCGTCCGCCGCAGCCCGACCGTGTCCTCCGCAGCCGAGGCGGAGCGGTGGATGCGGACCGTGTGATCGTCGATCTCAGGGTCGGGTCCGCTCGGCGCGGCGAACCGACTGTCACCGCGCACGCGAATCGTCTGGTCGTCCGTCTCGTCGCCAGGACCGGCCTCGTCGGGGCGACGCGCGTCGGCCGGGGCCTGCGATCGGCGGGTCGACCGGCGGGTGCGTGAGTGCGCGAAGACGGTGTCGTCCTCGGGCTCGTCGCGGTCGCCGGCGATCATGGGGTCGATGGCGAGAGAGCGAGTTCCGCGTCGCCCAGCAGGAAGCGCTCTGTCACCGCCTCGGCGCGGCCCGGCACCGCGTCGACCTCGGTGCCGTTCTGGCCGAGGAGGATCACGCCGTTCGTCGAGTCGAGATCGACGATGACCCATCCGTCGTCGCGTCGCTCCAGCCGCGCGTGGGTCTTCGACACCGTGCGGGTGTCGTCGGCGAGGGGCACCAGCTGCGCCTCGGGGTGGGTGGGGTCGAAGCTCGGCCGACGGCCGAGGATGAGCACGTCCGCGGTGACGGCGATCGCGGCGCCGACGGGCGGCGTGAGCATCCAGTCGGTGCGTCGGCGTGAGGCGATGATGGTCTCGTCGAAGGCCTCCTCGCGCTCGGGCAGCTCCCGCTGGTTGTGCTGCGCCGACACCGAGGCACGGGCCGCGCGCGGGGTCGCCCCCTCGGGCGGCGCCACGATCGCGGACACCTCCCCGGAGGCCTCGACGGTGTCGGGGGTCGGCGTCGCCGGGGGCGGTGCCCACGGGTCCGCAGGCGCGGGGGGCGCGGCGGGCACCGACTGGACGGGCGCGGGCGTCTCGGCCTGGCGGCTCCCGTCGGTCTCTGCGGCCGGCCGGGAGACGGGGACGTCTTCCGGATCACTCGCGTCGACGAGGTCCGGGGCCTCGCTCTCCGCCGCCTCGCGCTCCGCGGCCTCGCGCATCGCCGCCTGCGCGGCCGCCCGCTGCTGGGACGCCGTGGAGTCGGAGGCGCGGGCCGGGGTGAACGCTTCTCGGGTCGCGGCGACGGCGCGGGGCTCGTCTCCGGGCGCATACGATCCATCGGTGCGGGTCCAGGGGGCGTGGGAGCGCCCGGGGCGCAGGTCGTCATCCCACACGTCGAGCGGCTGCGTCGGCACCCCTTCGCCCGGCCGCGCACGATGGAGGGCGGGGGTGGTGCTCGCGGGTGCCGCCGCGGTCGAGGGCGGCGGGGCGAAGCCCCCGGTGGTCGCCCCCGTGGACGCGTCGGCGGGAGCCTCTGGTGCTGTCACCGGATCCGCGGGCGCAGCGACGATGCGCTCGTCGAGCGCGGGCTCTGATCGGCGGCGCGGGCCGGGCGCCTGGTCCTGCCCGAGCCAGCGAGAGGAGCCCCAGCCCAGCACCGTCGTCCACACCGGAAAGAGCAGGACGGCGAGGACCGTCATCCCCGCGCCGTGTCCGAACGACACGTTGACGCGGTGATAGGCGATGATCGCCACGACGAGGTAGGCGATGCCGCCGAAGACGGGGATGAACCCGAGCAGGACGAGCCAGCCCGACATTCCGCCCAGCTCGAACAGCGTGAACAGGCTGTACACCGGCACCCATGCCTTCCAGCCGCGCTCACCCGCCTTGGTGAACAGCGCCGACAGCGTCAGCGACACCCAGAGGTAGATCGCGAGGAGGGCAAGACCGCTGAGCAGCCCGTACAGCACTTCTGGATCGTTCATCGTTCTCCGCCGCCGGAACGGCCCTTCCTCTCACGCCCTCGGGAGGGCCCTGCCTTCTCACCCGCGCTGAGCGACCGGGTGAACGATGTCAACGATACGGCCGCGGCGATCCGCCCCCACACCGTCGACTGCCGCCGCAGACGCCGGCGCTCGTCGTCGACGATGCGCCAGAACGCGGCCGCATCGTCATCCGAGATCGTGTGCTCCGAGAACACCGCGCGGTCGGCGGTGACCGCCAGCCCCCCGACGGCGGGCGAGCCGGATGCCTCCGCCACCTCCGAGCGGGTCCGCACGCCCGGGGCCGCCGCGCCGTGGTCGACGGTCGCGTCGATGTACTCGTCCCAGCCGCCGACCACCCGGGCGGATGCACCCGCCGCGGTCCGCCGCGCCCGGCGACGCGACGCCTTGGCGCCGACGACGACGAGGAACGGGCCGAGCGCGGCGAGAGCGAGGAACAGCCCGATGCCGGCGATCCGCGCGACCTCCCAGAACGCGCCCCAGTCGAACCCGGCGACATCGTCATCCTCGGAATCCGGCGTCGAGTCCTGCTGCACCGGGTCAGGCGGGATGACCTCCTGCGCCGTCTCCGGCCGCACCTCGGTGGGCACCTCGGGGTCGCGCTGGCGTCGCACCTCGGTGAGGACGCCCTCGGCGTGCTGCGGTGTCGCGTCCACCGCGATCCACTCGCCCTGCGCCGACTGCACCTCGACCCATGCGGCCAGGTCTCCCGCACGGCACACCCCCTCGGCGCAGGCGGGCAGGTCGCCCGCGTCGCCCAGTCGCGCCCCGACCACCACACGGGCGGGGAACCCCAGGTGCTGGGCGAGGAGCGCGGCGGCGACGGCGAACTGCTCCTCGTCCCCCACCGCGGCCACCAGCGACGCGTCCGGTTCACCGCGCGCCTCCGCCTCGCGGGTGACGAGCTGGTCGAACAGCGCGTCGATGCGCGCCAGCGAGTGACCCGCGGCGCTGGGCTGGAAGACGTACCCGTCGAGGTCTGCCATCCACTGCGGCTCCGATGCCTCATCGATCGCGAGGGCGTGGCTGAGGTAGCCGCGTTCGCGCAGGCGCGAGATGAGCGCATCGAGCGCGGCACCGTCTGTTCCGACGGCCTGCGCCTCGACCCAGGCCACCAGCGACTCGGGCGGCTCGAGGGACGCCGCCACCCCCGGCGATGTGAGCGTCGACAGGGGTGGCGGCACCGGCTCGACCGCCTCCACGACGTACCGATCGCCGGCGTCGAGCCCGCCGGTCGCCGTCTCGACGCCGGCCTGGTGCCGCTCGCTGTAGTAGAAGGCATCGGCGAGGGAGGCCGCATCGTCGCCGAGGAACCTCACCCGCTCCACCTGACCGACGGTGGGGAGCCATATTCCGCGCAGGGCATCCACGGTCACGGTGGCGGAGACCGGAGAGCCCTCGCCGGCATCGAGCGTCGAGGGCACGCGGATGTACCGCGCATCGTCCACGCTGGAGGCCGGGTCGAGCGCGCGGAACACCTCACCGTCGTAGGAGGTCAGCGTGGCCAGGCGCACCCGATCGGGGAGCGCTCCCTCGGTGTCGACGGTGAAGAGGATGTCCTCGATGCGGGCGTCTGTGAAGGCATCCCGGTAGACGGCGAGGGGGCTCACGGCCTGCCGGATGTCGAGTTCGGGTCCGGTGGCGCTGCGCAGCACCTCGCGGCTGCGATCCGCGGCCAGCGCGGGTCCGGCGATCGCGGCGGCGGCCACCGAGACGAGCACCATCGCCCCGGCCAGCAGCATCCGGCGCAGATCCGAGGCCGACCGCCCGCGCGCGACACGCACCCCGGAGCTGTCGGCGGCACGCCGCAGGGCGCGGCGGCGCTCTGCGGCCGCGAGCCATGTGAGCCAGCCGACGGACAGCACCAGTCCGATCATGCCGACGACCATCTCGACCGGCGCCGGGACGACGAGGGCGCCGAGCACGAGCGGCGCCGAGGTGCTCGTGCTGCCGAACAGCAGCCCGAAGGCGACCATCCCCAGCGCGACCGGTGCCGCCCAGACCGCCACCGCGGTGCGCGCCCAGGCCAGGCGCAGCGCACCGACCGTCCCGACGACGAAGATCACCAGCGCCGGTACCAGGAGGTTGCGGTAGCCGCCCACGGGCAGGTCGACGGTCACCAGGTCCTTCCAGCCCGTGACGACGCCCCGGAGCACGTCCGCTGCGGCGGCGGGAAGCCCTGCCACGGTGAGCGGACGATCCGGCACCGCCAGCAGCACGCCCACGATGAGAGCCGCGCCCGCCGTGCTCAGCACCGTGAGCCACCCCGCCCAGGCCCACCGCAGGCTCGCCACGGCGAGCAGGGCACCCACGGCGACGCCGGCCACGGCGACGAGCAGGAATGCGCCGGACGCGTAGATCGGCCATGCCGCGATCGCGGCGACCGCCGCCATCGACAGCACGTACGCCGCGCCCGCCGCGGTCTGGCTGCGCCGCGTGGGCCACCGAGACCCGGCGTGATCCCGCGTGCCCGCCCGACGGTTGCGCACTGTCCGTCGGGCGCTCACGACTGCGCTCCTCGCAGCAGCAGGCCGGCGAGGTCGTCGAGGACGCCGATCGTGAGCACCGTCAGATCGCCGAGCGGCTGCACACGCGGATGCGCGCGCTCGTCGCAGCGGACGGCGATCACGGCGGTCTCTGCTCCGAAGGCGAGGCGCGCCTGTCGCAGACGGGTCACCGACACCGGGGAGCCGGTCACGATGAACGCGACCGACAGCTGCTCGGAGGACTCGACGGCGAGCCGGCAGACGTCCTCGAGCCGCATGGTCGATTCGAGCGCGTCCACCCCCGCGAAGCCGTCGAGGAGTGCCTGCGGGCTGGATGCGGTGAGGCGCTGGATCGCGCGGAGACGGCCGCGGACGACGCGGGGGATCTCGGCACCGCTGATGACGTCGAGGTCCCGCCCTTCTCGAGACGCCTGGACGGCGAGAGAGGCGGCGGCGCTGACCGCCAACTCGAACTCGTCGGCGTCCGCGCAGTCCCGCTCGGCGACGTCCAGGACGATCGCGAGGCGCGACCGCCGCGTCTCCTCGAACTGCCGCACCATCAGCCGGCCGGTCTTGGCGGTCGACTTCCAGTGGATCTGCCGGCGGGCGTCACCCGGCGCGTACTCGCGGATCGCGTGGAAGGACATGTCCGCGTCGACCAGACGCGTGCTCGCCTGCCCCTCCAGGTCGCGCACCAGTCCCGTGCTCGTGGTCGGGACCGCGACCGTCCGCGGGTGCACGTACAGCAGGTGCTCGTCGTGCCAGGAGTGCTCGCGCCGCAGCAGCCCCACCGGGTCGGTGCGCACGGATGTCGGCGGACCGACCGTGATGATGCCGCGATGGGGCGTCGGGATCGTCACCGGCTGGGCGACCGTGTGCCCGGGGCGCAGCAGCGGCACACCCAGCTCGACGAGCCCGTCCCCCACCGGCAGGTCGAGGCGGCCGGGCAGTGCGGTGCGCCGGCCGTGGTTGCGGATGTCGATCTCGCCCTCCACCGTGCCGCCGGCGACGACGCGCTCGTGCCCCAGTCGCACCTGAACGTCGTACGCGCGGGCGCCGAAGAGGAACGGGGCGCAGAGCAGCATCATCACGACCGCGGCGATCCCCGCCACGATCCACTCGATCCAGCCGAACAGCAGCCCGCAGGCGAGCCCGGCGACCGCCACCGCCAGCGCCAGCCACCCGGCGGGAGTCACGGTCTCGCCGAGCCACTGCCCGGCCGCCGACGCCGCCCGATGCGTCCGGCGCCCCGCGACGCTCATCGCCAGCGCCAGGCGCACCAGCATCCCCCGGGGCGCGGTGGTCACACTGGTGTGCGCCGTCGACCCGGTGGCGGTGGACCCCGTCGCACCCGTCCCGGTGGACGTGCGCGTCAGCGGGCTGCGGACGTCTTCGCTCATACCGCCTCGCGCTGCGTGGGCGGCGGCACGTCGAGGAGGATCTGACCGACGACCGCCTCGGCGGTGACCCCGTCGAACTCTGCCTCGGGGTGGACGATGAGGCGGTGGCTGAGCACGGGGACCGCGAGCGCCTTCACGTCGTCCGGGATCGCGTAGGTGCGTCCCTGCGACGCGGCGCGCGTCCGCGTGGCCCGGGTCAGCGCGAGCGCGCCGCGGATGCTCACGCCCAGGCGCACCTGGTCCGCCGTGCGTGTCGCGTCGACGACGCGGGCGATGTAGTCGAGCACGAGAGCGTTGACGTACACGTCGCGGGCCATGTCCGCCATGCCGACGAACGCCTGCGGGGCGATCACGGGGCTGAGGGCGGAGGTGTCGACCGCTTCGCCGTCGAGGATCCGGACCGTCGCCGCGTGGTCGGGGTAGCCCAGCGAGGTCTTCATGAGGAAGCGGTCGAGCTGCGCCTCGGGAAGACGGTACGTGCCCGCCTGCTCGACCGGGTTCTGGGTGGCGATGACCAGGAACGGAACGCCGACCGGCCGGCTGGTCCCATCGACGGTCACCTTGCCTTCTTCCATCACTTCGAGCAGCGCAGACTGGGTCTTCGGGCTCGCGCGGTTGATCTCGTCCGCGAGCACGATGTTCGCGAACACGGGCCCGGCGTGAAACTCGAACGCGCCCGACTTCTGGTCGTACACGGTGATGCCGGTGATGTCGCCCGGGAGCAGGTCGGGGGTGAACTGGATGCGGGTGTTGGTCCCCTGCAGCGAGCGCGCGAGCGCGCGGGCCAGCGATGTCTTGCCGGTGCCGGGGACGTCCTCGAGCAGCACGTGGCCGTCGCTGAGCATCGCCGTCAGGACGAGTTCGACGACGTGGCGCTTGCCCAGCACCGCGCGTTCGACGTTGTCGGCGAGCTGTCCGAACGTCTGCGCGAACCAGGTGGCCTGTTCCTGCGAGATGGTCATCGAGGTCCTCCTATGCGGGACGGGGCGAGAGGGGTCGAGGTCTGCGCGATCACGGTGCCGGCTCGTCCGGTTCCGGCGGGTCGGGCAGGTTCGGATCGCACGTGGTCGAGATGGTGTCGGTCGCGTTCGCCAGGTTCCACCCGGTGGGCGCCCACGAGACGGTGACCGCGACGCCGTCGACGCGCGCGGTGCCGACCGGGACGAGCCACGGTCGGTCGGGGTCGCCGGGCAGCACGGTGCCCTCCGCATCGCGGAACACCACACCTCCGGCGCCGAACGTGATCGCGGCCTTGGTGCCGTCGGCCGCGTTCGTCGAGTCGCTCGTGCGGGGCAGGACCGACCCGCCGACGCAGCTGCCCAGCCCCCAGGTCGCCCACGCCTGGACGGGAGCCGACCCGGCCGCCGGGGTCACGCGCGCCCATTCCGAGGTGGCGCCCCAGATCCGGTGGGTCCACCGCACCCAGATGTCGGGGTCCTCGCCGTAGCGGGTGCTGGGGAACCCGCGGAACTCGGGATCGTTGCGTCGCGGCGGGTCCTCTGTCGAGGTTGGGGCGCTTCCGACGCGCCACCGCGCCTCGCCGGGGGCCGTGTACACCGGCGCGGGGTCGACGGTGAACCGGAAGCCGGTGGGGGCGCGGGTGTCCTGCCCGGCGCGCACCGATGCCTCCGCCGTCACCCGGCCGTAGGACCGACCGGACACGTACGACTCGACGCACACCTGATAGCGGTGCTCTTCACCGTCGGCCACTGTGAAGGTTGCCTGCGGCCCGTCCTCGGCGACCGTGCAGGACGTGCCCGCGCGGGAGAATCCGTAGCGCAGCTGCGACCCGTCGCCGCCGAGCGTGGCTGTCGCGTTGGCGGTGATGGTGGCGGTGTCGTCGCCGTTGCTGACGGCGTTCAGCGTCAGGCTCGGGTTGCGCGGAGCGCCGACGCCGTTGGCGCCGACGGTGATCGCGGCGCCGGAGGTGGACCCGCCCAGACCCGGAGGGAGCGAGAACCGCGAGTACGGCGTGACCGTGATGAGCGTGCGGGAGTTGGTGCCCACCCGGTACCGAGCTACGTCGACCGTCTCGTCGCCGCGCCCCACCCGCACGCGGAGCGTCTCGCCGGTGTCGCTCGTGATCTCGAGCGCGCCGACTTCGCTCGGGTCCACACCGGAGACCCGCAGCGAGACGAGCTCGCCCTCGCCGCCGGTCACGACGGGCGTCGCGACGATCCCCGTCGGTCGCGGGGGGGTGTCGTACGCCCATGCGACGGTGGTCACGGAGCCGCGGGAGGAGCCGACGGCGTTCACGGCGACCGCTTCGTACGTGCGCTCCTCACCGTTCGGCGCAGCGATGTCGGGGCAGGAGCCGTCCGGCGCGCAGGTCGCCACGACGGTCGATCCGCGTCGGATCGAGAAGCCGGTGAGCGCGGGGTACGCCTGTCGCGCCGGGCCCGGGTCCACGCGCAGGCTCACCGTGCCGTCGGCGAACCCGATCTGGCTGATCGCCGCGGGGGCGCGCGGGAATCCCTGGAGGTCCAGAAGCAGAGATCCGTCACGGTCCGCGTTCGTCTGCCGCCCCTGCGCGTCGCGCAGCGAGAACGACGCCGTGCAGGTGGCCCCGGGAGCGTCGTCGGCCCAGTCGGCGCGCACGGTCGTGGGCGAGGCCACGCCGAAGGTCACGCCGGTGCAGGCCCCGGTCGCCGTCACCCCGACGAGCTCCAGCGGAGTGCCCGGGAGCGGGTTCACCTCGCCCGATCTGCCGGTCACCGTGATGGTGCACGACGAGCCCTGCGCCTGGGAGCACACCTGGGTCACGGTGCCGCCCTGCGGGAGGGTGCTCGGGGCCGCGCCGACGCGCAGGATCAGTCGGGCAGACGCGACACCCGGATGACTGGACACGCCGATGCTGACGACATCCTCGCTGCCGGGCACCGCACTGTCGGCGCCGGTCACCGTCACGATGCTTCCGGCGGCCGAGACCGCGAAGCGGGATCCGGCGTACTCGACGGTGTAGACGATGCCGTCCCAGTCGGTGCGGCCCTGCCAGCCGGTCATCTCGGTGAGGTCGTAGGTCGCCGTCTCGCCGGGGCCGACCGTGAGCGAGGCCGCCCGGAGCTCGGGCTGCGGGGCGAGGGCCTGCACGCGGATCGGCACCGACAGGTAGGTCCAGTCCTCCTGCCCCGCCAGCCGGACCGGGACGACGCAGGCGTCGGTCCATGGCGCGCCCTCCCCTGCGTCGTAGCGGACCCCGGTAGACCCTTCTCGCACACACGCGGCCTGCGCGCGTGCGCCCGACGCGTCGAGGTCGCCGCCGACCTCCAGCTGCGCCCCACGCGGAAGCGCGACGAGGTCGCGCATGTCGAACGACGCCGATTCCTGCTCGGTCACATCGATCGGAGCGATGCCGGTGCGCAGCGCGAGGCTCAGCGCATCCGCGCCCGGAATGCGCAGGAACGCGTAGCTGGTGACCTCATCCCCCGCGTCGTCCTCGCCGGTGACGCCGAACGCGATGATCCGCGACTGCTCGGGCAGCTCTCCGCGCAGCCGGCTGCCCGAGACCGTGACCTCGTCGGGGTCGCCCCACAGCGAGAGCGTGAGGTCGTCGATGTCTCCCCCGGTCCAGGACACCTTGCCGTCGAGGACATCCACGCCCACCGCGAAGTCCTCGCGCGTCTGCGCGGTGAGGACGGTGTCGGCGACGACGGGGAAGTCGGGCACCGCCTCGCGCACCACCTTCACGACGATGAGTCCACGCGCCGTGTTCCCCGAGTCGCTCACGGTGTCGTAGAGGAACGACATCGTGCCGGGATCCTCGCCGGCGGTGATGACGACCGACCGGTCGTCGGTGACGCCGAGATGCGCATCCAGTCGGTCGTACTCGGCGTTGGGCGTGCCGTCGGCGAGGAACACCGGCAGGTCCGGCCGGACGTCGCTGAGCGTCAGCGTGCCGCCGGTCGGGTCGATGTCGTTCGCCAGCGGGCTGACCTGCACCGTCGAGGAGGCGCCGACCTGCACCTGGACGTAGTCGGTGAAGGTGACGGGGCTCGGGTTGGCCTGCTCGTCGAGCACGCCCACGCGCACGACACCGGTGCCGGTCGCGCCCGTGCCGTCCGAGACGCGATACCCGAACGAGACCTGGCCGCGGTACCCCGGAACACTGGTGTAGACGATGGCCGACCCGTCGGCCGACAGCGCCGCTGAGCCGCTCTCGGGCTGACTCGTGATGCGGTCCAGCGACACGGAGTCCCCGTCGGGGTCCACCCCGAACTGCTCGAACGGGATCGTGGTCGCAGCGCCGCTGAGCACCCGCCCCTCGAGGGTCGTGGGGCGCGGTGATCGGTTCGACTCGTCGTCGATCACCGTCACGCGGACGGTCGCACTGTCGGCCAGCGAAGGCACACCGGTCGAGAAGACGCGGTACGTCACCGCGTACTGGCCGGGCTCGGCCGGGGCGAGGTAGCGCAGGAGCGCCCCCGACCCGAAGGCGAGCGCGTCGGGCGCGGAGGACTCCACGCTGCTCGGGTCGAGCGTCAGCGGGCCACCGGAGGGCGCCACGTCGTTGTCGAGGACGGGGATGTCGACCTGCGCCCCGGCCCGCACCACGACCGTGTCGTCGACGGCGATCGGCTCGAGCTGCGGCGCGGGCGGGAGCAGGTACACCGTGGCCTCGCCGCGCACGACGGAGCCCTCGTCGTCGGTGCCGTCACTGACGGTGTAGCGGACGGTCCCCAATCGCCCGGGGGCGCCGTCGTCGGTCGCCCCGGTCACGCGCAGGTAGCTCTGAGCGACGACGTCGACCGTCATGCTCGCCCCGTCGTCGGCCACCGGCTCGACGTCGCTCAGCAGCAGCACCCGCCGGGTCGGGTTGGCGACAGCCGCGAACACGTCGAGGGTGACGTCCTCCTTCGGGTGGACGAACGCGATGACCGGCGAGGTCGCCAGCTGCGCCGGGGCATCGGCGGGCAGGATCGTGATGCGCGCGGTCGCGGTGGCCTCGGCCGCGCCATCGCTCACCGTGTAGGTGACGCGGTAGGTTCCCGGCTCATCGGCGACGAAGTCGAACGTCGTGCCGCCGGTCGCGACCACGGCGTCGGCCGGCGCCTCGTCCTGGACACGGGCGGCGGTGAGGGTGAGCGCCCCCGCCGTCCCGGTCACGTGGTCGGCGATATCCACCGTCAGCGCCGTGCCGACGGTGTCGACCACGGCGAACGACTCGGCGACCGGCCGCGGGTCACTGCTGACGTGGATGGTGAGCGGTCGCGTGGTGGTCGCGCCGCGGGTGTCCGAGACGGTGACCTGCAGTTCGACGACGCGAGCGGTGGCGTCCGACGCATCGGGATGCTGGTAGACGAGGTCGCCGGCGGGAGTGGAGGCGACGGCACCCACACCCGACGGGTTGTCGACGGACAGCAGCAGCAATGGGTCGCCCTCGGCATCGACCCACGCCGGGAGGACCGGAACGGAGACGGTCCCGCCGGCCGCGACCTCCGGGGAAGGCCAGGACGCCAGGCAGCCCTCCACCTCGCACCACTGCGGGGCGGTGTTCACCTCGTCGCCGGTGACCGTGAGGGTGACCGTCACGGGCTCGGAGCGCAGCCCGTCCTCGCCCGTGCCGTCGGTGACCGCGTACTGGAACTGGGCGGTGCCGACGGCGCCGGGCGCGACCCGCACGGCCAGGCGCTGGCCGCTGTCGGTGATCGAGACGACCCCGAACCCGGGGTCGAGGCCCGTGATGCTGGTCGGGTCGATCGTGAGGACGTCCTCGTTGGGGTCGTGGTCGTTGAGGAGCACGGGAAGGGTGGCGAGCGAGCCCCCGCGCACCCCGAACGCGTCGGGCTCGGCGACCGGCGGCTTCGGGTCGATCACCACGGTCGCCTGCTCGTCGCTGGGCGTCGAGGCGGGGTCCACCTGCTCGTCGAAGGTCCAGTCCTGGCTCGAGGGCACCAGTGCGGCATCGGGCATGGTCCACACCCAGCCGGTGCGCGTCTCATTGAGGATCATCGCGCCCGACGACGCCGAGAACACGGGCCGGCGCTCCTCGCCGAGCGTGCGCCCGCCGTATTCGATGACCGTCTCGCCCGCCCCGGACCGCCACAGCACGCCCGCGTCGGCCCGGAGCCACGCCGCGAAGACCTGTCCGTCGGCGCTGGTGGGCACGGCGGGCGTGCCGAACTCGCGCGCCTCGCCCCCGACGACCCGCTCCGGGACGGTCCCGTCGACGGGAAGGGCGATCAGACCCGCCTCGTCGGCGATGTAGGCGGCGTCGCCGTCCGAGCGCGCACCCGAGACCTCGGCGGATCCCGTGAGATCGATCGTGACGGCCGGCGCGTCTCCCGCCCGCCACACGGTGCCCCCGGACAGGTCGATGACGAACCACTCGCCCCCGACTGCGGTGATGGTCAGCGCGTCGCCGTCGGGGCCGACCAGGTCGTCGCGCGCGACGACGGTGGCATCGTCGATGCGGTACTGGAGCACCGCACCGTCCGCCTGCGAGTACGCGTACATCCGTCCGTCGTCGTCGACCGCGATGGCTTCGGCGGTGTACTCGGGGCTGTCGTCGTCCGCCCCGCCCGTGGCGAACGGGTCGAGCTGGGTCGCATCCCCGCCCGAGAGCGTTCCGGCGAACACGGCCCCCGAGTCGGTGCGGTACACGACATAGTCCCCCGCCACGACCGCCTGCACGGTGCCCGCCGGCGTGCGGGATGCGGCACGCAGCGACTCGTCGTCCAGATCGACCGGCTGCGCCTCGTCGATCTGCGCGAGCGTGCCGAAGCTCTCGGCGAACAGGTAGGCTGCGTCGTCCGACTGTGCGACCGCGGAGGGGTTCGCGACGCTGCGGACCGTGTCGAGCTCGCCGATGGCCGTGTTCACGCGCGCATAGCGGCGCCCGTCCTGCGTCTGCAGCGCCCAGACGCCGGTGTCGACCGGCGGGGTCGTCTTCGCGTCCAGACCCGGCCAGACGACGCTGATACCGATGACCAGGGCGAGCGCAGCCGTCGTCGCCAGCAGACCGAGAATCGTCCCCCGTCTCACTAGAGCACCGCCCCAGCGAGCGCGAGGGCGCCGACGGCCGCGAGAACGGCGACCCCGGAGGCCACCGCCACCCACGGCCACACGCGCCGAGGCCGGGGCGCGTCGGTGATGTCGCCATCTTCGTCACGCACCGCCAGCGGTGTCGACGCCCGCTGCTTGCGCTCGGTGTGCTGCGGCACCCGCGAGCGGGCGGGCCCGCGCTCGGTCGCGTCGGCGAAGTCCACGGCGGCGGTGGCCGCCGTCCACTCGTCGACGGCGACCTCCAGCGGTGTCTCGGGGTGACCGAGCTCTGCCTGCACCGCTCGCAGGTCCTGCGCGAAGGCGAGTGCCGTCGGCTGCCGGTGATGCGGGTCTCGGCTGAGGGCCTGCGCCAGAACGTCCTCCAGGCTCTCCGGCACGTCTCCGCGACCGAGCGGCGGGTAGGTCGCGCGGAGGATCCGGCGGCGCAGGTGCTCGCGTGTGTTCTGCCCCTTCTCCATCCGCTCGAACGGGCTGTGCCCCGCCAGCAGCGAGTAGACGGTGGCACCGAGCCCCCAGACCTCACTGGCGACGGTGCCCGCCGTCTGCTCCGAGATCACCTCCGGCGCCGACCACGGCACCGACATGGCCAGGACCTGGCCGCCGTCGGTGTGCGCCAGCGACGACGAGATGCCGAAGTCGGCGAGCACCGGCACGCCGAAGGTGGTGATGAGGATGTTGCTCGGCTTGATGTCCCGGTGCACGAGCCCGGCGCGGTGAGCGGATTCGACGGCACAGGCCATCCGCACGCCGATGCCGAGCACCTCGCCGACCGGCATCCGCTCGACGCGATAGCGCTGTGCGAGCGAGTTCGGGCAGTACTCCATCGCCATGTACGGCCGGCCGTCGGCCGAGATGCCCGCCTGGTACACGGTCACGATCGAGGGGTGGGCCGACAGGTGCGCGAGCACGTCCGCCTCGGCGTTGAACATGCGCAGGAGGCTGGCATCCCGCACGTCGCTGGGCAGCACCTTGACGGCGACGGATCGGCGCGGCATGTCCTGCTCGTAGAGGAAGACGTCGGCGAATCCGCCCGAGCCCAGCGGGCGGATGTAGGTGAATCCCGCGAGCACCGGAGGGGAGGAAGGGAGGCGCCCAGCCAACTCGTACACCCCGATCGCTCATTCGCGCCGGCGGAACGCCCCGCGCGGGGCGCGACACACCGTCCCGAGACGGAGGTAATGCTAACAAAACCACCTGCGTGCGCCGGCATCGAGTGGTCGCGGCGGCGGCCCGGATCAGCTCGGAGCGTCCAGCCCGCCCATCCCCGGGTCGAAGGGCGCGTCGAGGGTGTCGGCGAGTTCGCGCAGGAGCGCCTCGATCTGCGGCTCGACGAACTCGGTCACGGCTGCCTGGATGCGGATCCGGTGATGGAGGAGGATCGCGCACACCTCGCGTCCGACCATGTTGGCGTAGTCGTCGGCCAGGCCCACCTCCTGGCGCAGCGCCGCCTTCGCCTCCGGCGACAGCGGCGGGAGGGCCGGGACGTCGTCGGCCGATTCATCCGCGAGCCCCGCGAGGGTGAACAGGAACGGCGCACCGGGCACGGGGTCGGGGTCCAGCGGCAGCCCCTCGTACTCGGGCTCGAGATCCTCGCCGGGGCGGTAGCTGCGTGACCGGTTGCGGGCCGCCTGCTGGTCGAGCTCGGATTGCAGCATCGGCAGGTTCCGCGCCGTGTAGTCGGCGACGGCGTGATCGACGATCGTCTTGACCCGCGTCGACAGGCCGTGCTGCACGCCGTGCGGGACGTCGGCGCCCAGACCCGCCGCAGAGAGCACCGGCGAGCCGAAGCATCGTTTGCAGGGAGCGACCCGACCGCGGTGCGTCGCGGGCTCCCAGCGGGGAAGCCAGCGAAGCCAGGCGTCCACCGCCTGGCTCACCTGCGTCTCCAGCGAGCGCTCCACCCCTCCACGGTACTCGCGCCCGGCGCCGATCTGCGGGAGGATCTGTGCTTTTCTGCGACGAAAGTGACAGCTACTCGTCGAATTCGTCCTCCCACGGCCATCTCGGCCGTGCCGTGCGCGTGCGTCGCAGCGCGACGGCGACCCACGCCGCGCCCGCCGTGCAGAGCGCGACCGTGGGTGCGGGCCACCCGATCGCCAGCTGCCCCGCGGCCGACAGCGCGACCGCCGGAGCGGTTCCCCCGACCATGGCGGCGGTGGCCACCGTCGCGATGTAGGCCACGAAGCCGGCGATGCCGATCCACACCGCCGACAGGTACGACGGAGCGTCGGAGCGCAGCACGCGCACCAGTGCGGCTGCCAGAACCAGCCCGGTGACCGCGACGGCCAGCACCCCCGGGAGCGGCCCGAGTCCTGGCGTGGCGATGACGTCGGTGTCGGTGACCAGACTCAGCAGCCCGAGGGCCGCGACCACCAGCGCGACGAAGCCGGTGACCGTCAGCGCGATGATCACCGGGGGACGCACCCCCGGTTCCTCCGGCTCGGCCTCAGTCGTGGTGCGCCTCTGCCTCGGTCAGCCCTGCTGGGGGCGGACGATCTGCGGGCCGGCCTCGAGGGTGCGCTCGTACTCGCGCTGCGCCTCGTAGTTGAGCTCGGTCACACGCTTGCCGCGCGCGGCCACCCACGAGCCGAACCAGATCGTGAGCTCGCGCCCGAAGACGAACGAGGCGATCGCCAGCGGCGCCAGCAGCTCGCCCTCGACCAGTGCGGCACCCTCGCTGGCGGTGAGCGTCCAGAACGGCGCCTGGAAGAGCTGACCCAGCAGGTGTCCACCGTAGGAGGCGACGCCCACGAGCAGGCCGAAGATCACCCAGTAGCCCCAGCGTCCGCGGTTGATGATGGCGCCCAGCAGCCAGAACGCGATGAAGAACACGGCCACCGGCACCCACAGCGACCACGTCGCGAGCGCCTCGACGGTGGCGGTCGCGATGTTCTCGGTCGTGACATTGCCCTCGATCGCACCGATCGTGAGCCACGCCAGCAGGTAGAGGACCGCGAACGACAGCGCGGCCAGCAGCCCGATGGCGCCCGCAGCGGCCCGGTTGCCGCGCGGCATCGGCGCCTCGGGCGCCTGGACGAAGATCGGCTGACCCTGCTGGTGCGCCGTCGCGGCGGCACCGGCGGCAGCGGTTCCGGCTGTGGTTTCCGCTCCCACGACCTCGGTCGGCTGGTCGTCGGCGAGGCTGGTCGCGGCAGGGGTGGCCTCCGCGGGCGCGGGGTCCACGGTGGCTGCGGCGGGGGCGGGCTCCGCGACAGGCGCGGCAGCGGTCGGCGGCACGTATTCCTCGCCGCCGCTGGCCGCGGCGTACGCGGATGCCCAGCCGTCGGCCTCGTCCGCGGCGGGTTCCGCATCTGCGGCGGCGGGCTCGGCGGTCGGTTCGGCGGTGGTCGGCGCATCCGTCGCGGCCTGGTCGGTGTCGGCGGGCTCGACCAGAGCGTCGGCATCCGCGGCATCGCCCGACGCGTGCCCGTCGGGCGTCTCCGCGTTCGCGTCCGCCCCGGCGGCCTCTGCGTCGGCCAGTCCCTCGTTCGCGCGTCCGACGACGTCATCCACCTCGGTGGGCTCCTCGACCGGATCGCCGTACGACGCTTTCGGGTCACTCATCGAACGCACTCCTCACGCAGGGACGGTCCCCGCTGTGCCGAGGGTACCCGGCGACACGCCGCGCACCGCGGAGGCATGCCGCTCGCCGCGTGTCCGGCGCGTCGCGCGTCCGGTCAGCCCCACACGGACTCGGCGACCGCCTCGTAGTACCCCGGCGGGCTCCACTCGCGGTAGACGTCGACCACCCACAGTCCGTCGCGGATCTCGTGCTGGGTCGTCACCCCGTCCCGGGTGCGCTCGCACACGATCCGCTGCCCGTTCGCCGAGCACACGTAGCCGGCGTCGCGGAAGACCGGGTCGGCGACCTCGGCGGCAGCCGCATCGACCTGCCAGATGCGGGTTCCCACCGACGGGCCGTCGGGGACGACCCACTCGCAGGCGAGGACCGGCTCGGCCTCCAGCATCTCCGCGAGCCCGGACGATTGCCCTGCCAGCGCGTCCTCGCCCTCGCGCAGCTCCGCGTCCGCGGTCGACTCGAGCAGCCCCCACAGGTCGTCGGGGTAGAGACCCCGACATGCGGCGGGGAGGGTGCGGGTGGCTCCCGTGTCCTCGTCGGTGATGACGATGACCTCGGGCTCCGGCTCCTCCTCGGTCGTCGCGGCGCGCAGGGTGTCGCTGATCCAGTCCGAGACGCCGGGGAGAGCAGGCACGGCCAGCCACGCGAGCGCGGCCACGATGCCCAGGCACACCACGCCGACCAGCCACGCGAACCACGTGCTGCGACCCCCGGTCTGCGCCATCGTCACTCCCTGCGCCTCGGTCGCGGCGGGTCCGCGACATCCACCTCCACGGTATGCGCGCGGCGGGCCGGGTGGCTCCGCGGCACGCGGCTACGCTGAAGCCATGCCTGGCTCCCGCGCGTTCGCCGCACTCGCCGCCGCGGGCGCGGCGATCACTCTGACGCTCACGGGCTGCGTGGCAGACGTGGTCGATCCGGGCCCGTCCGCGGCACCGGAGGTGGCCCCCACCGTCACAGCGGCGCCCGAGAGCCCCGAGATCACGTCGGTTCCCTCGTCGTGCGAGCAGCTCGTACCGGAGGACCTGCGGGCGGACCTGGACCATCTCGATCTCAACACCCCCGCCTCGCAGAACGCGGGGCTTCCCAGCAACCTGGGCAACGACGATCTCGCCGCGCTCGCCGAGGGCGACCGGGTGCTCACCTGCAACTGGGACGGCGAGTCGTCGGCCGACACGTACCTGCACACGAGCGTGGTGGTCATCGACGGTGGCGACGGCGCCGCGGCGGTCAAGCTGCTCACCGACGACCGCGTGCAGTGCTACCCCGCGGACGGCGGCACGCGGTGCGAATTCACGTCGACGCGTTCGGATCCCGCGGTGGAGTACGGCGAGACGCATCTGTTCCGCGAGGACCTCTGGCTGGCGACGGCGTGGTCGAACGTCGCGCCCCCGGGATACACCTCCGCACTCGCCGAGAACCTCTGGCCCTAGCCGCCGGCCACCCGCCCCCAGACGACCGACGGGCCCCCGGCGTCCTGCCGGGGGCCCGTCGTGTCACCGGATGCGGAGGCATCCGGATCCGGTCAGTTGTAGGTGCCGGGGGTGAAGTCGTCGGTCGAGAAGCTGTCGAAGTCGACGAAGCTCAGGTCCGACTCGGTGTAGGCGCCGTCCGACGCGAAGATGCGGTTGGGGTACCGCTCGCTCTTCGCCTCCTCGGTCGCCTCGACCGCCACGTTCCGGTACTTGCCCAGACCCGTACCTGCCGGGATGAGCTTTCCGATGATGACGTTCTCCTTCAGGCCCACGAGCGGGTCGCGCTTGCCTTCCATCGCAGCCTGCGTCAGCACGCGCGTCGTCTCCTGGAACGACGCGGCCGACAGCCACGACTCGGTCGCCAGCGACGCCTTCGTGATACCCATCAGCTCCGGACGGCCGGACGCGGGGCGCTTGCCCTCGGCGACCGCCTGGCGGTTGATGTCCTGGTAGCGACGGAAGTCGACGAGCTCGCCGGGCAGCAGCTCGGTGTCGCCGTGGTCGACCACGGTCACCTTGCGGAGCATCTGGCGGACGATGACCTCGATGTGCTTGTCGTGGATCGGCACACCCTGCGAGCGGTACACGCCCTGCACGCCGTCGACGAGGTACTTCTGCGCCTGACGGGCACCCTGCACGCGCATGACCTCCTTGGGGTCGAGCGTGCCGACCTGCAGCGCCTGACCGACCTCGACGCGGTCGCCGTCCTCGACGAGGAGGGTGGCGCGCTTGAGGACCGGGTAGACGTGCGGCTCGTCGCCGTTGTCGGGCGTGAGGATGACCTTCTTCGACTTGTCGGTCTCGTCGATCGTGATGCGACCATCGGCCTCGGCGATCGGGGACGCGCCCTTGGGGGTGCGCGCCTCGAACAGCTCCTGCACGCGGGGAAGACCCTGCGTGATGTCGTCGGCCGACGCCGAACCACCGGTGTGGAAGGTGCGCATCGTCAGCTGCGTGCCGGGCTCACCGATCGACTGGGCGGCGATGATGCCGACGGCCTCGCCGATGTCGACGGTCTTGCCGGTCGCGAGCGAACGGCCGTAGCACTTCGCGCACACGCCGACCGCGGAGTCGCAGGTGAGCACCGAGCGGACCTTGATCGACTCGACACCCGCCTCGACGAGACGGTTGATCTGCACGTCGCCGACGTCGGAGCCGGCCTCGGCGAGCACCTCACCCGACGCGTCGACGACGTCGACGGCCAGGGTGCGGGCGAACACCGAGTTCTCGACGTTCGCGTCGCGGACGAGGTTGCCCTCGGCATCCCGCGTGAACTCACCGTCGGCGCCCACCTGGGCGATCGGGAAGTCGAGACCCTTCGAGGTCGCGCAGTCCTCCTCGCGGATGATGACGTCCTGCGACACGTCGACGAGGCGACGGGTCAGGTAGCCCGAGTCGGCGGTGCGCAGCGCGGTGTCGGCCAGACCCTTGCGGGCACCGTGCGTGGCGATGAAGTACTCCGCCACCGACAGCCCCTCGCGGTACGAGGAGATGATCGGGCGCGGGATGATCTCACCCTTCGGGTTGTTCACGAGGCCACGCATGCCGGCGATGTTCCGGATCTGCAGCCAGTTACCGCGGGCGCCGGAGGACACCATGCGGTTGATCGTGTTGTCCTCGGGGAAGTTGGCCTTCATCGCCGCCTGGACCTCGTCGGTGGCCTCGGTCCAGATCTGGATGAGCTCCTGACGACGCTCGGCGTCGGTGGTGAGACCCTTCTCGAACTGCGCCTGGGTCTTCGCCGCCTGCTTCTCGTGGCGGGCGACGATCTCGGCCTTCTCCGGCGGGGTGAGGATGTCGCTGAGCGCGACGGTCACACCCGAACGCGTGGCCCAGTAGAAGCCGGCGTCCTTGATCCGGTCGAGGGTCGCGGCGACCTCCACCTTCGGGTACTCCTCGGCGAGCTTGTTGACGATCTGCGACAGCTTGCCCTTGTCTGCCTGCTCGCGCACGAACGGGTAGCCCTTGGGGAGCTGGTCGTTGAAGATCGCCTGGCCCAGCGAGGTGTTGACGAGGCCGTGCTCGTCGTAGCCCTCGGGCGCCTGGCCCTCGAGGAAGGTGAGGCCGCGGACGCGGATGCGCACCTTGGCCTGCAGGTCGAGGGTGCCCTCGTCCTTGGCCAGCAGCGCCTCCGAGACCGAGCCGAACACGCGGCCCTCGCCGACAGCACCCTCCTTGAGGGTGGTGAGGTGGTGCAGACCGATGATCATGTCCTGCGAGGGCAGGGTGACCGGGCGGCCGTCCGAGGGCTTCAGGATGTTGTTCGAGGCGAGCATCAGGATGCGAGCCTCGGCCTGAGCCTCGACCGACAGCGGCAGGTGGACGGCCATCTGGTCGCCGTCGAAGTCGGCGTTGAACGCCGCGCAGACGAGCGGGTGCAGCTGGATCGCCTTGCCCTCGACGAGCTGCGGCTCGAAGGCCTGGATGCCGAGGCGGTGCAGCGTGGGCGCACGGTTGAGCAGAACCGGTCGCTCGCGGATGATCTCCTCGAGCACGTCCCAGACCTCGGGGCGGTGACGCTCGACGGCGCGCTTGGCGGCCTTGATGTTCTGCGAGTGACCCAGGTCGATCAGGCGCTTGATGACGAACGGCTTGAACAGCTCGAGCGCCATCTGCTTCGGCAGACCGCACTGGTGCAGCTTCAGCTGCGGGCCGACGACGATGACCGAACGGCCCGAGTAGTCGACACGCTTTCCGAGCAGGTTCTGACGGAAGCGGCCCTGCTTGCCCTTGAGCATGTCGCTGAGCGACTTGAGCGCACGGTTGCCGGTGCCGGTGACGGGGCGACCGCGGCGGCCGTTGTCGAACAGCGCGTCGACGGCCTCCTGCAGCATCCGCTTCTCGTTGTTGACGATGATCTCGGGCGCACCGAGGTCGATCAGACGACGAAGACGGTTGTTGCGGTTGATCACACGGCGGTACAGGTCGTTCAGGTCGCTGGTCGCGAAGCGGCCACCGTCGAGCTGGACCATCGGACGCAGCTCCGGCGGGATCACCGGAACCACGTCGAGGACCATCGACGCCGGCGACATGCCGGTCGACAGGAACGAGTTGACGACCTTGAGGCGCTTGATCGCACGGATCTTGCGCTGGCCCTTGCCCTCCGAGATCTGCAGGTGCAGGCTCTCGGCCTCGGCGGCCAGGTCGAACTCGGCGAGACGCCGCTGGATCGACTCGGCGCCCATGTACGCCTCGAAGTACTGGCCGAAGCGGTCCTGCAGCTCGATGAAGACCTCGTCCTCGGGCTTGAGAGCGCCCACCTCGAGGGTGCGGAACTCCTCCCAGACGTGCTCGAGCTTGGCGATCTGCTCGTCCGCCGTCTTGCGGACCTGCGTCATCTCCTTCTCGGCGGCGTCCTTGGCCTTCTTCTTCTGGTCGGCCTTGGCGCCCTCCTCCTCGAGCGTCGCGAGCTCGTCCTCCAGCTTCTGGAGGCGCTCGGCGATCTTCGCGTCGCGGCGGTCCGCGAGCGTCTTCATCTCGAGGCGCAGGTTGTTCTCGTGGGTCGGCATGTCGCGGTGGCGTGCGTCCTCGTCGACCGAGATGACCATGTACGCGGCGAAGTAGATGACCTTCTCGAGGTCCTTCGGCGCCATGTCCAGCAGGTACCCGAGGCGCGAGGGGACGCCCTTGAAGTACCAGATGTGGGTGACGGGGGCGGCCAGCTCGATGTGGCCCATCCGCTCGCGGCGGACGGAGGACTTGGTGACCTCCACGCCGCAGCGCTCGCAGACGATGCCCTTGAAGCGGACGCGCTTGTACTTGCCGCAGGCGCACTCCCAGTCGCGGCTGGGTCCGAAGATCTGCTCTCCGAACAGGCCGTCCTTCTCGGGCTTGAGCGTGCGGTAGTTGATGGTCTCGGGCTTCTTGACCTCACCGTAGGACCAACGACGGATGTCGTCGGCGGTGGCCAGGCCGATGCGAAGCTCATCGAAAGTTGTTGCGTCGAGCACTAGTTCTCCTGTGTCGAATCTTGTGTTTTGCCTGGCCGGATTCAGATCTCGTCGATGGTCGACGACTCGAACCGGGTCGAGAGGTTGATTCCGAGTTCCTCGGCGGCGCGGTAGGCGTCGTCGTCGGTGTCGCGGAGGTTGACCGCGGTGCCGTCGGCCGAGAGGACCTCGACGTTCAGGCAGAGCGACTGCATCTCCTTCATGAGCACCTTGAACGACTCCGGGATGCCGGGCTCCTGGATGTTCTCGCCCTTGACGATCGCCTCGTACACCTTGACGCGTCCGAGGATGTCGTCGGACTTGATGGTCAGCAGCTCCTGCAGCGCGTACGCGGCGCCGTAGGCCTCGAGCGCCCACACCTCCATCTCACCGAAGCGCTGGCCGCCGAACTGGGCCTTACCGCCGAGCGGCTGCTGGGTGATCATCGAGTAGGGGCCCGTGGAACGCGCGTGGATCTTGTCGTCGACGAGGTGGTGCAGCTTCAGGATGTACATGTAGCCGACCGAGATCGGAGCCGGGAACGGCTCGCCGGAGCGGCCGTCGAACAGCTTCGTCTTGCCCGTCGAGTCGATCAGGCGGTCACCGTCGCGGGTGGGCAGCGTCGAGTCGAGCAGACCGGCGATCTCCTCCTCGCGCGCACCGTCGAACACCGGGGTGGCGACCTTCGTGCGCGGGGCGGCCTCGCGGGCGATCTCGGGAAGACGCTCGGCCCACTCGGGCGTGCCCTCGACCTTCCATCCCTGCTGGGCGATCCAGCCGAGGTGAAGCTCGAGCACCTGGCCGAAGTTCATTCGACCCGGGATGCCCAGCGGGTTGAGGATCGCGTCGACCGGGGTGCCGTCGGCGAGGAACGGCATGTCCTCGACCGGCAGGATCTTCGCGATGACGCCCTTGTTGCCGTGACGGCCGGCGAGCTTGTCGCCCTCGGTGATCTTTCGCTTCTGGGCGATGTAGACCACGACGCGGCGGTTGACGCCCGAGCCCAGCTCGTCGTCGCCCTCCTCGGCGTTGAACTCCTTGACCGCGATGATCGTGCCCTGCTCACCGTGGGGGACCTTCAGCGACGTGTCGCGCACCTCGCGGCTCTTCTCGTTGAAGATCGCGCGCAGCAGGCGCTCCTCGGCCGACAGCTCGGTCTCGCCCTTCGGGGTGACCTTGCCGACGAGGATGTCGCCGGGGCGGACCTCGGCGCCGATGCGGACGATGCCGCGCTCGTCGAGGTCCTTCAGCAGCTCGGGGCTGACGTTGGGGAGGTCACGGGTGATCTCCTCCTTGCCCAGCTTCGTGTCGCGGGCGTCGACCTCGTACTCCTCGATGTGGATCGACGAGAGGGTGTCGTCCTTCACCAGCTCCTGGCTGAGGATGATGGCGTCCTCGAAGTTGTGACCCTCCCAGGTCATGAACGCGACGAGGAGGTTCTTGCCCAGTGCCAGCTCGCCGTTCTCGGTGGCCGGGCCGTCGGCGAGGACCTCGCCGGCTTCCACCCGGTCGCCCGCCGAGACGATCACGCGCTGGTTGTAGCTGGTGCCCTGGTTCGAGCGGTCGAACTTGCGCAGGTAGTACTCCTGCGTGCCGCCCTCGTCCAGCTGCACGACCACGACGTCGGCCGAGACCTCGACGACGACACCGGCCTTGTCGGCGGTGATGACGTCGCGGGCGTCGACGGCGGCGTAGCTCTCCATGCCGGTTCCCACCAGCGGCGAGTCGCTCTGGACCAGCGGCACGGCCTGGCGCTGCATGTTCGCACCCATGAGGGCGCGGTTGGCGTCGTCGTGCTCGAGGAACGGGATCAGCGAGGTGGCGACCGACACCATCTGGCGCGGCGACACGTCCATGTAGCCGATGTCCTCGGCCGGGAACAGGTCGACCTCGCCGCCCTTGCGGCGCGCGAGAACGCGGGTCTCGACGAACGAGCCGTCGCCCTTGAGCGGGGCGTTGGCCTGCGCCACGATGTGGTCGGCCTCCTCCGCGGCGGTCAGGTAGTCGATCTCGTCGGTGACGCGACCGTTCTCGACGCGGCGGTACGGGGTCTCGATGAACCCGAAGGAGTTGACGCGCGCGAACGACGCGAGGGCGCCGATCAGGCCGATGTTCGGGCCTTCCGGCGTCTCGATCGGGCACATGCGGCCGTAGTGCGAGGGGTGGACGTCACGGACCTCGACGCCGGCGCGCTCACGCGACAGGCCGCCGGGGCCGAGCGCCGACAGGCGGCGCTTGTTGGTCAGACCCGCGAGCGGGTTGTTCTGGTCCATGAACTGCGACAGCTGCGAGGTGCCGAAGAACTCCTTGATCGCGGCCACCACGGGGCGCACGTTGATCAGGGTCTGCGGGGTGATGGCCTCGATGTCCTGCGTGGTCATGCGCTCGCGGACGACGCGCTCCATGCGGGACAGACCGGTGCGGACCTGGTTCTGGATCAGCTCGCCGACCGCGCGGATGCGGCGGTTGCCGAAGTTGTCGATGTCGTCGACGTCCAGGCGGATCTCGACGTCCTTGCCGCCGCGACGACCGGTGAAGGTGGTGTCGCCGCGGTGCAGACGCACCAGGTACTTGATGGTCTCGACGATGTCCTGGACGGTCAGCACCGACTCCGTCAGCGGGCCCTCGAGGCCGAGCTTCTGGTTGATCTTGTACCGGCCGACCTTGGCGAGGTCGTAGCGCTTCGCGTTGAAGTAGAAGTTGTCCAGCAGCGCACGCGCGGCCTCGGCGGCGACCTGCTCGCCCGGACGCAGCTTGCGGTAGATGTCGCGGAGGGCGTCCTCCTTGGTGAGGATGGTGTCCTTCGCGAGGGTCTCCTCGATCGAGGGGAAGCCGGCGAACTCGGCGAGGATGTCCTCGCTCGTCAGACCCAGCGCCTTCAGGAAGACGGTGACCGACTGCTTGCGCTTGCGGTCGATGCGGACGCCGACCTGGTCGCGCTTGTCGATCTCGAACTCGAGCCACGCACCGCGGCTCGGGATCACACGCGCCGAGACGATGTCCTTGTCGCTGGTCTTGTCCGGCGTCTTGTCGAAGTAGACGCCGGGCGAGCGCACCAGCTGCGACACGACGACACGCTCGGTGCCGTTGATGATGAACGTGCCCTTGTCGGTCTGGAGCGGGAAGTCGCCCATGAAGACCGTCTGCGTCTTGATCTCACCGGTCTGGTGGTTCATGAACTCGGCCTCGACGTACAGCGGAGCGGCGTAGGTCTTGCCGCGCTCCTTGCACTCCTCGATCGAGTACTTCTCGGGCTCGATGTACGGGTTCGTGAACGAGAGCTGCATGGTCTCGCTCAGGTCCTCGATCGGCGAGATCTCCTCGAAGATCTCCTCCAGACCGCTGACCTCGGGCACATCGGTGCGACCGGCCTCGAGCGCCTCCGCGACGCGCTCCTGCCACGTCTCGTTGCCGACGAGCCAGTCGAACGACTCGGTCTGCAGCGCGAGAAGGTCGGGGACCGTCAGCGTGTCGGAGATCTTCGCGAACGAGACGCGAGATGCTCCGCGTCCGGTCTTGGGGGTGGTGGGGGTGGTTGCGTTGCGCGCAGCAGCCAAGGGGATAACCTCCATGAGCCGGGCAGGCTCGGTTCCTTGTTGTCAGTGACTCGTCGTCAGGTGCGTTCGGCCCTCGTCCCCGAAGCCGGACGTCCGCACCGCGATCGCGGGGACGCACCGTGCACAGCCGACCACCATATGAAGGCAGGGGGAATCCAAGAGCGCAAACAACAACTATAGGCGCTTCGCCACGCCATGTCCAGCTGGATTCTTGACGACCCCTCACCCCTGAGGTATGAGTCCTCCCGGCGGCGCCGAATTCCGCCGCGCAGCAGCCCGGACGAACGCCGGGACGGATGCCGGACGAGGCGCAGCGCCCCGCCCGGCACCGACCGTCAGTGACCCGCGTTGCCGCGACAGGCCACCCCGGGGCGCTCGTCGCCCAGCGCGTCCTTCAGCCCGAGGCTGACGAACTGTCCGTAGCTCTGCACGCCGTGGTAGTCGTAGGCGACGGCATCGTCGTCATACCCCGGCGGGTTGCCTTCGACGTCGTCGGGCACGTCGCGTCCCGAGTAGGAGCAGGCGGACTTCCCCTTCTCCCCACCGGGTACGGCACCGCCCTTCCCGTTGTACTCGCCGGCGCTCGCGGCACCGGCTCCTCCCACCACCAGGCCGAGCGCAAGCACGGCCCCGATCGCTGCACGCTTCATCGCGTACATCCCCTGTGTTCCCCCGGGCGACGGCGTCGTCGCCCGTCGCGGCTGGATCGCCACGGCTCGCACGCTACTCCGCTCCCGGGCCGCGCGGTATCCCATCTCTCTGGGATGCCGGCGAGGGGTGGTGCGCGAGAGCGAACCCGAGGATGCTGTGGACAAGGGGGCATCCGACCGTTCAGGTATCACCGGGCACGGTCGGCTCCTCCTCCTCACGGGTGCAGCCGCGACGGCCACCCGGGGATCACGTGTGTCGGGCAGGGGGCGAGCATGGGGGATGCGGCGACGCCGGCACCTGTCGTGCGACTGTCGGGCGCACTGTCGCTCACCGCGATCTCGGTCGAGGGCATCGACCGGCGCGCCGAGGCCCGACGCCTGGCCGTGCCGGTCGCGCGGCTCATCTTCACGGTGACCGCCTCGGCCCTCGGTGACGGAGACTCGGTGCTCCGCCTGTCGTTCCCGCGGCCGGGCGAGCGGGCCCTGCTGCGCGTCGTCTGCCGCCGCGGCACGCGGGTCACGGTCCACCGCCTGCGGGTCGACGACCAGACGGTCACGGCCGACCTTCCGGCGATGACGACGGGCGAGATCGCCGTCCTCTCGCTCCTGCGCTTCCCGACCGTCATCGCGGCGGCCGCGTTCGGTCGCGTGCCCCTGCCGGGCGCCGGCCAGATGCCGCCGCGACTGCCCCTCCCCCGCCCGGACCGGATCGGCGGTCTACGCTCGGCGCCGCCGCCGGGCGTCCCCGACGGCGATGGCCTGGAGATGCCTCGCTTCCTCGAGCCGCCCGAAGAGGCAGCACCCGCACCGGTCGAGATGGCTCCGCCGGAGGAGGCGTTCGAATCCGCACCCCCGCCGGTGCCCGTGCCCCCGGCGCCGCACACCGAGACGCCGCAGACACCTGTCCGTGAGCCCGCCCACATCGACGCCGAAGTGCCCGCGAGCATCCCGGTCGAGCGCGAGGTCCCGCTCGTCGTGCGCCTGTCTCGCGACCGGCTCGAGGCGACACCGGGCCGCGCGCGCGACGACGCCGTCATCCCGGTCGATCCGACGCGTCCGGTCATCGTGACGGTCGCCCTGCGCGGGATCCGCCTGGCCGAGGGCGCGCACCGCACGCGCCGCCTGCGCCTGCCGGACGCCGGGGCTGCGCCCGCGACGGCGACCTTCCGCCTGATCGGCGTGGATGCCGGCGAGGCCGACGTCTCGGTGATCGTGCGCCAGGAGCCGGTCGAGCTGCCGCTGGCGACGCTCCGGCTGCGACCGACCGTCACCGCGCAGGGTTCGGCGGACGCGGCGCCGCTGGTGGCCGCGACCGCGGCTTCGGCCCGCCCCGCGCAGGTCGCGGAGCTCCCGACGCTGCGCGTGGATGAGGAGCTGGCCGGCGGGCGGTCTGTGCTGCACATCGCGGCGGTGATCGGGCAGGAGCGTGCCGAAGGACGCGTCGAGATCGGCGACAAGGCAGCGTTCGTCGACCGCGTCTACGCGCGTCTGCAGGGCATCGCCTCTCGGGTGGAGGCGATCCGGGATGCCGAGACCCGCCGCGCCGAGACCGAGCGACTCGTCCGCCGGTACGGTCAGGCGCTCGCCGACAGCCTGCTGGGCCCAGACGTGCGCGCGCTGCTGTGGCGGCATCGCGCCGAGGTGACCTCACTGCTGCTGCAGACCTCCGCCGAGATCGACCTGCCGTGGGAGGTCGTGCACCTGCGCCCGCCGGAGGGCGAGGACGACGGGAGAACCCACTTCCTCGCCGACCTCGGCCTCCTGCGCTGGGTGTACGACACCGCGCGCCCACGGCGCATCGCCGTCCACAGCGCGGTGGCCCTCTGCCCGGAGTACGAGGACAAGAGCCTGCGCCTGGCCCGCACCGCCGAGGAGGTCGCCGCGCTGCGGACCCATCTCGCGGGCGACCCGGTCTCTCCGATCGGCGTGCCCGAGGTCCGCTCGTGCGTGCAGAACGGCTTCGATCTGCTCCACTTCGCCGGCCACGGCCGCTGGAGCGATGCCGAGCCCATCGGGCAGCAGCTGCTGCTGGCCGCCTTCTCCCCCGGCGCCGCCGAGGGCGTGTACGCCGACCGCGACGTCCGCGCCGATCTGACGACCGCCAGCCGCGCATCCCACGCCCCTCTGGTGTTCCTCAGCGCGTGCGACGTCGGCCGGCTGCGCTCCGGGGCCACCGGGACCGGCGGCTTCGCCGAGGCGTTCCTGCGCGGTGGCGCCGGCGCGTTCATCGGCTGCGGCTGGGCGGTGCGCGACGACGTCGCCTCGGAATTCGTCCGCGTGTTCTACGACGCCGCATTCGGTGCGGACCTCGACCTCGCCGCCGCCACGCGGCAGGCCCGCGATGCCGCCCGGCGCGCGGGCGACCTGAGCGGACTGGCCTATGCGGTCTTCGCCGATCCCCGTACTCACCTGACCACGACCTGAACGACAGGAGATGACCATGTCCGATGCCTCACTCACCGCCGAGCGCGGGTCGCACCTCACCCCGGCGCAGCTCGCCGCCCTCAAGCCGCACGTGATCAACACCGAAGACGGCGCGCTCGCCTCCCGCGGCCGCGCGCGTCCCGCCACGGTCGACGAGTTCGTGACCTCGGCGGCCGATGTGCGCAAGATCGTGCGCGAGCATCTGCCCGCGTTCATCGCCGAGCACCAGCCGGGCCCCGTGCCGGTCATGGTGTGGGCTCACGGCGGCCTCGTGTCGAAGGCCGCCGGGTTCGAGACCGCGCACACCCAGGTGCAGTGGTGGCGCGACAACGGCGTGTTCCCCCTCCACATGGTCTGGGAGACCGGCCTTCTCACGTCCGTCACCGATGCGGTCCGGCGCGCGTTGGGCTCCCGCGGCTTCACCGACTTCACCGACGGCCTCATCGAGACCGGCGCACGACTGCTGGGCGGTCGCCAGATCTGGGAGGACATGAAGCTGGATGCCGCGGCGAACGCGCTCGACGACGGCGGCGCGACGGTGCTCGCGCGCGAGCTCGCGGCGTTCATGGCCGAGAACCCCGACGCCATCACTCTGCACGCGGTCGGACACAGCGCGGGGTCCATCTTCCACTCGCACTTCGTCCCGCGCGCGCTCGCCGAAGGCGTCCCCGAGTTCGAGACCGTGTCGCTGCTGGCCCCCGCGGTGCGTCTGGACACCTTCGAGGCCACGCTGCTGCCCGCCGCACAGTCCGCGAAGATCCGCGACCTGTCGGTGTTCACCATGACCGACCCGAAAGAGCGCGACGACAACGTGGCGGGCATCTACCGCAAGTCGCTGCTGTACCTCGTCTCGCGCGCGTTCGAGCCCGAGCGCGACGCGCAGATCCTCGGGATGGCCAAGCACCTGGATGCCAGCGCGCCCACGCGCGACTATCTGCGCGCCACCGACGATCGTCTGGTCCTCAGCCCGATCACCAACGGGCTTCGGCGCAGCAGCCTGGCGACCTCACACGGCGACTTCGACAACGACGGCCCCACGATGAACAGCGTCGCCCGCCGCGTCGCGGGACGCGACCGCATCGAGGAGTACCCCACCGCGACGCGATCGGCACCGCCCGCCGACACGCTCGCACCCGCAACCGCACCGTGGCCGCCCGAGGCCACGACCGTCCCCGCGCCCGCCCGCGAACCCGCGCGTCGCGCCGTGTGCATCGGGGTGAACGCCTACCCCGAGCCCCAGGACCGTCTGGCCGGCTGCGTCCCCGACGCCGAGGCCTGGTCGCAGGCGCTGCGAGAGCGAGGCTTCGCGGTCGAGACGATGCGCGACGCCGAAGCGACGCGCGAGGCGATCCTCTCTCGTCTGCTCGACCTCGTCTCGACCGCGGTGGCGGGCGACATCCTGGCCGTGCAGTTCTCCGGCCACGGCACACACGTGCCCGACCTGGACGGCGACGAGGTCGACAGCTTCGGCCCGCGCGACGAGGCGATCTGCCCGGTGGATTTCCGCGAGGGCGGCCTCATCATCGACGACGACCTCGCCCTCATCTGGGACCTGATCCCCGAGGGCGTGTCGATGACCCTCTTCTTCGACTCGTGCCACTCAGGCACCGTCAGCAGGGGCGAGCCGAC
>JAUHYM010000126.1 GCA_030426515.1 Actinomycetes bacterium
CCGTCCTCGCACGGTTCGCGGGATGCCGGACGGCGAAGGTGAAGGTCGCGGAGCGCGGGCAGGTGCTCGGCGACGACATCGCCCGGGTGCGTGCGGTGCGCGAGACGATGGGGCCGGAGGGCCGGATACGCGTCGACGCGAACGGCGCCTGGAACCTCGACGAGGCCGAGCACGCGGTGCACGCGCTGGCGGAATTCGACCTGGAGTACGTCGAACAGCCGTGCGCGAGCATCGATGAGCTCGCCGAGCTGCGTCGCCGGATTCGCTACATGGGGATCCCGATCGCCGCGGACGAGAGCGTGCGCAAGGCCGCCGATCCTCTCGCGGTCGCGCAGGCGGGGGCCGCAGACCTCCTCGTGATCAAGGCGCAGCCGCTGGGCGGAGTGCACCGCGCTCGCGAGATCGTGCGCGACGCGGGCCTTCCCGCGGTGGTCTCGAGCGCCCTCGACACGTCGATCGGCCTGGCGATGGGCGCCGCGCTGGCCGCGTCGCTGGATGACCTCGACTACGACTGCGGGCTGGGGACGGCTGCGCTGCTGGCGGCGGATGTCGTCGAGCCCCCGCTTGTCCCGCGCGACGGCGTGATCCCGGCCGACCGCGTCGCCGCGTCACCCGCGCTGGTCGAGCGCCACCGCGCGAGCCCTGCCCGCGAGGCGTGGTGGCACGAGCGCATCACGCGGTGCCACGCCCGGCTCGCCGAGGCGTAGCGCGGTCAGAACAGGCGCTCGCCGCGAGCCAGACGCCGCTGCACATCGCGCAGCTGTCGGGTCAGGGGCAGCTCGCGCACGGCACGGGGAACCATCCGCTGGAACCTCGCCATGCGTCGGTTGAAACGGTCGAAGCGGCGCTGATCCTCGGCGGTCCAGGTCAGGTGCATCATTTCGCGGAAGCGGGGCCCGAGGTAGCCGGCGGTCATGCGGATGCGCCACCGGAGGAGCGGTGCCGGGATCTCGCGTCCGAGGTACTCCAGCCGCAGCACACGGCTGAGGTACTCCCGCGCGTCCGCGTCGATCTCGAGCCGCGCCGACGTTGCCTCCCAGTACGCGTCGTAGTCGTCCCGGGTGGCCGGCCAGTCCTCGGCCGGCAGCTGCAGTGTGGTGCCGAACACCATCCCCTGGCGGTAGAAGTCCTCGCGCAGCAGGCCCGTGAGCGGGCCGTGCACCTGCTCGTACGCGTACTCCGCGCCGCGGTAGAGGCAGGCAGCGACCCACAGCTGCAGCTGCGGATCGAACGCACGGTAGGGCACGCGCGCGTCGGGCGCCGAGGCCACGGGCGCGTGCGAGCGGTTCGTCGCGGCACGGTAGGCGGCACGCTCGTCGGCGGAGCCGAGCATGGTGACGGCGATGTACCCCATCGTCGTGCGCATGCGCCGCTTCGGGTCGTGGAACAGCGCGCCGGCGCCGGTGCTCTCCATCACCCCGTACGCGACCGGGGGCAGCGAGAGCTGCCAGATCACGTTCGCGGTGCCGGCGAGCACGATGAACCAGTTCGCGGCTTCCCGCAGGGCGGTGGTGTCGAGGGCGTCGAGCGCGTTGCGACGCTCTCCCTTGAGGGTCGTCATGGCCGAGAGCATACCCCAGAAGTGAACGACAATTCACTCCTGTGTCGTTGAGGGCGACTCCGGCTCGATGAGGATCTCGGCGATCCGCGCGACCTCGGCGCCGACGGCGCGCACGCGGTCCTGGTCGGGCAGACCGCGCATGACGGCACGGATGGCGGCCCCCTCCCACGCGGTGAGCATCACCCGCGCGGCACGATCGGCGGGAAGCCGCAGCCTCAGCGCACGCGCTCGCGCGATGTCCTCGATGATCTGCATGACCTGCTGGCGCAGCTCGTCATCCTGCGCCAGGTACGCGTCGGCGAGCTCGGGGTCGCGCAGCGCATGGATGCGGATCTCGCTCATCAGCAGCACTGCCGTCCGATCGGCGGCGTCGAAGTCGAGCACCTCCTCGAGGATCTCGAGGGCCCCGCGGGATGCGTCGAAGGCGCCGCGCGCCTCGAGCGCGGCGACCCGCTGTCGGACCAGGCGCACGCGCTCACCGGTGACCTCGCCCGCGAGCGCGACGAACAGTTCGTTCTTCGACGCGAAATTCGAGTAGAACGCGCCGCGAGTGAAGCCGGCGCGTTCGCAGATCACCTCGACCGAGGCGGCATCCAGGCCCACTTCGGCGAAGACGGCGATCGCCGCCTCCATCAGACGCGCGCGTGTGTTCTCGCGACTGCGCGTCACACCCTTGCCCTCCGCCACAGCGACCTCCTTCACGCGTCATCCTCATTCACACGAACCGCACAGGCTCGCCCGACTCGGCGCCACTACGATACATGTACGTATTGGATACACCGGCGTATCGAATCGCTCTGACGTCGACCCGGAGGCCCTGTGTCCACCTTGCTCTACTCCCTCGGCCGATGGTCGTACCGCCACTCCTGGCGCGTCTTGATCAGCTGGCTGCTGATGCTCGTGCTGGCCGGGGGCGGTGCACTGCTGTTCATGAAGGGCACCGACAACACGTTCTCGATTCCCGGCACGGAGGCGCAGGAGGGCATCCAGCAGCTCAACCGCACCTTCCCCGAGGCGGGCGGCACGGCCGCCCAGCTGATCGTGGTCGCCGCCGACGGGGATGACGTGACCGACGACGCCTATCGGGAGGGAATCGACGAGGTCATCGCCGACCTGGAGGACGTCGACGGTGTGCTCGCGGTGACCAGCCCGTTCTCCGAGTTCGTCGACGGACTGATCTCGGACGACGCGTCGGCCGCGATCGTGCAGCTGCAGTTCGCGGGCCAGGCCACCGACGTCAGCGACGAAGCCAAGGACACGCTTTTCGAGGTGACCGCCGACCTCGAGGAAGACCTCCCCGAAGGCTCTGAGGTCGCGCTCGGCGGCGATCTCTTCTCGACCGAGATCCCAGCCCTGTCGCTCATCGAGGCGGTCGGCGTGCTCATCGCCCTGTTCGTTCTCATCGTGACGTTCCGCTCGATCGCCGTGGCGTGGTTCCCCCTGGTCAGCGCTCTGATCGGTGTGGGCCTGGCCATCGCCCTCATCTTCGTGTCGACGGCGTTCGCGACGATCTCGTCGACGACCCCCATGCTCGCGATCATGCTCGGTCTCGCGGTCGGCATCGACTACGCGCTGTTCATCGTCGCCCGACATCAGGACCAGGTTCGAGACGGGGTCGCCCCCGAGGAATCCGCCGCGCGCGCGACCGGCACCGCCGGGTCGGCCGTGGTGTTCGCCGGTGTGACGGTGCTCATCGCACTGATCGGCCTGTCGTTCGCCGGCATTCCGTTCCTGACCACGATGGGCATCGCCGCCGCGGTCGCCGTAGCGATCGCGGTAGCCGTCGCCGTCACGCTCACCCCCGCACTGCTGGGCTTCGCGAAGGGGCGGGTGACGGGATGGCCGCGCCGCGCGCGCCGGGCGCCGAAGGACACCGAGGCGGCAGACGACGCCGTTGCGCCGCCGGCGCACACGCGCGGCTTCGCGGCGCGCTGGGTCGGCCTGGTGACGAAGCATCCCCTGGTCACCACAATCGCCGTCGTGGTCTCGCTCGGCGTCGTCGCCATCCCGTCGGCAAGCCTCGCGCTGGCCCTTCCCAACGCCGGCGTCCTCCCCGAGGACAACGAGGCGCGCCAGGCGTACGACCTCACCGCCGAGCACTTCGGCCCGGGTTTCAACGGTCCGCTGGTGATGACCGGGACGATCGTCACCTCGACCGACCCGCTGGGCCTCATGGAGGACCTCGCCGCCGAGGTCGAGCAGATCCCTGGTGTCGCCGCGGTGCCGCTGGCGGTGCCGAACCCGACCGCCGACACGGGCATCGTGCAGATCGTCCCCGAGACCGCCCCCGACGCCCCGGAGACCGCCGACCTCGTTCTGGAGCTGCGTGCGCACCACGACGAGTGGCTGGACGAATACGGTGTCGATCTGAAGGTGACCGGGTTCACCGCGGTCGGCATCGACATCTCGGACCGACTCGGCGCGGCGCTCCTGCCCTTCGGCATCTTCGTCGTCGGGCTCTCGCTGGTGCTTCTCGCGATCGTGTTCCGCTCGATCTGGGTGCCGCTGATGGCCGCCGGCGGGTACCTGCTGTCGATCCTCGCCGCCTTCGGGGTGGTGGCCGCCGTCTTCGAATGGGGCTGGTTCGCCGACGCGCTGCACGTGTCGAAGGTCGGACCGGTGATCAGCTTCATGCCGATCATCGTCATGGGCGTGCTGTTCGGCTTGGCCATGGACTACCAGGTGTTCCTGGTCTCGCGCATGCGCGAGGACTACGTGCACGCCCGACGCCGCGCGGCGGCCCTGGGCGCCGCCGCTCCGTCGCCGCGCCAGATCGCCGTCGACGCCATTCGATCCGGCTTCCGCGCCTCGGCCCGGGTGGTGACGGCCGCTGCGGTCATCATGTTCGCCGTCTTCGCGGCGTTCGTCCCCGAAGGGGACTCGTCGATCAAGCCGATCGCGCTGGGCCTGGCCGTCGGGATCGCGGTCGACGCCTTCCTGGTGCGGATGACCCTGATCCCCGCGCTCATGGCCCTGCTGGGCGAGAAGGCCTGGTGGATCCCCGCCTGGATGGACCGCACGCTGCCCCACTTCGACATCGAGGGCGAAGCGGTCGAGCACGAGCTGGCACTGGCCGACTGGCCGGAGCCCGACTCGTCCGCCGCGCTCGTCGCGGAGGACCTGGCACTCACCGACCGCGGTGTCACCCTGTACGGCGACGTCGCGCTGCGTGTCGAGCCGGGCGGCACCCTGCTGGTAACCGCCCCCGACCCCCGCGCGGCCACGGCCCTGCTGCTGACCCTCGCCGGGCGGATCGACCCGAGCGAGGGCCGCCTGCGCGTGGCCGGGCATCTGCTCCCCGGCCGCGGCGCCTGGGTGCGTGCGCACGTGGGTCTGGGCCTGCTGAGCCGCAGCGAGACCGCCGCCGCGGACGCACGCGCCGCCCTGCGCGGACGCTCGCGCATCGTCGTCCTCGACGGCATCGACGCCGTCGCGCGCGGCGCCGCGCGAGATCAGGCGGCCGCTGCCCTGCGCGATGCCGCCGCCACCCGCATGGTCACCGTCGTCGCCAGCGCCACCGACCTCGCCGCAGCCCGTGCGCTGCTCACCGAAGCGGGGCGCCGCGAGGTCGACGTGCTCGACCTCGGCGCGCGCAGGTCCACCTCCCCCTCCACCGTCTCCATGACCCGCACTCCCGAGGTGAACGCATGACCCTCCCCCTCGAACGCGCACGCTCGCGCCGCCCCGTCACCTGGCTGACGATGGTGGGCGTTCTCCTGCTGCCGGCGGTGATCGGCGGCATCCTCGTCGCGGCACTCTACAACCCGACCGAACGTCTCGACGCGATGTCGACGGCGATCGTGAACGACGACGAGCCGGTCGAGATCGACGGGCAGACCGTGCCTCTGGGCCGTCAGCTGACCGCAGGGCTCGTCGAAGGATCGGAGGAGATCGAGAGCAACCTCGACTGGACGATCACCAACGACGACGAAGCGGCCGCGGGCCTTGCCGACGGCACCTACTCCGCCGTGGTGACGATTCCCGCCGGCTTCTCCGCCGCCGCCACCTCCACCGCGCCCGGCAGCACCCCCGAGCAGGCCACGATCGAGGTGACGACAGCACCCGACGCGCTCATCGTGGACGACGCGATCACCGCTCAGGTCACGCAGGCGGCGGCGTCGCTGATGGGTCAGCAGCTGTCGGCGATCTACCTCGAGAACGTGTTCCTCGGCTTCACGACCCTCGGCGACCAGCTGGGGTCGGCGGCCGACGGCGCAGACGACCTGGCCGACGGCACGCGAGAGGCCGCCGCGGGCACACAGAGCCTGGCCGACGGCATCCGAGACCTGACAGCCGGCGCCGGCGAGCTCGCCACGGGCGCGGGCGAGCTGTCGACCGGAATGGCGCAGACGGCGGCGGGCACCGACCAGCTCGCCGCGGGCACCGCGCAGTGGGCATCCGGCGCGTCCGGGTGGGCGACGGGCGCCGATGACGCTGCCGCCGGGCTGGATCAGTGGGCGGCCGGCGCCCGGACCACCGCCGACTCGAGTGCGCAGCTCGCCGACGGCCTCGCCCAGATGGCGGACCAGGTCTCGCAGCTGCCCGAGGTGCCGCAGGAGATCGTCGACGGCGCCAACGCTTTCGCCGCGAACACCGAGGTGATCAAGCAGACCGCCGCAGACAGCGCCGCCGAGCTGCGGAGCCTCGCCGACGACTGCAGCGCGCAGGGCGGTTCCGCCGCACTCTGCGCCGCTCTCGTCGACGCTGCCGATGCGGCCGAGGCAGCGCTCCCCCAGGTCGACGAGGCGATCGACCAGGCCGGCGCCGTCGCGGGACAGGTCGAGGGCCTCGCCGCCTTCGGGCCCACGCTCACGCAGGCCCTCTCCGACACCGCGGACGGCGCCGCGCAGCTGTCGGCGGGCATCGACCAGCTCGCCGACGGTGCCGAGGCCTCGGCAGCCGGGGTCGGCCAGCTGGCAGACGGAGCGAATGGGCTCGCCTCGGGCGCCGCCGACCTGTCGACCGGGATGACCGAGCTCGCCGACGGCACCGGCCAGCTCGCCGACGGCACCGCCCAGTGGGCCTCGGGCGCCCGCGCGTGGGCGACGGGCGCCGCCGGCGCCGCGACCGGGGCAGAGGAGCTCGCTGACGGGATGACGCAGCTCGCCGACGGCACCGACACGCTCGCGTCCGGCCTCCACCAGGCGTCCGACGAGCTGCCCAGCTACACGGACGACGAGGCGACCGAGCTCGCCAGCGTCGTCTCTGACCCCGTGACCGCCGGCGCCGCCGACGGCAACCTGTTCGGCGCATCCGCGATCCCGCTGCTGGCGACGCTCGCGCTGTGGTTCGGGGGCCTCGCCTCGTTCGTGGCGCTGCAGGCGGTGTCGCGCACCGCGCTCACCTCGCGCCGCCCGTCGGCGCTGCTGGCGCTGCGCGGGTTCGCCCCCGCGGCGGCGATCGGCGCGGGGCAGGGCCTCGCGGTCGCCGGGATCGTGCAGCTCGCGGCATCCTACGCGTGGGCCGACTGGTCGGTGTTCGCGGCGATGTGCGTGACCGCCGGCGTCGCGTTCGCAGCGGTGAATCAGGCGCTGGTCGCGCTGCTGGGAGGCGCCGGACGCTGGGTGTCGGCGCTCATCGGCGCACTCGCGCTGGCCACGGGTGTGGTCTCGACCGTGCCGGGCGTGCTCTCGCAGGTGGCGC
>JAUHYM010000127.1 GCA_030426515.1 Actinomycetes bacterium
CCACCGTCTCACCGACGCAGTCGCGGAATGCGCGCTGTCGCGTGAGATTCGAGAACGAGTCATCGTAGGGCCGTGGAAGGTTCTCGACGGAGTAGATCCACGCTGTGAAGAGTTCGCCAGCTCGACGCGCGTACGTCGCCGCGGCTCGAGGATCGGCCCGCAGGTAGCTCTCGGCGCGCACGGCGGCCTCGCCGAACTGCGGCCACGCCTGCGCGACGAAGTCGAAGTTCCCCAACGAACGGCTCCTCTGATCGGAACGGACTTCCCGTCCCAACCCGATGCTATCCAAGCCCTCCCCCGAATCCGGTCCCGGCACCGCAGAGACCGAATGTCGGAGGCATGGTGTGTGCTGTCCTACTGGCCGTTCGGCCGGTGGCCACCCGCGGAGGCTCGCGGGCGGGTCCCAGGCACGAGTGACCAAGGAGTCCGCCATGTCCGACACAGCACCCGACGGCGCCACACGCCGCTCCAACCACATTCCGTCCGCCGGTGAAGAAGTCGTTCCTCCACCGGTGAACCGGCCGCCTAGCGTCCAGACGACGGATGCCGCAACGCCCCGCCCGATGTGGATCCTCCCCGCAATCACCGGCATACTCGGGCTCGCGATTGGCGCGGTGATCGGCGCCACCGTCGCTTCTGGCGTTGTTGTCGCGCAGCAGCAGGCCGAAGCAGAGGCCGCGGCTGCCGCAGCTGAAGCCGCCAAGAGCGACCTCTTTGCCGACGCTGCCCGGCGATGCGGCGCGACCGGAGTCGTCGAGATCGAGGACGACGGACGCACGATGATCGTCGACGGCGAGGGTGAGGACTTCGGCTCTGGCGATGTGACGTTCACCGAGATCGACTGCCTCATCGACGCGGTCGGCGCGCCGGCAGCGGTGAAGGAGCTCATGTACCAGACGCGTTCGCTCGACGGCCGCCAGAGCGGCGACTGGGACGATGTCACCGCGAGCTGGAGCTACCACCCCGACGACGGCCTCGACATCATCTTCGAGATCGTCGACTGAAGCCGCGGCGGCGGACGCTGTGGGGGCGCGTCCGTCGTCGCCTCCTCGCCGGGAGACCGATACCGCGAGGAGTCTCGAGTCGCGTCTATGAAACCCCGCGGGACTCCCAGGCGCCGAAGCTGCCCTCAGGTGACGTCCACTCGACGCGACCGTTGCAGGCTCGGCCGGTGCAGATCGCGCCCGCGGTCGAGGGTGATGGGAACGGGATGTCGCGGGTCACGCGAGCAGTGTCACCGACGACCTCGATCGCTCCGTCGGCGACCAACTTCTCGTGCTGAGCGCGGTACGCGGCGTATGACTTGATCGTGCTCTGGGCAGAGCCTTTTCCACGCCACTCGGGAACCACGATGGAACCCGCGAGAACAGTGAACTCGCCGTCGATCTGCTGCGCCGACGCATCGACTCCTGCGCGCTTGTTCACCAGCCGGAAGATCGGCGACGTCGCGTCGACCATCGCCGGCGTCGGCGCCTGGCGTGAACGGATGACGTTGATGCCGAGCACCGGCAGCACGATGTGGAGTTGCTGCAGGAAGTAGTCCATGTCGGACTGATCCGCCTCGGGCAGCGGCGGAGGCGACGGTGCCGTACTGTTCTCGAGCGTCGACCTGCCCGCCTGCTGTGCGAGCGTGATAAGCCGGGACTCGAGGTATCGCACGTGCGACTTGGTGAGATTCGTGTCTTTCGACGTCACGAGCGCGACGCGATCCCAGAAGTCCTTCTCACGCAGGTGGTACTTCAGCCGGTCGCCGATCACGTCGGCTTCGCCGATGTAGCAGCGAATGTCGTTCACCGCCGATTCGTCGTCGCCGAGGAGGAAGTACACACCGGTGCGGGATGCCTCGGGGCGGCGCAGCAGATCGCCCGCCTCGGATCGCGGAGCGGTGACGATGTGACCAGTCCAGTTCGTGATCTCGGCCGTTGCCAGGCCACCGGGCGTGCCATCGACGAGGAAGAGCTTGATCTGCTTGCCGCTCACAGCTCGCCCCTGAAGGCGCGGTGCTGGAGAGAGGCGAAGAGAGCGTCGAGAGCGGCCGATCGCTCGACAAGAACCGTTTGAGTCTGGCGGACTTGGCGGACGGAATCAGCGAAGGCCGCCTGCGACTCGGGAGACGGGAGTGGGATCGGAATCGCCAGATAGTCCGCTTGAGTGATGTTCTTCATGGATCCGCCGCTGCCTGTCGCCCTGCGCGACACTTCGGCGCGAAACGACTTACTCGAGATCACGGAATGCACGAATACAGGATCGACGAGCTCCTTGTTCACCTGAAGCTTCCAAAGCTTGTCGGGGAGCGCGAGTGGCTGGACTGGGCTTTCCCAAACCATCGCGGTCGCTCCGACCAACTCAGCCGTGTTCGCACGTGAGACCAGAAGATCACCCTCTCGTGCCAGGTGGACGGGAGGCGGTGTGTACCCGATGGGCAACGGTTTCGACTCCGAGGGGATGAAGTCACCCGATGTGACGGCGCTGATCTTGAGGACGCGATATGCCGAAGACTCGTCCGCGCCGACGATGCTGCGTCCTGAAGAAATCGACGTGACGACACCGCGTAGCGGTACCTTCGGCCTCGTGTCGTCGCTCAACCGCTCGGCCAGCGCGGCGGGAGCCGACTTCGCCGTCTCGACCGCGCGTCGCGCCGTGGCGCAGAGAGCGTCGGCCTCGTCGAGGATTCCGGCTATGCGGCGCTGCTCGGGGAGGGGTGGGAGCGGAACCTCGATGCTCAGAAGGTCGTCGATGGGGAAGTTGTCTGCGGTCGTTGCGCGTACCGACCGAAGGATACGTGCCTCCTGCGCCTTCACGAGTCGCACCAGGTACTCCGGGTCGACGCGGTCGCGCTTCGGCGACAGGGCTTTCATGTCTTGGTTGACCGTGACGCCCACCGCGGTGATCGCGACAGGGAGTGTGTGTTTCAGTACTCCCGACCGGACCACGACAAGGGTTGCGCCCGCTTCGATGAGTTTGGCGGGAGAGTTTGCGACACCGGCTTCGGTGATCGAAACCTCGGATTCACCGATTCGGTGCCGCTTCATGTCCTTGGGGGTGACCCAGGGGATACCCCCGCCGTAATACGAAGCTTCGGCACGACGTGGCGTGCCACCTCCGGAAACGCTGACAAGTTCGCCGATACGGGTTCGCGTCACGCGACCATCTCCCGCAACTTCTTCAGCCCGTCCAGGATCTCGACCTCGAGCGCGTCGAGCTCGTTGAGGATCTCCTGCGGCGAGCGGTGCTCGACCTCCTCGACCTCAATCTCCTTGTACCTGTTCAGTGACAGGTCATAGCCGTTCTCGACGATCTCGGCCTGCGGCACGAGGAAGCTCTGGTCAGTCCGCGCTCGCGAGGCCTCTGCATCCCGATCCCGCCAGCGAGCCAGCACATCGGGGAGGTCGTTCGCCTCGATCGGGGTGCGCTTGTCGTCGAGGGTCATGCCGTCGGCGCGCACGTCGTAGAACCAGACGTGGTCCGTGCCGCCGGATGAGGTCTTGGTGAACAGCAGGATCGCGGTCGACACTCCGGTGTAAGGCTTGAAGGTGCCCGAGGGGAGCTTGATGACTGCATCCAACTTGTGATCCTCGACGAGCAGCTTGCGCACCGCCTTGTGGGCGTTCGACGACCCGAAGAGCACGCCCTCGGGAACGATGACGGCCGCGCGGCCGCCGTTGCGCAGCATCCGGATCATGAGCACGAGGAAGAGCAGCTCGGTCTTGCGCGTCTTAACCACCTTCTGCAGGTCCTTCGCCACCGTCTCGTCGTCGAGCGACCCGGCGAACGGCGGATTGGCAAGCACGAGCGTGTAGCTCTCGTCGCCGGGATGCCCCTCCGACAGCGAATCCGCGCGCTCGATCGTCGGATTCTCGACGCCGTGCAGCAACATGTTCATGCTCGCGATGCGGGCCATGGCGGCATCCGAGTCGTAGCCGGTGAACATGGCCGTGTTGAAGTGCTCGCGCGACTCGGCGGACGCCCAGAGCTCAGGGTGGTGCTCGCGCAGATACTCCTCGGCCATCACGAGGAACCCTGCGGTTCCCACCGCCGGGTCGATGATGCGGTCGTCGGGACGCGGCTGCTGCAGGTCGACCATGAGCTTGATGATGTGGCGCGCGGTGCGGAACTGGCCGTTCGTGCCGCTCGTCGCGAGCTTGGCGAGCATGTACTCGTAGATGTCGCCCTTGGTGTCGCGATCCTCCATCGGGATCTCGGCGAGCAGGTCGACCACTTTCGTCAGCAGCGCCGGCGTCGGGATCGTGAAGCGCGCATCCCGCATGTTGCGTGCGTAGCTCGAGCCCTCGGCGCCCAGCCGCCGCAGCCACGGGAAGACGTGCTCCGAGACAACCTCGAACATCTCCTGCGGTGCGAAGTTCGTGAACTGGCTCCAGCGCAAATCACGATATGGACGCCGGCTCGGCAGGTCGCTGTCGTATCCGTCCGGGAAGACCGCGTTCTCGACTGCGTCACCGAACCGGGCGGCCTTCTTCTCGGCCAGCAGCTGCAGGTCATCGAGTCGCTTGATGAACAGCAGATACGTGATCTGCTCAATCACCTCGACCGGGTTGGCGATGCCACCTGACCAGAAGGCGTCCCAGACCTTGTCGACCTGCCGCCTCAGCTCACCCGTGACCACAACGTCTCCCCTCGCGCGTGCAACGTTCCTACGCTAGCTGAGGGGGACGACGTCGCTGAGCGATGCAGGTGGGCGAAGCGCACCGGACCGGCGGCCGGGGGCTCGCGGACTCTCAGACTCCCCTTCCAGTCCGCAAAAAGTCCGCAGAAATCTCACCGAGCGGCGTGTCGCGCCAATCGATGACCACGGAAAATCCGCGGAATTCCGCGGATCTCGCTCCGTGCCAACCCCAGACAAACCCCCCGATGCGTTTCGTCAACTACCGGTAGCGCGAGCCGCCGCCGCGGCTCGCAACAGTCCCCAGCTGGTCGATGTCGAAGCCGTGCGGGTAGGACCGGATCCACGGCAGGTCCTCGATGGTCACCGGTGAGCGGCGCGCGGGCCGGGCTCGTTCGATCAGCCCATGCGCCTTCACACCCGCCCGGGCGAGGGCGATGACGATGCGGTGCGGCTTGTGGTATCCGAACGCGTCGAGCAGCGGGTCTTCCATGAGAGCGCGGCTGAACGCGTCCATGACCCGCGCCGGAACCCGCGGCCGGAACGTCGTCAGCAGTGCGAGCGTCGCGTCCGCGACGCGGCGACTACCGGCATCCCGCGCGAAGTGCTCTGCCTCGTAGTCGTCCATGAGCTGCGCGAAAGCCTCGTAGGTGATGACGCGCCGCGTGAAGGACCGTTCACTTCCTGCGCGAGGGAACCCCCGTGCGACCGCTCGGAGTGGATCCATGCCCTCGGGAACGCTAGAACGTGTACATGGCATCGGAACCCCCACTCGTCCTCGGCCCTATGGTCCGCTACACCGATGAGTCCTCTGCCGCGGTCTGGGTGGAGTCCGCGTCTCGCGCCACGGTCGCGGTCACGGTGGGCGACCGCCGATGGGAGGCGATGACGTTCCGCGTCCACGGCCACCACTACGCGCTCGTCGAGGTCGATGGGCTCACTCTCGGCGCGGCCCACGAGTACCAGGTGCACGTCGACGACGTCGCTGTCTGGCCCCTTGCCGACTCGGATCTTCCGGCGCCGGTGATCGTCACGCGCGCTCCGGGGGCGATGCCGCGGATCGCCTGGGGGTCGTGCCGCACGAGCGTCGATCATGACGCTCACGGCACGCGCAAGCATGGGGTCGATGCGATGCGCGCCTACGCGCTCGCGATGGCGCGCGACCCCTCGCTGCGCCCGGATCTGCTCCTTCTGCTGGGCGACCAGGTGTACGCGGATGTCACCACCAAGCCGATGCAGGACTTCATCCGATCCAAGCGCGATATCCGCGAACCCCCGGGCAAGGAGCTCCAGGACTTCGAGGAGTACGCGCACCTGTATCGCCTGGCCTGGGCGGACGAGGCGAATCGCTGGTTCCTGTCGACGGTGCCGAGTGCCATGATCTTCGACGATCACGATGTGCGCGACGACTGGAACGCATCGCTGTCGTGGAAGCGGAAGATGGAGGCGACATCCTGGTGGCACGGGCGGATCGTCGCGGGACTGTCGTCGTACTGGGTCTACCAGCATCTGGGGAATCTCTCGCCCAGCGAGCGCGCAGCCGACGAGATCTGGCAGCTGGTCGCCGCGCACGACGGGCCCGAGGAGCTTGATCTCTCGGCCGTCCTGGACGACTTCGCCGAGCGTGTCGACAGCCAGCCGACCACGTACCGCTTCAGCTTCCGCCGCGACTTCGACGACACGCGCCTGGTGGTGATCGACTCGCGCGCCGCGCGAGACCTCACCCCCGACGCGCGTGCCCTCGTCGACGCGACCGAGTGGGAGTGGGTGGACAGGCAGCTGCAGGGCGATGTGCGCCACCTCCTGGTGGCGACGTCGCTGCCCTTCCTCCTCCCCACAGGGCTGCACCACATCGAAGCCTGGGACGAGGCCATCTCGCAGGGCGCATGGGGCCGGGTGTGGGCGCGCATCGGCGAGTTCCTGCGCCAGGTCGTCGACCTCGAGCACTGGGCGGCGTGGCAGCGCAGCTTCCAGTCGCTGGCCGACATCCTCACCGAGATCGCCGACGGTGGCCGCGGTGACGCGCCCGCGACGATCGCCGTCCTCGCCGGCGACGTGCACTACTCCTATGTCGCCGAGGTCGAGCGCAGCCGGGGCAGCCGGATCATCCAGGCCGTGTGCTCCCCGGTGCGCAATCCGCTGCCGATCGCCATGCGCTGGTTCTCGGTCGTGATGTCCTACGGCGTGGCCGCACCCTTCGGCGCGGCGGCCGCGAAGTCGGCGAAGGTCCCCGAGCCGCCGTTCCGCTGGCGGACGATCCGCGGGCCGTGGTTCGACAACAACATCTCGGTGCTCGAAGACACCGACGCCGGCCTTCAGCTGACGTGGCACTCCGGGGTGGTCGACGGGGCGGGCCCGCGCGAACCGGTTCTCACCGAGGTCGCGCGCACCGTCATCGTCCCCGACACCGCGGACGTGTCACACCGCGCGTGACACGCGCGGTGACCTCGCGACGGCCACGCCCGCCCCGCCGACGCCGACGATCACGCAGATCCCGATGACG
>JAUHYM010000128.1 GCA_030426515.1 Actinomycetes bacterium
CGCCCAGCAGAAGCGTGCGCGGATCGTCGCCGTCGAGGGTCACGGTCAGCGACGCGAGCAGGGCGTTGACCACCACCCCGAATCCGCTGGCCGCGCCGATGAGGGCGACACCCGCGAGGACCAGCCGAGCTCCGGCGCGCACGGCGGGTGCGTGGCCGCGCACGACCTCGGCGTGGAACACCCAGACGATCCCCGCCACCAGCCCTGCGGCGAGCGCACCCGGCAGCGGATCGAGACGCGCGGCCATCGGGTCCGTGTCGAACAGCACCCGCAGCACGACGAACAGCACCGTTCCCGCCGCGAACAGTGTCACGGCCGCGGCCGCGCCGACCACGGCGACGAGGATGACCGAGGCGAAGCCGCCGGCGGCGCTGCGGGCCCGCTCACGCCACCAGTGCCACCACCACACGACGGCGCCGATCACCGCCCACACGAGCGTCTGGGCGACCTCCGTCATCCAGGCCCCCTGGCCCGACAGCGGCGAGAGCACCGGCGACAGCAGCGCCGACATCCCCGCGTCCGCGACCTCGGCCAGCGCCGCAGCGAGCGCCCCGGCGGTCACGATCAGCCCGACGAGCGCTCCGAGCGTGGCCGGCACCTCCGGCAGCCGGGTGGGTGCCGCACGCCGCCCGCGCCACAGCGCACGGTGGCCGAGCCACACGGCGCTCCACACGATTCCCGCGGCGAGGTCTCCGGGCAGCCACTCCCCGTCGATCGCCGCGGCGAGCGGCATCGCCAGCCCGAAGACGGCGAGCACGAGCGAGAGCAGCAGCATCCCCGCCAGATACAGCGCCCACACCACCGAGGCGCGTTCGGCGGGATCCGCCAGGCGGCGCAGCTGCCACCACATCAGCAGGGCCGCCAGCGGCGCGCCGATCACAGTGAACGCGAGCGACTGCGCGAGCCCCACATCGGGGCCCGCCACCACTGCGCCCGCGCTGAGCAGCCGGTCGACGAGCCCGGCAAGGCCGACGGCGGCGACCACCATGAGGGCGAAGAGGATGCCGCACACCAGGATGCGGCGCACCGTCGTCTGGGCACGCGCGGGGGCCGGAGCAGCGGCGCGCGCGGATGCCGGCGTGTCAGCGGACATCGCGGTCCATCCCCTCGCACGCCGACAGCTCCCACGGTGCAGAGCGGATCAGCCACGCCCCGTCTGCGCCCTCGAGGACGAAGACGCCGTCGGTCTCGTACTCACTGGGCCCGAACGGCCCCTGCCCGTACACCGTCGCCACCCGCACCTCGACCCGGGCGGTCTCGCCGTTCTCGCTCGCGTCCACCAGGGTCACCCGGCGATCCTCGGTCACCGTGACCGGGTCGCAGTCGTCGGCGACGTCGTCGACGACGTACGACAGCGCCGTATCGGCGTCGCCCGCCAGCACCGCCTGCGTGTACCGCTGCACCACACCCTCGGGGGTGGCGGCGTCGAGCTCTGCCGGCTCCCCGCGCAGGAACACCGCAAGGATCGCCGCCAGGACGACAGCGCCGACCGCCGCCCCCAGCACGGCGAGCAGCCGACGGGATCGGCGGGACTCGGCATCACTCATGCCGCCATCATCCTCCCCCGTGCGGTGCCGCCGGAAGGCACCGCACGCTCACTTCGGCGGCAGCGCGGCGGCCGTCCCCACCCCCACGTCCACCCAGAACTGGAGCGTCTCGTCGTCGCCGAGGCCGTCGGGCGAGACATCCACCCACCCGGTCATCACCCGCCCCCGCATCGTCATCTGGCGCGCATCCGCGCGGTCGGCGATCAGCCGCGCGGCGTCCTCGGCGGCAGAACGCACCATGAGCCCTCCCCCGCCGCGGACCCCGATCGCCATGTTGCCGCCGATGAGGAAGGCGAGCCCGCCGAACATCGCCTTCTCGGTGATGTCGTCGCGCACCGGCAGCACGGCCCGCACCCTGTCGGCAACCTCGGGGTCGTACGCCATGCCCGCAGACTACTCCCGGAGCACGGCGTGGAGCCGTCGCCCACGGCCACCCGACACCGCCCGTGCGTTGTTACGATCGGATAACGCGGGCGAGGACGCCCGAGCCCGCCGAACGCGAAGGGGAAGCGCGTGACCGATACGGCGACATCCGCCCGCACCGACACCAGCCCGATCGGCTCCGGCCCGGTGGATGCCGCCGAGTTCGCCCGTGCGACATCCGGCATCCTCGACCAGGTCACCCGGGTGATCGACGGCAAGCCGGATGCCGTCCGCTTCGCGCTCATCTGTCTGCTCGCCGACGGCCACCTGCTGATCGAAGATGTGCCCGGCGTGGGCAAGACGATGCTCGCCCGGGCCCTCGCCGCCTCGGTCGATGCGAGTGTGCGACGCATTCAGTTCACACCCGACCTGCTGCCCGGCGACGTCACCGGGGTGAGCGTGTTCAACCCGGTGCAGCGCGAGTTCGAGTTCAAGCAGGGCGCGATCTTCGCGAACATCGTCATCGCCGACGAGATCAACCGCTCCTCCCCCAAGACGCAGTCGGCGCTGCTGGAGGCGATGGAAGAGGGCCAGGTCTCGGCCGATGGCACCTCGCACAAACTGGCTCAGCCGTTCCTCGTCGTCGCGACGCAGAACCCGCTCGAGATGGAGGGAACCTACGCGCTGCCCGAGGCGCAGCGCGACCGGTTCATGATGCGGATCTCGATGGGCTACCCGGATGCCGCGGCCGAGGCGCTCATGCTGCGTCAGCGCGACACCGCCAACCCGCTCGACGCCCTGGATCCTGTGGTCTCGGCCGACGAGGTGCTCTCGCTCGTGGCGTTCGCGCGCGGCATCCATGTCTCACCCACCGTCGAGGAGTACGCGGTGGCCCTCGCCCAGGCGACCCGCTCGCACCCCGACCTGCGTCTGGGCGCGAGCCCCCGCGCCACCCTGCAGCTGGTGCGGGCGGCGAAGGTGTGGGCGGCGCTGGAGGGGCGCGCGTTCGTGATCCCCGACGACATCTCGGCGCTGCTGGTCCCCGTCTTCGCGCACCGTGTGATCCCCACCCGCTCGTCCACCGGCGCGCGGGCCCGCAGCGCCGCCGACGAGATCCGCGGCGTCCTCGAGCGCCTCATCGCGTCGGTGCGTGTTCCGGTCGCCGCCCACCGCTGACCTCGCCGAGACCGTCATGACGCGCATCTGGCCGCTCACCCTCCGCGGGACGGGGGCGGTCGTGTTCGCCATCGCGTGCTTCGTGCTGGCGGGCGAGCTCGGGGTGCCCGAGCTGGTGTACTTCGGATGCCTGCTGCTGGCGATCGTCGCCGCCGCCCTCGTGTCGCTGTGGGCGACCCGACGCACCGACAGCGTGGAGCGGTCGCTGTCGACGCACGTCGCGACCGTCGGGCGACGCTCGACGATCACGGTGGATGTCGGTGTGCGCACCGCCCTGCCCAGCGCCCCCGGGCGGTGGTCCGATCACCTGCCGCCGGTGCTGCGCGGACGCGCAGAGGGCGTGTTCCCCGCCCTGCACAGCGGCATGCGCGGCGCGGGCGAGCGCACGGTGCCGCTGCGCTACGAGGTGACCGGCGACCACCGCGGCACCGGGGCGATCGGCCCGCTGCGCATCACCGCGACCGACCCGTTCGGGCTCGCCCGGCGGCGGCACGTGCTCGGCACGCGCACCGCGGTGACGGTCGTTCCCGCGCTCGTCGACCTGCCGCCCCTGGCCTCGTACCTGGGCGAATCGGGCGGCACCCTCACGACGACCACCAGCCAGCTGGGGCAGGGCACCGACAACCTCATCGCGCGCCGCTACTCGCCGGGTGACTCGATGCGGCGCATCCACTGGCGCGCCACCGCCCACCGCGACGAGCTGATGGTGCGCCAGGAGGAACAGGAGTCGGCCCCCGAGGCGGCGGTCGTCCTCGACCGCACGGCCCTGCGCTGGACGGTCGACGCGCTGCGCGCCCCCGGGGTGGACCCCGGGTTCGAGGCGGCGATCCAGGCGACCGTGTCGGCCGCATCCCGGCTGGCGAGCGAGGGGTACCGGGTCGAGGTCACCGACTCGGACGGCGCGCCGCTGTGCGACCCGCTGGAAGACAACGACGACGTCGAGGCGATGCTGTCCGTCTTCGCGAGCGTGGTCGCACACCGTGACGACAACCTCTCCCGGCTGGCAGGCCACTACACCGGCGCGACCACGGGGCCCGTCGTGGTGATCGTGGGCCGCTTCGACCCCGCCGACGCAGAGATCCTCGCGCCGATGGCCCACCACTCCTCCATGCCGCTCCTGTTCGCGGTCGCACCCGTGGGCGACGCGCTCGCACGGGCGGCGCGCGCGGGATGGCACTGCGCGCACCTGGAGCAGGACGGCGACCTCGCGGCGACCTGGCGGGCCGTGTCCGATCGGGAGGCCGCCGGTGTCGCGTGAGGCTGCGGCCACGACGCACGCCGCGCGCGAGGATGCCCCGCGCGGCGGCATCCGCCCGGCCCGCGTCGATCGCGACGCCACCGACCGCCCCCGCGGCCCCGGCATCCTCCTGACGCTGGCGACGTATGCGGCGATCCTCGCCGCGCTCTACCCCCTTTTGCGCGTGCTCGCGCCCGGGCCCTGGCTGCCCGGTGTGCTCATGATGCCCGCCCTCGTGCTCGCCGTCGGGTATGCGACGAGGCGACTGGGATGGCCCTCGATCGCGGTGACGGCGACCGAGCTGAGCGTGTGCGTGGTGGTCGTCACCTTCCTGTTCCTGCCGGACTCGTCGCTGCTGCGGCTGCTGCCCACGCCCGCATCGATCGACGAGGTCGGCGAGATGCTCTCGCTGGCGATGCAGGAGATCATCACCGGGTTCGCGCCGCTGCCGCCCGAAGGGCCGCTGACGTTCCTCATCGTTGCGAGCGTCGGGCTGCTGACGATCGTGATGGACCACGTGGTGCTGACCGCGCGGATGCCGCTGCTGGCGGCGGTCGGGCTCATCGCCGTCTCGCTGATCCCGGCCCTCGCCGTGCCCGGCGACATCGACGTGGCCGCCTTCGTGGTGCTCGCCATCACCCTCCTGCTGCTGCTGCGCGCCGACACCCGCCGACGCGAGGGCGAGGCGGGGCCGGCTCCGGCCCGGTCCGCGTCGCGGGAGCCCCGCGTGGCGGGGGTCACGGCCGCCGCGATGGGCATCGGGGCGATCGCCGTGGTCGTGACGATGGTCGCCGCGCCCGTGCTGCCGGCGCCTCTGCCGCGCACCGGCGCCGGGTTCGGACCGGGCGCCAACTCGATCGACCCCACCCTGCAGCTGGGCGAGGATCTGCGGCGTCCCGAGCCCAACGAGGTCATGTACGTGCGGTCGGATGCCGCGGCGGTGCCGTATCTGCGCGCGGCGACGCTGTCGGAGTTCGACGGACGCATCTGGCGGCCCGACGGCGGGCGCCCGATCACCCTCGAAAGCGAGTCCGCGCTCGCCCCGGTCGACGTCGACGAGAACGTGCGGGTCATCGAATACACCACCACCGTCGAGGTGCGGAACCTGGTGAGCCGGTGGCTGCCGGTCGCATACCCCGCCGTGAGTGTGGACGGTCTGCAGGGCGACTGGTCGGCGCTGCCGTTCAACCGCACGGTCATCAGCTCGGGGCTCGACACGAACGGTCAGCGCTTCAGCGTCACCACCCACGTGCCCCGGCCGACCCTCGAGCAGATCCGCGCCAGCCGCGCCGGGGCGTTCGGCGTCGAGAACGCCTCGAGCGAGCTGCCCGAGCGCACGCCCGAGCTCGTGAGCGAGCTGGCGGCCGAGCTGACCGCCGACGCCGAGAGCGACTACGACGCGCTGCTGACTCTGCAGTCGTGGTTCCGCGGCAACGAATTCGAGTACTCGCTCGACGCGCCGGTGCGCGCCGGGTTCGACGGCACCGGCGCCGAGGCACTGGAGCAATTCCTCATCCTGCGCAGCGGCTACTGCGTGCACTTCGCGTCGGCGTTCGCGCTGATGGCCCGGTCGCTCGACATGCCTTCGCGGATCGTCGTGGGCTACCTGCCGGGGTCGGCGACCACCGAGGTCGTCGACGGGCAGACGGTGCACCTGGTCACCAGCGACCAGCTGCACGCCTGGCCCGAGGTGCACTTCGAGGGCATCGGCTGGATCGCGTTCGAGCCCACGAAGAGCCTGGGGCAGCCCACCCGCTTCTCACCCGCGGCGGTGAACGTGCCGACGACAGGGCGGGATGTCGTCCCCAGCGCCGCGCCCACGACATCCGCCGCGCCGGCACCGTCGATCGCGCCCGAGGAGGACGAGGAGTTCATCGACTCCCAGCTCTCCCCCACCGATGCCTCCGCCGGGGGCGTGCCGTGGGCTCTGGCCGCCGTGGGCCTCGTGGCCCTGCTGCTTCTGCCGGCGCTGCTGGGTGACCTGCGACGCCGCCGGCTGCGGGATGCGGCACGCGAACGGGATGCGGCCGCCGCGTGGCGTTCGGTGCAGGACGCCGCCATCGACCTCGGGATCCCGCTGCCTGCCGGCGAGTCGCCCCGCTCGTTCGCACGGCGGCTCGTCGACGCGCACGCGGCGCCGCCCGAGGCGATGGAGCTGCTGGTGCGGGGCATCGAGCACGTCAGCTACGCCCGAGGGACCGGCACCGAGTACGGTCACGGGTCGGAGGTCGCTGACGCGGTGGCCGCCGTGCGCGCGGCACTCAGCCGCACCGCGTCGCCGGGGCGCCGCGCGCTGGCGCTCCTGCTCCCCCGGTCGCTCGTGATCCAGCCGGGAAGCGTCTTCGCCGGCGACGCGCAGGGCGCGCGCACCGGCTGAGGTCTCCCGCGCGGCGGGGCCCACCCGCGGCAATGTAGGATGGTCTGCGGCCCTCCGGGGCCGTGTTCTTTCGAGGGCACGGTCACAGGGCCCTGGAGGATTCGCCTAGTGGCCTATGGCGCACGCTTGGAAAGCGTGTTGGGTGCAAGCCCTCAGGGGTTCGAATCCCCTATCCTCCGCCA
>JAUHYM010000129.1 GCA_030426515.1 Actinomycetes bacterium
GACGATCCCGGCGGCCCGTGCGCGTGAGCGCGCGCGAGACACCATCGGCCCAGCTCAGCGAGCTGGACGCATGGCTGGACTCGACGACGTCGTGCGGGCTTTCGCCGCGCTGCGGGTATCCCGCCAGACCCTCGCGCGAACGCAGCTGCGAGAAGTCCTGTCGGCCGGTGAGAAGCTTGTGCACATACGACTGGTGGCCCGTGTCGAAGATGACCGGGTCCGACGGCGAGTCGAAGACGCGATGAATCGCCATCGTGAGCTCGACCACTCCGAGATTCGGGCCCAGATGGCCCCCGGTGCGTGCGACGTTCTCGACCAGGAACGCGCGGATCTCCTCGGCGAGCTGCGGCAGCTGCTCCGGCGTGAGCGCATCCAGATCACGGGGCCCGGTGATCGAGGCCAGCAGCGACATCCGTCTCCCTTCGCCGTCGCGCACATCGTCAAGAGTCGCGCGCGGACGTACCCGCCAGTCTACCCGCGGCATAGACCGAGGCCCCCGACATCCGGTGATGTCGGGGGCCTCGAGCCAGACCAATCTCAGACGAGCGAGCGAAGCACGTACTGGAGGATTCCGCCGTTGCGGTAGTAGTCGGCCTCACCGGGGGTGTCGATGCGCACGACCGCATCGAACTCGACGGTCTCCTTGCCCTCGGGTGAGAACTCACTCGGCGCCGCCGTGACCTTGACGGTCTTCGGGGTCGTGCCCTCGTTCAGCTGCTCGAGGCCTTCGATCGAGACGATCTCCGTGCCGTCGAGTCCGAGCGAGGACCAGCTCTCGCCGGCGGGGAACTGGAGCGGGACGACACCCATGCCGATGAGGTTCGACCGGTGGATCCGCTCGAAGCTCTCGGTGATGACCGCCTTCACGCCCAGGAGGCGGGTGCCCTTGGCCGCCCAGTCGCGGGACGACCCCGACCCGTACTCCTTGCCGCCGAACACCACGAGCGGGGTGTCCTGCGCGGCGTAGTTCATGCAGGCGTCGTAGATGTACGACTGCGGGCCGCCCTCCTGGGTGAAGTCGCGGGTGAAGCCGCCCTCGACGACCTGTCCGTCGTTGACGGCGGCGACCAGCTCGTTCTTCAGCCGGATGTTCGCGAACGTTCCGCGGATCATGACCTCGTGGTTGCCGCGGCGCGACCCGTACGAGTTGAAGTCCTTCTGGCGCACGCCGTGCTCCTCGAGGTACTTCGCAGCCGGCGTGCCGATCTTGATGTTGCCCGCCGGGCTGATGTGGTCGGTGGTCACCGAATCGCCCAGCGCCGCCATCACGCGAGCACCCGTGATGTCCGACACCGGGGTGAGGTCCATCGTCATGCCCTCGAAGTACGGCGCCTTGCGCACATAGGTCGAGGCGTCGTCCCACTCGAAGGTCGGACCCGTCGGGGTGGGCAGGTTCTTCCAGCGCTCGTCACCGTCGAAGACCGTGGCGTACTGCTTGATGAACTGCTCGCGCGAGATCGACGAGTCGATGATCTCCTGCACCTCGTCGGGCTCGGGCCAGATGTCCTTGAGGAAGACATCCTGGCCGTCGGCGCCGGTGCCCAGCGGGTCGGACTCGAAGTCGAAGTTCATCGACCCGGCCAGCGCGTACGCCACGACCAGAGGCGGCGAGGCGAGATAGTTCATCTTGACATCGGGGCTGATGCGGCCCTCGAAGTTGCGGTTCCCCGAGAGAACCGCGGTCACGGCGAGATCGTTGTCGTTGATCGCGGCCGAGACCTCTTCGATCAGCGGTCCCGAGTTGCCGATGCAGATCGTGCAGCCGTAGCCCACGGTGTAGAACCCGAGGCCTTCGAGCGCCTTGTCCAGCCCGGACTTCTCGTAGTAGTCGGTCACGACCTTCGAGCCCGGTCCCAGCGTGGTCTTCACCCAGGGCTTGCTCTTGAGCCCCTTGTCGAGCGCCTTCTTGGCGAGCAGACCCGCGGCGATCATCACCGAGGGGTTCGACGTGTTGGTGCAGGAGGTGATCGCGGCCAGCGCGACCGATCCGTGGTCCAACGTGAACGATGCACCCTCGGCCGTCGTGACAGCGGTCGGCTTCGAGACCGAGTGCGGTGCGTGCGAGTGGTGGTGGTGCTCGTGGTGGCTGTTCTCATCCTCGGGGGTGAACCCGGGCGGGTCCGACGCAGGGAAGGACTCCGACACGGTCAGGTCGACGAGGTCGTGGTCCTCGTCGGCGTAGTTCGTGAGGTCGACGTTGAACTGGCTCTTGGCCTCGGACAGCAGGATGCGGTCCTGCGGGCGCTTGGGCCCGGCGATCGAGGGGACGACCGTGGACAGATCGAGCTCCATGTACTCGCTGTAGTTCGGCTCGTTGGCCGGGTCGTGCCACAGCGACTGCTGCTTGGCGTACTGCTCGACGAGCGCAACGGCCTGCTCGTCACGGCCGGTCAGGCGCAGGTACTCGAGCGTGACGTCGTCGATGGGGAACATCGCTGCCGTGGACCCGAACTCGGGGCTCATGTTTCCGATCGTCGCGCGGTTGGCCAGCGGCACCGACCCGACGCCTTCGCCGTAGAACTCGACGAACTTCCCGACCACGCCGTGCTTGCGGAGCATGTCGGTGATGGTGAGGACGACGTCGGTCGCGGTGACGCCCGCGGGGATCTCGCCGGTCAGCTTGAAGCCCACGACCCGCGGGATGAGCATCGACACCGGCTGGCCGAGCATGGCGGCCTCTGCCTCGATGCCGCCCACACCCCAGCCGAGCACACCGAGTCCGTTGACCATCGTGGTGTGCGAGTCCGTGCCCACGCAGGTGTCCGGGTACGCCCGCAGCACACCGTCGACGTCGCGGTCGTAGATGACCTTGGCGAGGTGCTCGATGTTCACCTGGTGCACGATGCCGGTGCCGGGCGGGACGACCTTGAAGTCGTCGAAGGCGCCCTGACCCCAGCGGAGGAACTGGTAGCGCTCGCCGTTGCGCTCGTACTCGATCTCGACGTTGCGCTCGAGAGCGTTCTCGCTGCCGAACAGGTCGGCGATGACCGAGTGGTCGATCACCATCTCGGCGGGCGAGAGCGGGTTGATCTTGTTCGGGTCGCCGCCCAGGGCGGTGACGGCCTCGCGCATGGTGGCGAGGTCGACGATGCAGGGGACGCCGGTGAAGTCCTGCATCACCACGCGCGCGGGCGTGAACTGGATCTCGGTGTCCGGTTCCGCGCCCGGATCCCACGCACCCAGCGCCTCGATCTGCGCCTTCGTCACATTCGCGCCGTCCTCGGTGCGGAGCAGGTTCTCGAGGAGCACCTTCAGGCTGAAGGGGAGCTTCTCGTAGCCGGGGACCTTCTCGAGGAGGAAGATCTCGTAGTCGGTGCTGCCGACCGTCAGGGTGCTCTTGGCACCGAAGCTGTCAACCGTAGACATGGATGTCTCCTTCGTCCGCGAGCGGCGGGCTGAGCCGATTGCGTCCCATCTTCCCCCTTCCGGCGGACCGCGGGCTAGTGAGGCGGACCTAACCGGGCACGAAGAGGGAATTTATCTTGATATCAAGATAAATGTATCAGGGTGTCCTGCGGGGATAGCACGCGCGCACCGCGAGCCAGCTCACCGCGACCAAGGGCGCGAACAGGGGCAGGCCCATCACGAGCTTGAGCGTGCCGAGAGCAGCGAAGTTGTCGGCGAAGTACAGCGGAAGCTGCACCGCCAGACGTGCGGCGAACAGCGCGGCCCAGGCGATCGCCAGCCAGAAGAACACGCGGCGCTTGCGCTTGTCGGATCGCCACGCCGTGCCCTCCCCCATGAGGAAGCCGACGGCGAGCCCGATCAGCGACCAGCCGACCAGTGCCGACACGAGGAACGCGGTGCCATACAGCGCATTGGTGATGAAGCCCGGCACGAAGTTGTTGCTGGCTTCACCGGTGAAGGCCGCGAAGGCCGCGGCCACGCCGACCGCCACGAGCCCACCCACGGCGGCCGTCAGCGGCTGGCGGGCGACGAGCCGCGCGATGGTGAACAGGACCGCTGCGCCGACGGACAGACCGAGCGCGAGCCACAGGTTGCCCTCGTTGGTGGCGGGGTCGATCGTCACCGTGTACGTGACGACGAACAGCAGCGTCGGCAGCACCGATTCGAGGATGCCGCGCCATCCGCCCATCGCCTGCCAGACGACGTGGCCGGTGGAAGACTCTGTCGCCGGATCGAGCCCCGCGCGACGCGCCGCGTTGCCCAGGGCGGCGCCGATCGTCTGGGAGGCCGACTCGCTCGTCTCGGATTCCGACTCGCGGTCCGGGTCGTTCACGCGGTGCCCGGCGTGGACGGCATCTTCAGCGGAATGAGATCGCGCGGCGGCATCGGCGAGCCGCCGCGGACGACCACGATCGAGCGGAACAGATCCTCGACCTTCGCCGCAGCGTCGACGTCGCCGGTCGCGGCTCCCCCGATCACGCCGCGCAGGAACCAGCGCGGCCCGTCGACGCCCACGAACCTCGCCAGGCGCTTTCCGGCCTGGCCGTCGGCGTTGCCCACGACGGGCACCTCGGCGAGCAGCTCGGGGCCCAGAGGTCCGTCCCGCTCTTCGACGCGACCGCCCTGCTGCTTGACCTGCTGTCGGATCTGCTCGCGGGTCTCATTCCACAGCCCCGCGGTGCGGGGCGCGGCGAAGGGCTGGACCTGGATGGTCGAGTCCGCGTAGTCCAGGCCGACCGCGACGATGCGCTTGGTCTGCTCCTCGACCTCGAGCCGCAGGTTCAGACCATCGCGCGGCATGATCTTGATGCCGCCGAGGTCGATGTAGGGACGCACCGGGTTGGCCTCGGACTCGTCGAAGGGCCCGGATTCCGCGCGGTCGGCAGGCGCCGACTTCGGCGGCGGTCCTGCAGTGCTGGCATCGGTCATGATCGAGCTCCGTTCGTATAGCCGGTCGACCCGAAACCGCCCTCGCCACGGTCACTGTCGGGAAGGTCATCCACCGGGACGAATCGCGCCTGCGGCACCGGAAGGACGATCAGCTGTGCGATCCGATCCCCCCGTGCGATCCGGTACTCCTCGGTGGCGTCGGTGTTCAGCAGTGCGACTTTGATCTCGCCACGGTAGCCGGCGTCCACCGTCCCGGGAGCGTTGACGATCGTGATGCCGTGGCGGGCTGCCAGGCCGCTGCGCGGCACGACGAAGGCGGCGTAGCCCTCCGGGAGCGCGATCCGCACTCCCGTTCCGACCAGCGCCCGCTCACCCGGGCGGAGGACCAGATCCTCAGCGGAGACGAGATCGGCACCGGCGTCCCCGGGGCGCGCGTAGACGGGCACCTGGTCGGCGATAATGGGAACGTCCACTGTTTCGGGCACGCAACGAGGGTAATGCAGAACACCACACACGGCACGACGTCGATCTACCGCGAACGGCTCAGCCCGTCGCTGCCCGTGCTCACGGCGGCCGCGCTCGCCGGCCCCATGCTGGGCCTGGTGCTCGCCCCGGTCGACGCGACGATCGCACTGCTGGCCGGCGCTGTCCTCAGCGCGGCGATCATCGCGCTGCTCGTGTTGGGGGCACCCGTCATCGACGTGCGGGACCGCACGCTGCGGGCGGGACGCGCCCACATCGAGGTCGACCTGCTCGGCGCGGTGGAGATCTTCGAGGGCGAGGCCGCTCGCGAACACCGCGGCCCGCAGCTGGATCCTCGGTCGTGGCACGTGATCCGCGGCGGGATCGACGGGGTCGCGGTCATCGAGGTCGTCGACCCCGAGGATCCGACCCCGTCGTGGGTGGTCTCGAGCCGCACGCCCGACCGTCTCGCGGCGGCCGTGCGGCGCGCGCGCTCTACGCCGCGCACTCCCGGCAGATGAAGCCGCCGCCGTCTTCGTGATGCACCTGCGAGCGGTGCTTCACGAGGAAGCAGCTCATGCAGGTGAACTCATCGGCCTGTGGCGGGAGGACGACGACGTCGAGCTCCATGTCCGAGAGGTCGGCACCCGGCAGATCGAAGCTCGACGGGTTGTCCGAGTCCTCGCTGTCGATCGACCCGGCCGACTTGTCGGGGACGCGCTCCTTCAGGGCCTCGATCGACTCGCTGTCGTCCTCGGTCTTTCGGGGTGCGTCGTAATCCGTAGCCATTCCTCGGAGTCTCTTCTTTCTTGCGTGGTCTGGGGCCGCACCGGTGGGTGGGCGGCGATAGTTTGCACGACAGCCGCGGATTTCGCAAATGTGGCGCGCGCCAAGGCCCAAACAGGCGGCACGCCCGCGCTATTCCCGGGAGGAACGCACCTGCCGTGTCACGATGGGCGCACGCGGACAGGGAAGGCGTTCGGATGGAACAGCTCAAGGTCATCGGAACCGAGGACGAGACCCTCGTCCTGGCGACCGAGTCGGGCGAGCGCTTCGCGCTGCCCATCGACGAGGTGCTGCGTGCGGAGATGCGTCGGGTCAAGCGCGACCGCGACCGCGACCCCGCGTCGGGCCCCCGACCCAGCCCGCGCGAGATTCAGGCGCACATCCGGGCCGGTCTGTCGACCGAGGAGGTCGCAGAGCTCATGGGCGCGCGAGTCGAGGACGTCGCGCGCTTCGAACGGCCCGTGCTCGCCGAGAGGGAGCACATCGTCGATCAGGCGCTGGCTGTGCCGGTGCTGCTCGCCGGCGATCTCGAGCACGAGGGCCTGCCGACCTTCGGCACAGCCATTCGCGCGAAGCTGGCAGAGGCGGGCGCGACGGGCGAGCAGTGGACGAGCTGGAAAGACGAGACCGGCTGGCTCGTCAAGCTGACCTTCACCGCCGGCGGCGTCGAGCGGGACGCCCGCTGGACCTTCGACCCCAAGCGCAGCACCCTGTCTCCCGCCAATGAGCAGGCGACGCAGCTCTCTCGACAGGGCCCCCTCCCGGAGGGGCTGATCCCGCGCCTGCGCGCACTGGACGCGCCCGAGCCCAAGGATGAA
>JAUHYM010000130.1 GCA_030426515.1 Actinomycetes bacterium
CAGTCGACGAAGTCGGTGAAGGTGTTGCGCTTGCGCAGCAGCTTGCCGTCCTCGTACCACTGGCGCCCCATCTCGCCGCCGCCGCGCACGTGGGCGACGGCGAAGACGACGCCTCGGTCGAGCTCGGACAGGCGTGCGACCGAGAAGCCCGGTTCGATGGAGTGCTCGTACGAGCCGTAGCCGTACAGATGCAGCGGCCGAGGAGCCGCGCCGGCATCCCCGAAGGACCGCTTCCAGACGAGCGACATCGGGATCTGCGTCCCGTCCGCGGCGCTCGCCCACACCCGCGCCTGCGCGTAGTCGGCCGCATCGTAGCCGCCGAGCACCGGCTGACGCTTGCGCAGGTGCAGCCGCCCGGTGGCGACCTCGCGGTCGTAGACGGTGCCGGGAGTGATGAACGACGCGTAGCCCAGGCGCAGCACCGGCGGCGCCCATTCCGGATTGCCCGACAGCCCGGCCGCGTACAGCGGCTCGTCGAACGCGAACTCGTCGACCGACCCGGTCGCGTAGTCGAACATCCCGATGCGGGCCAGACCCGCACGGCGATACCCGAGCACTCCCCAGTCGCGGAACGTCGACAGGCCCAGCAGTCGCATGCCGGGCCGGTGGGGCACGACCACCTCGCGGGCACCGCCTGGATCTTCGGCATCGACGCGGACGAGCTCGAAGTCCAGCGCTCCGTCGTTGTGGAGCACATACAGGACATCGCGGCCCTCGACCACCGCGTGGGAGGACGAGTACTCGACGCCCTCCTTGCGCGGCCATACCAGGCGCGGAGCGGACCGGAGGTCGTCGGCATCCACCATCCACTCCTCGGTGGTGATGGAGGACCCGGCCTCGATCATCAGGTACCGGTCGCTGCGCGTGAAGCCGGCGCCGACCCAGTACCGTTCGTCGGGCTCGTGGAAGAGCCGGGTGTCGTCGGCGACGGGAGTGCCCAGCTCGTGCAGCCACACGGCGTCGGGACGCCACGCGTCGTCCATGGTCGAGTACACGACGAAGCGGCCGTCGGGGGAGAAGCTCGCGCCCGCGAACGTCCCCTCGATCACGTCCGGCAGCGCGTCACCGGTGCGCAGGTCGCGCACGCGCAGCGTGTAGCGCTCGTCCCCCTCGAGGTCGACGCCGAACAGGAGGAGGTGGCCGTCGGTGGACACCTCGAAGCTGCCGAGTGAGAAGAACTCGTGTCCCTCGGCTTCGACGTTGCCATCCAGCAGCACCTGCTCGCCCTCGACCGGGACGTCCGCGCTCAGCGCCGGGGGCGTCCAGTCGTCGGGGTGATCGATCGGCGCGCGACACTGGATGCCGTACTGCGCTCCCTCGACGGTGCGCGCGTAGTACCACCACTGACCGCGTCGCACCGGCACCGACAGGTCGGTCTCGAGGGTCCGTCCCTTGATCTCGTCGAAGATGCGCTGACGCAGGGGCTCCAGGTGCGCGGTGCGGGCGTCGGTGTACGCGTTCTCCGCTTCCAGATGCGCGATGACCGCGGCGTCCTCCTTCGCGCGGAACCACTCGTACGGATCGTCGACGGTGTCGCCGTGATGGACACGGGCGGACGGGGTACGGGCGGCAACGGGCGCGGAGGCCTCCGGTCGCGGGCTGTGCTCGGTCACCTGCCCCAGGCTAATACGCGGAGACCGTCTCGCAGTTGACCTCGAGCAGGAGCGGTGCGAAGATTCTCGCGGCCGGTTAACGGCATCGGAACTCTCGGTGAACTGTTCGTTCGTCACGTCGAGCTCCTCGACGCACTGCCGTGCCGCCCAGAGAAAGCGAACAGTGGAAACCGCCGTCCTGATCGTCATCCTGATCATCGCCCTCGCGCTGTTCTTCGACTTCACGAACGGCTTCCACGACACGGCGAACGCGATGGCGACCCCGATCGCGACCGGTGCGCTCAAGCCGAAGGTCGCCGTCGCCCTGGCCGCGGTGCTGAACCTGATCGGCGCCTTCCTGTCCACGGAGGTCTCGAAGACGATCTCCCACGGCATCATCCGCGAGGATCAGATTTCGCCCGAGGCGTTCCTCCCGCTCATCTTCGCGGGTCTGATCGGTGCCATCACCTGGAACATGCTCACCTGGCTGCTGGGCCTGCCGTCGAGTTCGTCCCACGCGCTGTTCGGCGGGCTGATCGGCGCGACCCTCGTCGGGGTGGGCTACCTCGCGATCGACTTCGGCGTCGTGCTGAGCAAGGTGATTCTGCCCGCCGTCATCGCCCCGGTCACGGCCGGCGTCATCGCCTTCACGGCGACCCGGATCGCGTACGCCCTCACCCGCCGCTACGACGGCAGGCCCGACGGACGCAGCGGGTTCCGCTGGGGGCAGATCTTCACGTCGTCGCTCGTGGCTCTCGCCCACGGCACCAACGACGCGCAGAAGACCATGGGCGTGATCACGCTGGCGCTCATCATGGCCGGCTGGCAGAACGCCGATCAGGACGACCCGCAGACCTGGGTGATCTTCGCCTGCGCGTTCGCGATCGCGCTGGGCACCTACATGGGCGGGTGGCGCATCATCCGCACGCTCGGGCGAGGCCTCACCGATGTCAAGCCTGCGCAGGGCTTCTCCGCCGAGGCATCGACGGCCTCGACGATCCTCGCCTCCAGCGCCCTCGGATTCGCTCTGTCGACCACCCAAGGTTGCGTCGGGCTCGGTGATCGGCTCGGGCCTGGGCCGCCGCGGATCGACGGTCCGCTGGCGGACGGTCGGGCGCATCGCGGTGGGGTGGCTGCTGACGCTTCCGGCCGCTGGCGTCGTGGGTGCCGGCGCGGCACTCATCGTCGCCTGGTTGGGGGAGTGGGGCATCCTGATCGATGCGATCCTCGCCGCTGCGATGATCCTCGGACTGTTCCTGCGTTCTCGTCGCACGCGGGTGGATGCGAGCAACGCGATGAGCGATGTCGCCGAGTCCGGTGCGGCCGTCGACGTGCCGCGCACCGCGCCGCCGACCCGGCGCCAGCGCGCGGCTGCACGCTCCCGCAAGGACGGGCGGAGACGGCCATGACCATCGACATCGACTGGATCGCGTTCGTGCAGGTGTTCGCGGCGGCGCTGGCGGCGGCGACGGCGGTGGTGGGCTTCTACGCGCTCGGGCTGCGGATGCTGGTGCGTGCCGGACGCGTGCCGGTGGTCACTCCCGTGGAGTTCACCGACGCGATCACGGTGATCAGCGAGAAAGAGGCCGCGCGCGCGAAGCGGAAGGCCGAGAAGGCGGCACGCCGAAATCCGCTGACGGCGACGCAGAAGCGCATCGCGTTCGTCGCCGCGGTGGCGTCGTTCGCGATGTGCGCGATGGCGGTCCTCGCCGGACTGCTGATCCTGGTGGTCGGCTTCTGAGAGGCGCTGTGCGCGCCGTCGGCCCGGAGCCGTAGACTCGGGGCATGGACGCGGCAGCCCTGCAGCTCGGTCAGTACCCGCCCGCCTCCCACACGATCCTCCATCTGAGTGACACGCACCTGCTGGCCGGGAACCCGCCGCTGGGCGGCCGGTTCGACACCGCGGCGAACCTCGCGCGCACCCTCGAAGCCGTCGAGGCGCTGGGCGTCGCACCCGACGCGATGGTGTTCACCGGCGATCTCACCGACCTGGGGGAGCCCGACGCGTACCGGGCGCTGCGGGATGCCGTCGAGCCGCTTGCGGCGCATCTCGGGGCGCCCGTGCTGTGGGTGGCGGGCAACCATGACGAGCGCCCGGCGATGCGCGAGACCCTGCTCGACGAGGCCCCGAGCGAAGAGCCGATCGTCGTCGCCCGCGAGATGAACGGGCTGCGCCTGGTCGCCCTCGACACGACCGTCCCGGGCTGGCACCACGGCGATCTCGATGCCGCGCAGCTGGAGTGGCTCGAAGCGGTGCTGGCCCAGCCTGCACCCCACGGCACGATCCTCGCGATGCATCACCCGCCGCTTCCCAGCCACGTCCCGCTGTTCGACATCCTCGAGCTGCGCGACCAGCGTCGGCTCGCGGACATCCTCCGGGGCACCGACGTGCGCGCGATCCTCGCCGGTCACCTCCACTACTCCACATCGGGCACCTTCGCCGGCATCCCGGTCTCGGTCGCCGCCGCGACCTGCTACACGATGAACCTCGCCCGCCCGGCCGTCGAGGTCAACGGCATGGATGCCGGTCAGTCGTTCCAGCTCGTTCACGTGCGCGAGGACACCATCACCCACAGCGTCGTCCCCGTCGTCGATGCCGAGACAGGCGATTTCTTCTCGCAGGAGTGGGTGGACGAGATGGCGCGGCTGAGTGTGCGGGAGCGCCTGGAGCGGTTCTCGCGCAAGCGCTGATCGCACCGCTGCGGGGTAGGCTCGAGGCATCCCACATCCGCCGTGATCACACCCACAAGGACCCACCCATGGCACTGGACGCAACGCCGCGTACCCGCACCGAAACCGACTCCCTCGGATCCCTCGAGATCCCCGCAGACGCGTACTGGGGCATCCACACCGCGCGTGCTCTCGAGAACTTCCCGGTCAGCAAGAGACCCATCTCGGTCTACGCCGATCTGATCATCGCGCTCGCGATGGTCAAGCAGGCCTCGGCCCGCGCCAACGCCGAGATCGGGGTGCTCGATCCCGCCAAGGCCGACCTCATCGACCGTGCTGCGCAGAAGGTCATCGACGGCGAGCACCACGACCAGTTCGTCGTCGGCGTCGTGCAGGGCGGTGCCGGCACGTCGACCAACATGAACGCGAACGAGGTCATCACCAACATCGCGCTGGAGCTGGCCGACCGACCCCGCGGCGACTATGACTTCCTGTCGCCGCTCGACCACACCAACCGCAGTCAGTCCACCAACGACGTCTACCCGACGGCGGTCAAGGTCGGTCTCTCGCTGACGCTGCAGAGCCTGCTCGAGGAGCTCGCGCTGCTGCGGCAGGCGTTCCTCGACAAGGCCGTCGAGTTCCGTGACGTCCTGAAGGTGGGCCGCACCCAGCTGCAGGATGCCGTGCCGATGACGCTCGGGCAGGAGTTCAACGGCTTCGCCACGACACTGCGCGAGGACTACAACCGACTGCGCGAGAACGCGCACCTGATGTTCGAGATCAACATGGGCGCGACGGCGATCGGCACCGGGATCACGACGCACCCCGGGTACTCGCCGGCGGTGCTCACGCACCTGCGCCAGATCACCGGTCTCGATCTCGAGACGGCGCTCGACCTCGTCGAGTCCACGAGTGACACCGGCTCGTTCATGTCGTTCTCCGCCTCGCTCAAGCGCAACGCCATCAAGCTGTCGAAGATCTGCAACGACCTGCGACTGCTCTCCAGCGGACCCCAGGCCGGTCTCGGCGAGATCAACCTGCCGGCACGGCAGGCAGGGTCCTCGATCATGCCCGGCAAGGTGAACCCGGTCATCCCCGAGGTCGTCAACCAGGTCGCGTTCGCCGTCGCCGGCGCCGATACGACCGTGACGATGGCCGTCGAGGCCGGACAGCTTCAGCTGAACGCGTTCGAGCCGATCATCGCGCACTCGATCTTCCAATCGATCACCTGGATGCGTCAGGCGATGTGGACCCTGCGCGTCAACTGCGTCGAGGGCATCACCGCCAACCGGGAGCGGCTGGGAGCGATGGTCGGGTCGTCGGTGGGCGTGATCACCGCGCTCACCCCGTTCATCGGCTACGCCGCCGCGGCGGCGCTGGCCAAGACCGCACTGCTCACCGGGCGCAACGTGGCGGACCTGGTCGTCGAGGCCGAGCTCATGACCCGCGACGAGGTCGTCAAGCAGCTCTCACCGGCCCGGCTGTCGGGCATCGAGGCGGTGACCGCGGCGATTCCCCTCGTGGCTGTTCCCGACGACCTGCCGTGAGCTCCTCGCGCCCGGCGACGATCGCCCGCTAGATTCGGCATGCGCCGCACCGGCGCGTTCCGTGCATCGACGAGCTCTGGAGGACCCATGTCCGACCCGAATACGCCGCAGAACCCGGCCGGCGCCACCCCGCCGCCCCCGGCCTACAACCAGGCGCCGCCGCCCGCGGCGCCCTACGGAAGCGCTCCCGCCGGCCCCGTCCCGGGGCGCACACTCGGCATCGTCGCCTTCGTCCTGTCGTTCTTCACCGGCCTGATCGCGCTGATCCTCGGCATCGTGGCGCTCGTGCAGAGCAAGAAGGCGGGCGCCTCGAACGGGTGGGCGGTCGCGGCGATCGTGATCAGCTCGATCGCGGTGATCATCGGCGTCATCGTCATCGTGATCGTGGTGATCGGCTTCGGCGCACTCGGCGCGACGTGTGGCGAACTCGGACCCGGGACCCACGTTCTCGAAGGCGGCGGCACCATCACCTGCGGCTGAGCGTCGCCCCGCCACATCGACGAGCCCCGATCGCCGTGCGGTCGGGGCTCTCGCGTGCGTGGGGTCAGTCGGTGATGCGGCAGTGCGTGGTCAGCTCGCCGATCCCGTCGACGCCGACGGTCACCGTCGATCGGTCGCGCAGGAAGATCTGCGGCTCGCGCGAATAGCCGGCCCCGCCCGGGCTGCCCGTCGAGATGAGCGTTCCCGGCAGCAGCGTCGCCGACTGCGACAGGTGCGCGATGAGGGTCGCCACCGAGCGCACCATCTGACCCGTCGACGCATCCTGCACGGTGTGCCCGTCGACGACCGTCCAGATGTGGAGGTCCTGCGGATCCGGCACCTCATCGGCGGTGACGACGAACGGACCGGTGGGGGTGAAGCCGTCGAACGACTTGCAGCGCGACCACTGCGCCTCAGAGAACTGGATGTCGCGCGCGGTGATGTCGTTGACCACCGTGTACCCCCACACGTGGTCGAGCGCCTGTGCGGCGTCGACGTCCTTGGCGGGGGCGCCGATGATGACGCCGAGCTCCGCCTCGTAGT
>JAUHYM010000131.1 GCA_030426515.1 Actinomycetes bacterium
TCGCGATCCGCGCGCGTGGGCGGAGGACCCGCGCCGCCAGGAGTTCCGCGACGCCGTCGCGGCGCTCGGCGCGCGCGACCTCGAGGCCGCCTCGTGGGATGAGCTGCTCGCCCTGCCCGCGCAGGCGGGGCAGCTCACCGAGATCATGACCGCCCTGCGGGTCGAGTACCTCCCGGCAGCGGGCGGCGCGATGGTGCGGCTGCGCCTGCTGCTCACGATTCTCGGGCGCACGGATCTGTTCACCGCGCTGATCCTCGACGCGCAGACCGCGACGCAGGACGCGAACGCGGCCCTCGCCGATCTCGCGGATCTCGTCCACGACGCAGGGCTCGCCGACCGGGCACGGGATGCCGCGGGCACGGTCGACCCCGCCGCGCTCGCCGCCCTCGTGGCCGCGGACCCGGCAGCAGACGCGGTGCGCAACGCGCTCGCCGCGTTCGACGAGCGGTTCGGCCACCGCGAAACGGCGAGCGTGCTTCTGCCGCGCGACCCCACCTGGGGCCAGTCGCCCGAGACGGTGATGGCACTCGTCGCGGTGCTGCTCGACCGGGGCGCCGAGGCGGCACCCGACCACGACCGCGCGGCTCAGGCGCTGGCGGCGCTGCTGCGGCATCCGGTCATCCGCCGCCTGCGCGCGCACAAGCGGGTGCGGCACCTGGTGCGCACCGCCAGCGCCGCCGTCACCGTGCGGGAGGACACCCACTTCGAGCTCACCCGCACCATGCCGATCGTCCGCCGCGCGATCGGCGAGCTGGGACGGCGCCTGGCCGGCGCCGGCACGATCCCGGACGCCGACGACGTCTGGCTGCTCACCCTCGACGACCTGCGGGCGCGCACCGGGCCGTCAGACCGCGCAGACGCCCTCGCCGAGGTGCTCGAACGCCGCCGCGCCGCGTTTACCGCGCTCGCAGCATCCCCCCTCATCGCGCCCGCGACCCTCTACCCCCAGCTCGAGGGCGAGGCGATCGATGGGGCGCTCACCAGCGGCGTCGGCGGGGGCGGGGGCACGGCCACGGGGGTGGTGCGCGTGATCCGCGGGCCCGAGGAGTTCGCCACGCTCCGCGCCGGCGAGGTGCTGGTGTGCCCGGCGACGAACCCCGCGTGGACGCCGCTGTTCGCGCGGGCGGCCGCGGTGGTCGTCGACAACGGCGGGCTCGCCTCGCACGCCGCGATCGTCGCCCGCGAGTACGGGATCGCCGCGGTCATGGGAACCGGCACGGGCACCGACGTACTCACGACCGGCACCCGCGTGGTTGTGGACGGCGACCGGGGTGCGGTGTTCGCCGCGGATGACGATGACGCCTGACCACCGGTCCCGCCCCCGCCGGCGGGGGTCGGCGCTGGAGGACGCGATCATCGAGGCCGCGATCGTCGAGCTGCGCGAGGTCGGCTATGCGGCCATGACGATGGATGCCGTCGCGCGCCGTGCCGGAGCCGGCAAGGAGTCGCTGTACCGCCGCTGGCCGACGAAGCTGCACCTCGCACGCGCCGCCGCGTACCGCTTGGTGGGCGAGCCGCGCCTGCCCGCGGAGCCGAGCACGCTGCGCGACGACCTGCTCGCCGTGTTCGGCACGATGATCACCCAGATGCGCGGGCCCGCCGGCGAGGCGATGCGCGGGGTCGTCTCCGAGTCGCTGCGCGACGGCGACGCCGGGGTGTTCGACGGTCAGGGCGGTGTCAGCCAGCGGCTGCTGCGCGATGTGGTGGCGCGGGCGGTCGCGCGGGGCGAGCAGGTCGACCCGGTCCCGCCCGCGGTGCGGCTGCAGGCCACCGTGGCGCTGCTGCAGCACCGGTTCCTGCACCGCGCGCATCTCGACGACGCGGCGCTGGTCGAGATCGTCGACGAGGTCGCGCTCCCGCTGCTGCGTGCGGCCAGCCCTCTGCATGAGGCAAGCCCCGCGCGCTCTGTCACCCCTGCGCGCGCAGATCGATGAGGATCGTCGTCCACCGGTGCAGGAACGCGGGCTCGTCCAGGCGGCGTCGGCGCATCCACGACGTCACCTCGTCGTTGGACTTGCTCGCGTTGCACGACCGGCACGCCGGCACGACGTTCTCGAGGGTGTAGCGGCCGCCCCGCGAGATCGGCAGCACGCAGTCCTTCTGCAGCGCCGCCCCGTCGGCTCCGCAGTAGGCGCAGCACGCCCACGCGTCGAGGATCGTGTGCCACTGGGCGTCGGTGAGGTCGCTGCCGGATGCCGCGACCCGGCGCGATCGGCGTCGCGCGGCGCGGGCGCGGCGCGTCTGGCGCACCGCCATCGCTACGCCCGCCCCCGGCGCACCCGGGCGACGATCACGCGCGCGAGCAGGCCGACCGTGGCGACGATGAGCGTCGCGATGACCGGGCGCAGGGCCACCGCGGGGGTGAACAGCGCCGCCTGGAACACGAGCACCCCGTGCTCGAGCGCCTCGCTGGGGGTGCGCAGCAGCACGCGGTTGCCGAGCCCGTTGACGATGCCCGTCGTGACGGCGGGGGCGAGCCACACCAGCACGAGGGCGGTCAGCGCGGCGATGATGCGCCCCGCGCTGTGGACACCCGCCCACGCGATCGTGACGCCGGTGAGCACCGGGGCGACCCACGGCACGAGTGCGAGAGCCGCCGGGGGAGTCTCGATCGAGCCGATGGGGGCGAGCAGGGTACCGAGCCACGACGCGAACGCGATCGCACCCACCGTCAGGCCGAGCACGGCACCCGCGCGAGGGGCGGCGACGATGAGCATCGTGACGATCACCCCGAACAGGATCGTCAGCGCCGCGCCGCCGGTGATGCCGCCGAGGTACAGCACGGATTCGAACCCGGGGCGCAGTCCCGGCTGCACCGTCAGCGCGGTCTGCACGAGCGCGGCCGTCTGCACCGTCAGCACGCCGAGGACCAGCAGCGCCGACGCCCATCCGCGAAAGGCCATCGCGCGCCCGGCGAGCCCCGCCAGGGCGCTGCCGGTGATGAGGAACGCGAAGATCGGGATGACGTAGTACTGGCTGAACGGCAGCAGCACGAACGGCATGGCGTCGACCGTGGTCGGCACCGCCCACAGGTTCTGCAGGGGCAGCACGCCGCCGGTGATCAGCCACGGGATCAGCCCCACGACGGCGGCGGCGAGCCCGACAGGGAACGCGATGATGAGCGGCCAGCGACGCCGGTCGCGCTCGACCTCCTCCTCGCGCACGACCACCGCGCCCGGGGGAATCGGTGTACCCGGCGGCAGCGGCGCCCCGGTCGGCACGTAGACGCCGGTCGGCTGCTGTTCGTCCACCACGCCCTCCTCGGTCCGGCTCGGAGCGCGACGGCTCCGGCGACGTCAGACTACGGCGGCGCTCGCCGAGAGCCCGGATGCCGTGCCGCGGTGCGCCTGATCCTGCGGGGCGCTCCCGACTCAGAGCGACGTCGGCAGCACGCGCAGCCCGCACGCGCGGGCGGCGTCGCGCAGCCCCGCATCGGCGCTCGCGACCCCGCCCCCGCGCGTCAGGGCTGCATGGATCACGACGGCATCCGGCATCCGCAGCCCCGTCTGAGCGCGCGTCTCGGCGAGCTGCCGTGCCTGGTCGGCGTCGAGCGAGAGCGCGGCGATCTCGAGACGGTCGAGCGCGCGCTCCACCGTCGCGGCCACCCCCGCGCGGACCGGCCGCACCAGGCACTCCGCGATCGTGAGCACACTCATCCCGCGATCCTCGTCGATGGTGTCGCGGAGCAGTGCGGTCGCGGCCGTGTGGTGGGCATCCGTCGGATCGAGATGGGCGATCAGGATGCTCGCGTCGATGACGATCACGCGGGCCACTCGTCGTGCAGGAGCCGGGCCTCGTCGGTGCGATAGACACCGGCCAGGATTCCCGCCGTGTCGTCGACAGCGAGGAGCCGTCGGACCCGCTGCTCCGCGCCGGACGCCTCCAGACGCGCGGCGCCGTGCTCGACGAGGCGCCGGAGCAGCGCGGCACGGTCGTCGGCGACCTCTGGCCAGGTCTGCCGGGCGACGTCGATCGCGTGAGCGATGGAATCGGTCTCGGTGATGGAGTGGCGGGGCCGCGAGGTCGGCATGTCGCCGAGTGTAGCACCCGTCGTCGCGGTGCAGCACCGATGGTGACGCCCGCAGCCTCAGGGCACCGTACGGTGGGTCCCATGAGTCGACGCACCGGGGCCATCGCCGTGCTGCGGGGGAGTGCCCGCGTGCTGCTGGGTGGGAGCCTCGTCTTCATGGGCCTGTCGCACCTGCTGTGGGCGCGCCGCGGATTTCAGATCGCGGTGCCGGACTGGGCGCCGCGGGCGACCGGCCTCGACAAGGACGCCATCGTGGTGGCATCCGGTGCGGTCGAGATCCTGCTCGGGGGAGCGCTCGTCGCGCTGCCGCGAGACCGCCGAACGATCGGCGCGGCGACCGCGGCGTTCTTCGTCGCGGTGTTCCCCGGCAACATCCACCACTGGCGGACGGGGCGGTCGGCGCCGCTCATGCGCACCGACCGCGTCCGATTCATCCGCCTGTTCCTGCAGCCCGTGTTCGTCGCGTGGGCGCTATGGAGCACAGCACCGTCGAGCACAGGGCCGGCGAGCGCAGGACCCAAGGTCAGTCGTCCGAGACGGTGACCTTCACGTCGATGTTGCCGCGCGTCGCGTTCGAGTAGGGGCACAGGGTGTGCGCCGCGTCGGCGAGCTGCTGAGCCTGGTCGGCAGGCAGGTTCGGCACGATCACCTCGAGTTCGACGGCCAGCTCGAACCCACCAGCGTCATTGCGCAGGAAGTGCACGCGTGAGCCGACGCTGGTGTCTTCGACCTTGACCTTCTGCATGCGGGCCGCGGCGAGCAGGGCGCTGTGGAAGCACGCGGCGTAGCCGGCCGCGAACAGCGCCTCGGGGTTCGCGGCGCCGCCGGAGCCACCCATGGCCTCGGGGACGCGCACGTCGAGGTCGACGTGTCCATCGTTGGTGGCGACGTGGCCGTTGCGGCCCTCGCCGGTCGCGAGTGCTTCGACGGTGTAGACGGGAGTCATCCGGGTCCTTTCGGTCAGGAGGCGATCGCCTCGGTGTTCGCCCGCACGTTCCTGGTGTAGTCGTGCAGGGAGTCCAGCAGGGTGCGCGCGGCCTCGAGCTCGATGCTCATGCAGGTCGCGATCTGCGTCGGGACCTCGCGCATCTCGTCACGCAGCTCGTCGCCGCGCGCGGTGAGGCTCACCTCGACGACCCGCTCGTCGTCGGCGCGACGGGTTCGCGAGAGGTACCCGGATGCCTCGAGGCGACGCAGCAGCGGTGACAGCGTGCCCGAGTCGAGCGCGAGCCGGTCGCCGATCTCGCTCACCGTCTGGGGGCCGTGCAGCCAGAGGGCGACCATGACGAGGTACTGCGGATACGTCAGGCCCCACGGCCGCAGCGCACGGTGGTACGCCTTCGTCGTCGCTCTGCTCGCCGAGTACAGCGAGAAGCAGACCATGTCGTCGATGCCGGGCATGGCTCAACCATTGCACACAATTCAATTGCGCACAATCTATATCGGGATGCCGGCCCCCACCGCTCGCCACGGACTTAGGCTGGCGGGATGAGGCGTCCGAAACCCGACCCGGTCCGCGCCGGGCAGGAGTCCGTGTGGGACTACCCGCGTCCGCCGCGGGTGGAGCGCACCTCCCGCGCGGTGCAGATCGTCCTCGGCGGCGAGGTGATCGTCGACACGGGTGACGTCCTCCGCGTGCTCGAGACCAGTCACCCGCCGACCTACTACCTGCCGATCGCCGACTTCGCCGAGGGCGCCCTCGTGCCGGCATCCGGCTCGTCGTTCTGCGAGTTCAAGGGCGCGGCGACGTACTTCGACGTCGTCGGCGGGGGCCAGGTGCGTGAGCGCGCCGCGTGGACCTACCCCGAGCCGTCGCGCGGGTTCGCCGAGCTCGAAGGGCGAGTGGCGGTGTACCCGACCGGCATGGACCGCTGCACGGTCGGGGGAGTGCTCGTCACCCCGCAGCCCGGCCGCTTCTACGGCGGCTGGGTCACGCCCGACCTCGCGGGTCCCTTCAAGGGCGCACCCGGCTCGATGGGCTGGTAGCGGGCGCTCGGTCTCGTGCTTACGCGCGCCGATACTCGGCGGTGATCGGGCAGTCGAACGGGTCGCGGGCGGCGAGCCCGACACGATTGAGGTACGCGATGACGATGCCGTACGAGCGCCACAGCGACGTCTCGGCGTAGGGCACGTCGAGGTGCCGGCACTGGTCGATGACGATCTCGCGCGCCCTGGCCAGGTGCGGGCGCGCCATGCTCGGGAACAGGTGGTGCTCGATCTGGTAGTTCAGGCCGCCCATGAGCCAGGTGGCCCACCAGCCCCCGCGGATGTTGCGCGACGTGCGCACCTGCTTGTTGAAGAAGTCGAGCTTCGCGTCGGGCGCGATGACCGGCATCCCCTTGTGGTTCGGGGCGAAGGACGCGCCCATGTAGACGCCGAACACCGCGAGCTGCACGCCGAGGAACGCGAACGCCATGCCCAGAGGGAGGAACACGAACACGGGCACGACGAAGATCGCGAACCGCGCCACCAGCAGTCCCAGCTCGATGAACCGGCCCTTCACGGGTTCGCGGCCGAGCAGGTGCCGGAACGCGAGGAAGTGCAGATTCAGCCCCTCGAGGGTGAGCAGGGGAAAGAACAGCCACCCCTGGCGGCGCGTGATGAGGCGGCGCAGGCCGCGGGCGCTCGCTGCGTCCTCGTCGAGGAACGAGATCGTGTCGATCTCGATGTCGGGGTCTTTGCGGACGCGGTTCGGGTTGGCGTGATGGCGGGTGTGCTTGTGGGTCCACCACGAGTAGCTCATGCCGACGATGCCGTTGCCGATGATGCGGGCCAGGC
>JAUHYM010000132.1 GCA_030426515.1 Actinomycetes bacterium
TCCGCGCGGTGATGCGTCTGCCATGGGCACGTTCCCACCGCATTCCGGCATTGTTTCCCCGGGGTTTCCGGCGTCCGGACAGATCGTCCGGCAGACGCCCGGCGAAGGCATGATCGTCCGGTTCCCGACGTCCGGAATTGCCGCTGCGCATCCGCCCGTATTGAATTCCTGGTAGCCCGACGGCGAAGACGCCGAACCCCCCATGAAGGGATGCGATGTGACCGCAGCCACGACCGAGCAGGTCCCCGGCGCTCGGCCGGCCCCGAACGCCGCCGAGCGCGGTACCGTGCAGATCGACCGCGTGACCAAGCGCTACGGCGACCAGACCGCCGTCGACGGCGTCTCGCTCGACATCGCCCCGGGCGAGTTCATCTCGCTGCTCGGCCCCTCCGGCTGCGGCAAGACGACCACCCTGCGCATGATCGCCGGCTTCGAACATCCCGATGCCGGCGACATCCGCATCTCCGGCACCTCGGTTCTGGGCGCGCCGCCCTACCGCCGCGACGTGAACACGGTGTTCCAGGCGTACGCACTGTTCCCGCACCTGTCGGTGGCCGAGAACGTGGCCTACGGTCTGCAGCAGCACAGCACCCCGAAGTCCGAGATCCGCGAGCGGGTCTCCGCCTCGCTCGACCTGGTGCAGATGCGGCGCTTCGCCGACCGCAAGCCGACGCAGCTCTCCGGCGGCCAGCAGCAGCGCATCGCGCTGGCGCGCGCACTCGTGAACCGCCCCTCGGTGCTGCTGCTCGACGAGCCCCTGGGCGCGCTCGATCGACAGCTGCGCGAGGAGATGCAGATGGAGCTCAAGCTCCTCCAGGCCCGCCTGGGCATCACGTTCGTGTTCGTCACCCACGACCAGGGCGAGGCCCTGTCGATGAGCGACCGCATCGCGATCATGCGCGCCGGCCGCATCGAGCAGCTCGGCGACGCCGACGAGATCTACGCCCGCCCCGCGTCGGCGTATGTCGCCGCGTTCGTCGGCCAGCAGAACTTCTTCCGCGGTCCGGTCTCGGACGACGGCACCAGCGTGTCCTCGCCGTACGCGACCGTGACCGGGAGCACCCCCGCTCTGGCGGGCGCCGCCCTCGGAGAGGCCGCGGTCCGGCCCGAGTACGTCCGACTCCGGAAGGACGACGGCGGTGCGACCTCCGAGGTCAACACCGTCCGCGGCGCCCTCATCGGCATCTCTCACCTCGGCGACACCATGCAGTACCTCGTGCAGCTCGGCGACGAGCAGTCGCTGATCGTGCGCCGCCCCACCCCCGAGCGCCTGGACGTGCGCATCGGCGACGACGTCGTGTGCGCCTGGTCGCCCGAGCACGTCCTGCTCTACCCCGACGACGCGGCCGCCGAGGAGGGCGGCTACGTCGCCCCACCGACCCGCTGATCCCCCACCCCACCCGGCTCCGTCCGCCCGACCCAGGAGACACCGATGACCGATTCCCCCAACCCTCTTCGGATCCTCGCCCCCACCGGCTCGACGAAGATGATCGCGCGCGAGATCTCGCGACGTCGCTTCATCAGCCTCGCCGCGCTCACCGGCGGCGCGGCCGTGCTCGCCGCCTGCGCACCCGGGGGCGACACCGGCACGGGCTCGGCCCCGCAGGCGACCGGTGGCACGCTCGAGGACAGCCTGTCGGTGTACACGTGGGGTGACTACGACTCCCCCGAGGTCATCGAGGCGTTCACCGCGAACCTCGGCCCGCGCGTCACCCTCGATTCGTACTCGTCGAACGAGGAGCTGATCGCCAAGCTCATCGCCGCCAAGGGCACCAGCGGCTACGACATCGTCGTTCCCACCGGCGTGTTCATCCCGCAGATGATCGAGAACGGTCTGCTCATGCAGCTCAACAAGGAGCTGCTCCCCAACCTCGCGAACATGGATCCGTCGGCGCTCGGCCGCGCCTGGGACCCGGACAACAACTACTCGGTCTGCAAGGCGTGGGGCACCACCGGCTTCGTCTACGACAAGAACGTCATCAGCCGCGAGCTGACCACGTGGGGCGACTTCTTCGACGCCGCCCAGAACGAGGCCAGCGGTCGCACCTCGATGTCGGACGACCCGGCCGGCATCATCGGCGCGTACTTCTGGGCGCGCGACGAGGACTGGAACACGGATGACGCCGCCGCCCTCGACGCGTGCGAGGAGTTCCTGGTGAACGAGATCGCACCGCACATCTCGGCGTTCGACTCCTACGCCGGCAGCAACGCGATCCCGCAGGGCACCCACGCGCTGATGCAGTCGTGGAACGGCGACGCCCGACTGGGGATCATGGAATCCAGTGACCCCGACCGCTGGCAGTGGGTTCTGCCCGGGCCGGTGACCGAGCTGTGGATGGACAACTGGGCGATCGCCGAGGGCGCCCCGCACCCCGAGGCGGCGCACGCGTTCATCAACGACTCGATGACGCCCGAGAACCTCATGCTCAACCTCGACTACATCGGCTACAACGTCGGCGGCGCCAACATGGAGGCCGAGGCGGAGGCGTTCGGCCTCGAGCTGCCGGAGTTCATCTTCTTCAGCGAGGCTCAGCTGGCCGCGATGAGCGAGCAGGAGCTCAACGACTCGCAGAGCCGTCGCGTGGAGATCTGGAACGCCATGAAGGCCGCCGCGGGTGCGTAAGGCTCCCACCGGAGCCGCGCTCGCCGTTCCCGCGTGGGCGTGGCTCCTGGTCTTCTTCGTCGCCCCCGTACTGACGGTGGTGTGGTTCAGCTTCGGCTACAAGCCGGGGATCTTCGGCACGCACGCCAACGACATCCTGTCGTTCGACCGCTATGCCGAGGCGCTGTCTCCGACCTTCTTCGCAACGTTCCAGAACACCCTGTGGGTGGGCGTGCTCGGCACGATCCTGTGCTTCGCGATCGGCGCACCGGTCGCATACTGGATGGCCTTCAAGGTCCGGCCCGAGCGCCGCGGCATCCTGATCGCCCTCGTGCTGGTGCCCTTCTGGACGAACTTCCTGGTGCGCACGATCGGGTGGCAGGTCATCCTCGCCCCGGAAGGCGCGGTCTCGCAGTTCCTGCTGTCGATCGGGGTCATCCCCGCGCCGTTCGACATCCTCTACACCCGCGGCGCCGTGCTGCTGGGTGTCGTCTACAACTATCTGCCGCTGATGATCCTGCCCCTGTTCGTGGCGTTCGACCGCGTCGGGCCCGCCCTGCGCGAGGCGTCGAAGGACCTCGGCGCGGGCAAGATCACCACGTTCCTGCGCATCACGCTGCCCCTCTCGCGCCCGGGCGTCATCGCCGGTGTGCTGCTGGTGTTCATCCCGCTGATGGGCGACTACATCACCGCGACCGTGCTCGGCGGTGCGAAGGGCAACATGGTGGGCCAGCTCGTGGCGGCCCAGTTCCAGACCGCCCAGAACTGGGCCCTCGGGTCGGCGATGGCCGTCGTGCTCATGCTGGTGATCACGCTGACGATCGCCGTCGCGGGTCTCATCATCTGGCTCATCGCCCTGCCGTTCCGCGCCCGCAACCGCCTGGTGCTGGGCCCCGTTGCCGACGACACCGCGCCGACCGCCCCCGCTCCCCGATCCTCCGCCGAGGTGCTGCAATGACCGTCACCGAGACCGAGGCCATCCTGCGCGAGCGCAAGGGCGCGCGCCGCCGCCCGAGCGGGCGGAGCTGGTCGGACATCGCGCTGAACGTCTGGGGCATCATCGTGATGCTCTTCCTGTTCGCGCCGATCATCGTCATCGTCATCTACTCGTACAACACCGGGCGTCTCCTCGTCTCGTGGGACGGCTTCGGGTTCGACGCGTTCTTCACGATCATCGAGAAGCCCGCGATCCAGTCGGCCGTGCGCGTGTCGCTGATCACCGCGTTCATCGCCGCGATCATCGCAACCGCCCTGGGAACGCTCGCCGGGATCGCGATGGCGCGCTACCCCGGCAAGTGGGCCTGGTGGTTCCTGGGGCTGCTGCTGTTCGTCTCGGTCACCCCCGAGATCGTCGACGCCATCGCACTGCTGCCGTGGTTCGTCTTCCTCGGGCAGGACCTGGGGCTGTTCATCTTCAACGACGGCATCGTGCGCCTGTCGGTGGGCTCGTCGCTGTTCGCGACCGCGGTGGTGTCGTACATCGTGCGCGCACGCCTCATCGGTCAGGACGCGAACCTCGAAGAGGCCTCGGGCGACCTGTACGCGAAGCCGCTGGTGACCTTCCGCCGCATCACGCTGCCGCTGGCCATGCCCGCCGTGCTCGCGGGATTCCTCCTCGCGTTCACCCTCAGCCTCGACAACACGATCATCGCGGCCTTCGTGCAGGTCTCGGGCACCACGCCGTGGCCGGTGTACGTGCTCAGCGCGGTGCGCTCCGGTCTGCGGCCCGAGATCGCCGCGGTCTCGACCATCATGCTGCTGCTGACCCTCGTGGCGCTGGCCCTCGTGGCGCTGGTCCTCAAGCGCGCGGGAGACTCTGCCACGCAGATCGCCCGCACCATGACCGGCGGCTGATCCGACCCCATGCCCCACGCAGATCTCGTCTTCACCGGCGGGCCCGTGTTCACCGCGGACACCGTCCGGTCACGCGCGCACGCCGTCGCCGTCACCGGTGGCCGCATCACGGCCGTCGGCCACGACGTGGACGACCTCATCGGTCCCGGCACCGAGGTGGTCGACCTGCGTGGCCGGATGCTGGTGCCCGGCTTCCAGGACGCGCACGTCCACCCCATGTGGGGCGGACTGGACATGCTGCGCTGCGACCTCGCGGCCCTCCACACCGCGGGCGACTACCTCGCGGAGATCGGCCGTTATGCGGCGAACCACCCGGACGACGAATGGGTGCTCGGCGGCGGGTGGACGATGGCCGCGTTCCCGGGCGGCACGCCCACCGCCGCGGCTCTGGACGCGGTCGTCCCCGATCGCCCGGCGTTCCTCCCCAACCGCGACGGCCACGGCGCGTGGGTGAACTCGGTCGCCCTGCGCCTGGCCGGCATCGACCGGAACACCCCCGACCCGGCCGACGGGCGGATCGAGCGCGATGCCGACGGGCACCCCACGGGCACCCTGCACGAGGGCGCGATGGGGCTGGTGAACCGGCTGCTCCCCGAAGAGCCCGCCGAACGCCTCACCGAGGCGCTGCTGGTCGGACAGCGCTACCTCCACTCGTTCGGGATCACGGCCTGGCAGGACGCGATCGTCGGCGCGTACGGGGATGCCGGCGACCCCGCGGTCGCGTACCTCCGTGCCGCCGCCGAGGGCACGCTCACCGCGCGCGTCGTCGGCGCCCTGTGGTGGGACCGCAGCGCGGGTCTCGAGCAGATCCCTGCCCTGCTCGAGCGCCGCGAGCGGTACCGCGCGGGACGCTTCGCGGCGACGAGCATCAAGGTGATGCAGGACGGCGTGGCCGAGAACTTCACGGCGGCGATGCTCGAGCCGTACTGCGACGGCCACGGGCATCCCACTGACAACGCGGGGATCTCCTTCGTGCCGCCCGAGATCCTGAACGAGGCCGTGCCGCTGCTGGACGCTGAGGGCTTCCAGGTGCACTTCCACGCGATCGGCGACCGCGCGGTGCGGCAGTGCCTGGATGCCGTCGAGCACGCGATCGCGCGCAACGGACGGGGCGACAACCGCCATCACATCGCGCACATCCAGGTCGTCCACCCCGACGACGTGCCCCGCTTCCGGCAGCTGGGCGTCGCGGCGAACATGCAGGCACTGTGGGCCACGCTCGAGCCGCAGATGGTCGAGCTCACCCTGCCGTTCCTGGGCAAGACCCGGAGTGCCTGGCAGTACCCGTTCGGCGACCTGCTGCGCGCGGGCGCCGTGCTGTGCGCGGGCAGCGACTGGTCGGTGACCTCGCCCGACCCGATGGCCGCGATCCACACCGCGGTCAACCGCAATGCCGCGCCGGGGTACGAAGAGGGCGCGTACGAGCCGTTCCTACCGGAGCAGGCGATCGACCTCGGAACGGCTCTGTCGGCGTACACCGCGGGCTCGGCCTGGGTGAACCATCTCGACGCGACCTGCGGCACGATCGAGGTCGGCACGTACGCCGACCTCGCCGTCCTCGACCGCGACCCGTTCGCGGGCCCCGCCGACCAGATCGGCGCCACGCGCACACTGCAGACCTTCGTCGAGGGCGAGCGCGTCTACGCCGCCGACGACGCGTGACCTGCGGCATCCGTTACTCACACAGAAAGCGAAGTGATAGCCGTGGGCACCACGGTCTTCGAACGTCAGCGCCCCGCCTCCTCCGTCATCGCGCACAGTCTCGCGCCCAGCGCCCACCGGGTGTTCTGGCTCGACGACCTGCCCGAAGACCTGACGCCGCGCCGCGCGCCGCTGGCCGGTGAGCACCGCGCCGACCTCGTCGTCGTCGGCGGCGGCTACACCGGCCTGTGGACGGCGCTGCTCGCACTCAAGCGCGACCCGTCGCTGCGCGTCGCCGTGCTCGAGGCCCGCACGGTCGGCTGGGCCGCCTCCGGCCGCAACGGCGGCTTCTGCGAGGCGAGCATCACGCACGGGCACGAGAACGGGGTGAGCCGCTGGCCCGACGAGATCGATGAGCTGGAGCGCCAGGGGATGGCGAACCTCGACGCCTTCGAGGCCGACCTCGCCACCTGGGGCGTCGACGCCCAGTTCGAGCGGACGGGAGAGCTGGACGTGGCCACCGAGCCCCATCAGCTCGAGTGGCTGCGCGAGGAGATGGCCGATGCCTCGGCGGAGGACTCGGCCGACAGTGTCTTCCTCGACGAGGCGGCCATCCACGCCTCGATCGCCTCCCCCACGTACCTCGGCGCGGTGTGGCACACGCGCAGCAACGCGATCCTGCACCCGGCTCGACTGGCGGCAGGCCT
>JAUHYM010000133.1 GCA_030426515.1 Actinomycetes bacterium
TTCCCGACAAGCAGGGGATGTACAACCCCGACTTCGAGAAGGACGCCTGCGGTCTGGCCATGGTGGCCACGCTCAGGGGTGAGCCCGGCCACGACATCATCGACCTGGCGCTGACCGCGCTGCGCAATCTCGAGCACCGCGGCGCGATCGGCTCGGATGCCGGCACCGGTGACGGCGCGGGCATCCTGACGCAGATGCCCGATGCGTTCCTGCGTGCGGTGGTGGACTTCGACCTTCCCCCGCAGGGCGAATACGCCGCCGGCATGGTGTTCCTCCCGCGCGACGACGCCGAGCGGTCCGGACTGATGGCCGGGATCGAAGGCATCGCGACCGAAGAGGACATCCGCGTACTGGGCTGGCGCGAGGTGCCGACCGACGACGCGCATCTGGGCAAGCTCGCTCACGACGCGCGGCCGTCGTTCTATCAGCTGTTCGTCTCGGCTCCCACGGCCGACGGCGCCACGCCGCTGGCCGGCATCGACCTGGACCGACGCGTCTACCGGCTCCGCAAGCGCGCGCGCCACGAGCTGTCGGCGTACTTCGTGTCGCTCTCGGCCCGCACCCTCGGCTACAAGGGCATGGTCACCACGCTCCAGCTCGAGCCGTTCTACCCGGACCTGCAGGATGAGCGCTTCGCGTCCGAGCTGGCGGTGGTCCACTCCCGGTACTCGACGAACACGTTCCCGTCGTGGCCCCTGGCGCAGCCGCTGCGCATGATGGCCCACAACGGTGAGATCAACACGGTGAAGGGCAACCGCAACTGGATGCGCGCGCGCCAGTCGCAGCTGGAGTCGGAGCTGCTCGGCGACATCAAGCCGCTGCTGCCGATCTGCACCGACGGCGTGAGCGACTCGGCGTCGTTCGACGAGGTGCTCGAGCTGCTCACCCTCACGGGTCGCAGCCTCCCGCACGCGATCATGATGATGGTCCCCGAGGCGTACGAGAAGCAGACGTACATGGACGACGATCTGCGCGCGTTCTACGACTACCACGCTGCACAGATGGAGCCGTGGGACGGCCCCGCCGCGCTGATCTTCACCGACGGCACCGTGGTCGGCTCGACCCTCGACCGCAACGGCCTGCGTCCCGGCCGCTGGACGGAGACGACCGACGGTCTGGTCGTCATCGGCAGCGAGACCGGCGTGCTCGACTTCGCCCCCGAGCGGATCAAGCGGCGCGGCCGTCTGCGTCCCGGGCGCATGTTCCTCGTCGACACGGCGCAGGGGCGCGTGATCGAGGACGAGGAGATCAAGCGCGACCTCGCCGCCATGCACCCCTGGCGGGAGTGGCTCGACGAGGGGCGCGTGCGCCTGTCTGAGCTGCCCGAGCGCGAGCACATCGTGCACCCGATCGCGTCCATCACCCGTCGTCAGCGGACTTTCGGATACACCGAGGAGGAAGTCCGGATCCTGCTGACGCCGATGGGCCAGAACGGCGCGGAGCCGCTGGGTGCGATGGGAAGCGACACCCCGGTCGCGGTGCTGAGCGATCGTCCGCGGCTGCTCTTCGACTACTTCACGCAGCAGTTCGCGCAGGTGACCAACCCGCCGCTGGACTCGATCCGCGAAGAGGTGGTCACGTCGCTGTCTCTGGGTCTGGGTCCCGAGCGGAACCTCCTGTCGTGGGGCCCTGACCACACCACGACCGTGACGCTCGACTTCCCCGTCATCGACAACGACGAGCTCGCGAAGATCCAGCACATCGACACCTCGCTGCCGGGGCGCTCGTCGGCGACGATCCGCGGTCTGTACCGGGTCGAAGCGGGCCACAAGGGCATGCAGAAGCGTCTCGCCCAGATGTGCGTCGAGGCCGACAGGGCCATCGAGGAGGGCGCGGAGTTCCTCGTTCTCTCCGACCGCGACTCCACGAGCGACCTGGCGCCGATCCCGTCGCTGCTGATGCTCGCCGCCGTGCACCATCACCTCATCCGCAAGGAGACCCGCATGAAGGTGGGCCTGGTGGTCGAGGCGGGCGACGTGCGTGAGGTCCATCACGTGGCCACGCTCATCGGCTACGGCGCGTCCGCGGTCAACCCGTACCTCGCGATGGAGACCGTCGAGTACCTTGTCCGGGCCGGCTTCATCACCGGACACACGCCCGAGAAGGCCGTGCGCAACCTCATCTACGCGCTCGGCAAGGGCGTGCTGAAGATCATGTCCAAGATGGGCATCTCCACCGTGTCGTCCTATGCCGGTGCGCAGGTGTTCGAGGCGGTGGGCCTGTCGCAGGAGTTCGTCGACCGCTTCTTCACCGGCACCGAGACGAAGCTGGGCGGTGTCGGCATCGACGTGATCGCGGCCGAGAACGCCGCACGCCATGCCTTCGCCTACCCGGAGGACAAGGCGGCGCGGGCCCACGAGCGCCTGTGGACCGGCGGCGAGTACCAGTGGCGTCGCGACGGCGCCCCGCACCTGTTCAACCCCGAGACCGTCTTCCGCCTGCAGCACTCGACGCGCACGCGGCGCTACGACATCTTCAAGCAGTACACGCACGAGGTCGACGACCAGGCGGAGGAGCTCAAGACGCTGCGCGGCATGTTCCGGCTGCGCACCGGCGTGCGCCCGGCCATCCCGATCGACGAGGTCGAGTCGGTGTCGGAGATCGTCCGCCGCTTCTCGACCGGGGCGATGAGCTACGGCTCGATCTCGCGCGAGGCGCACGAGACGCTCGCGATCGCGATGAACCGCATCGGCGGCAAGTCCAACACCGGTGAGGGCGGCGAGGACGTCGACCGCCTGCTCGACCCCGAGCGACGCAGCGCGATCAAGCAGGTCGCGTCGGGGCGCTTCGGTGTGACGAGCATGTACCTCACCGAGTCCGACGACATCCAGATCAAGCTCGCCCAGGGCGCCAAGCCCGGCGAGGGCGGGCAGCTGCCGCCGACGAAGGTGTACCCGTGGGTCGCCCGCACCCGGCACGCGACTGCCGGCGTGGGACTCATCTCTCCGCCGCCGCACCACGACATCTACTCGATCGAAGACCTCAAGCAGCTGATCTTCGACCTCAAGCGCGCCAACCCCGGTGCGCGCGTGCACGTCAAGCTGGTGAGCCAGTCGGGTATCGGCGCGGTGGCGGCGGGGACGGCGAAGGCTCTCGCCGACGTCATTCTGGTGTCGGGTCACGATGGGGGCACGGGCGCGAGCCCGCTGAACTCGCTCAAGCACGCGGGGACCCCGTGGGAGCTGGGGCTGGCCGAGACGCAGCAGACGCTGATGCTCAACGGCATGCGCGATCGCGTGGTCGTCCAGGTCGACGGGCAGATCAAGACCGGTCGCGACGTCATCGTCGGCGCACTGCTGGGCGCAGAGGAGTTCGGCTTCGCGACCGCGCCGCTGGTCGTCTCGGGCTGCATCATGATGCGGGTCTGCCACCTGGACACGTGCCCGGTGGGTGTGGCGACGCAGAACCCCGTCCTGCGGTCGCGCTTCACGGGCAAGCCCGAGTTCGTGGTCAACTTCATGGAGTTCGTCGCCGAGGAGGTGCGCGAGTACCTCGCCGCGCTCGGCTTCCGCACTCTCGACGAGGCTATCGGGCACAGCGAGCTGCTCGACGTCGACGCCGCCATCAAGCACTGGAAGGCCAGCGGGATGAATCTCGCGCCGGTCCTGGAGGGTCCGGTGTTCGCCGAGACCGAGTCGCGCCGCAACACACGCCGTCAGGACCACGAGCTGTCCGAGCACTTCGACGTGCAGCTCATCGAGCAGGCGCAGGACGTGATCGAGGGCGGCGGCACGATCGAGATCTCCCTCCCGATCCGCAACACCGCGCGCGCGGTCGGAACGATGCTGGGGCATCACGTCACGAAGGCGCGCGGCGAGAACGGGCTGCCGAGCGGCTCGATCACGGTCAACCTCACCGGTTCTGCCGGCCAGTCCTTCGGCGCGTTCATGCCCGCGGGGATCACGCTGCGCCTGGAGGGCGACTCGAACGACTATGTCGGCAAGGGCCTGTCCGGCGGGCAGATCGTCGTGCGTCCGCCGCGCGGGGCGACTTTCCCGGCGTCGGAGAACGTTATCGCCGGCAACGTCATCGGCTATGGCGCGACGCAGGGAACCATGTTCCTGAGCGGTGTGGTGGGGGAGCGCTTCTTCGTGCGCAACTCCGGCGCGACCGCCGTTGTCGAGGGTGTCGGGGACCACGCCCTGGAGTACATGACCGGTGGGCTCGCGGTGATCCTCGGCCCCACCGGGCGCAACCTCGGGGCGGGCATGTCCGGCGGAACCGCCTACGTGTACCGGCTGGACACCGATCTGGTCAACCGCGAAGCGCTCGCCTCGGGCGAGCTGGAACTGCTCGAGCTCGGCTCGGGTGACATCGAGATGCTGCGTGACCTGCTTCAGCAGCACGTCGCGCAGACCGATTCGACACTCGCAGCTCGCCTCCTCGACAACTTCGAGGACGAGATCGCGAACTTCACACGCGTGCTCCCGCGCGACTACGCCGCCGTTCTGCAGACGCGTCAGGCGGCGGTCGCCGAGGGCCTCGACCCGGACGGCGATGTCGTCTGGAACCGCATCCTGGAGGTGACGGGTGGCTGACCCGAAGGGCTTTCTGAAGGTCACCGAGCGCGAGCTGCCGGCACGGCGGCCCGTTCCGGTGCGCATCCTCGACTGGAAAGAGGTGTACGAGCCGGGTGACTCGGCCGTGCTCCGCCGACAGGCGGGTCGCTGCATGGACTGCGGCATCCCGTTCTGCCACACCGGCTGCCCGCTGGGCAACCTCATTCCGGAGTGGAACGACCTCACGTGGCGGGGCGAGGGCCGTGCCGCGAGCGAACGGCTGCACGCCACCAACAACTTCCCGGAGTTCACCGGCCGGCTGTGTCCGGCGCCGTGCGAGAGCTCGTGCGTGCTGGGCATCAACCAGCCCGCCGTGACGATCAAGCAGATCGAGGTGGCGATCGCCGACGAGGCGTTCGCGAGCGGGTGGATCGAGCCCGAGCCGCCGGAGCGTCTCACCGGCAAGACCGTCGCCGTCGTCGGCTCGGGACCGGCGGGTCTGGCCGCCGCGCAGCAGCTGACCCGTGCCGGCCACACGGTGGCCGTCTTCGAACGCGATGACCGCATCGGCGGACTGCTGCGGTACGGCATCCCGGACTTCAAGATGGAGAAGCGCGTCCTCGAGACGCGACTGCGCCAGATGCAGGCCGAGGGAACGCGGTTCCGCGCGGGCGTCGAGATCGGCAAGGACATCAGCTGGAGCGACCTGCGCGCGCGCTACGACGCGGTGGTCATCGCGACCGGCTCGACCGTTCCGCGCGACCTCGCGCTTCCCGGGCGTGAGCTCGCCGGCGTGCACTACGCCATGGAGTACCTCGTCGAGTCGAACCACGCGGTCGCCGGCGACCAGGTGCCGCACCAGCTCAGCGCGGACGGCAAGCACGTCGTCGTCATCGGCGGTGGCGACACCGGGGCGGACTGCATCGGCACGGCGCACCGGCAGGGTGCGCTCAGCGTCACGAACCTCGCGATCGGCAAGCAGCCCCCCGAGCTGCGCCCCGAGAACCAGCCCTGGCCGATGATGCCGAACATCTTCGAGGTGCAGTCGGCGCACGAAGAGGGCGGGGAGCGGTCCTACCTCGCCTCGACGGTCGAGTTCGTGTCGAACGAGGTCGGCGAGGTCCGCGCCCTGCGCGTCGCCGAGACCGAGTACGTCGATGGCAAGCGGCTTCCGAAGGCGGGTACGGAGCGGGAGATCCCCGCGGACCTCGTGCTGATCGCGATGGGCTTCACCGGCCCGGAGCGCGACACGCTCGAGGACCAGCTGGGGACGGCGTTCACCACACGCGGCAACGTCGAGCGCGACGGCTCCTACGAGACCGACGAGCCCGGCGTCTTCGTCGCCGGCGATGCCGGCCGCGGCCAGTCGCTGATCGTGTGGGCGATCGCCGAGGGCCGCGCCGTCGCCGCGCACGTCGACACCTACCTGACCGGCAAGACCACCCTGCCTGCGCCCGTCGCGCCGACCGATGTCGCCATCGGTCTCCCCGGCGCGTAGGCTCGTCCACGGCGATTTCGCCGACCACCCCTCCGACCCCCTGGGAGACCACCGCCGATGAGACGCGCGAAGATCGTTGCCACGCTGGGACCCGCGACATCCACCTACGAGATGGTCAGATCGATCATCGAAGCAGGCGTCGATGTCGCGCGGATGAATCTCAGCCACGGCGACTACTCGGTGCACGAGAACAATCTCGCCAACGTGCGACGGGCCGCGGACGACGTCGGCAAGCCGGTCGCCGTCCTCGTGGACCTCCAGGGTCCGAAGATCCGTCTCGGCAAGTTCGAGAACGGACCGCACGAGCTCGCCGAGGGCGACATCTTCAAGATCACGACCGAGGAGATCCTCGGCACAAAGGAGATCGTCGGGACGACCTTCAAGGGCCTGCCCCAGGACGTGAAGCCCGGCGACTTCCTGCTCATCGACGACGGCAAGGTGCGCGTCGAGGTGCTCGAGACCGACGGCACGGTGGTCACCACGCGTGTGGTGGTCGCCGGTCCCGTGTCCAACAACAAGGGAATCAACCTTCCCGGCGTCGCCGTCAACGTGCCTGCGCTGTCCGAGAAGGACGAGGCAGATCTGCGCTGGGGCCTGGGCATCGGAGCGGATCTGATCGCGCTCTCGTTCGTCCGCAACGCGGCCGATATCGAGCGCGTTCACGAGATCATGGCCGAAGAGGGACGGAAGATCCCCGTCATCGCCAAGATCGAGAAGCCGCAGGCGGTCGACAACCTCGAAGCCATCATCGAGGCGTTCGACGGGATCATGGTGGCCCGCGGAGATC
>JAUHYM010000134.1 GCA_030426515.1 Actinomycetes bacterium
CATGAGCGAGCAGCCACGTGTGCACCTGTCGCGGTCGGCGCCCACCGCCTACAAGGCGCTGGAGGCCTTCTCGAAGACGGCCGGTGCTCTCGCCCGTGACGCCGGGGTCGACGATCGCCTGAAGGAGCTCGTGCAGATCCACGCCTCGCAGCTGAACGGATGTGCGTTCTGCGTGCGGATCCACGTGGACCGCGCCGTGGTCGCGGGTCTGGACGCCGACGCGATCGCCCAGATCGCGACCTGGCGGGACTCGGGTGTCTTCAGCGAGCGGGAGCGGGCGGGACTCGAACTGGCGGAGGCCTTCACCTTCATCGCCGGCGACGGCATCCCCGATGAGATGTACGACCGCGTCGGCGGGGTGCTCTCGGAGGCGGAATATGTGGCGCTGAGCTGGATCCTGGTTTCGATCAACGCGTTCAACCGTGTCGCGATCGCCGGGCGCTACCCGGTCCGCCCGCGCGAGGAGAAGGCGTGATCGCCGACGTCCTCCCGATCTCGGGGGCGATGAACTTCCGCGACGTCGGCGGGCTCCCCGCCGGCGCCGGTGTGACCCGCGGCGGCGTCCTGTTCCGCTCCGGAAACCTCGCGCGGCTCGCGCCCGAAGGCACGCGCGCGCTCGGCGCGCTCGGCCTGCGTCGCATCATCGACCTGCGCGCCGACGACGAGGTGCGGGCCGACCCGAGTCGCCTCGACGGGCTCGACGTGACCGTGACCCGGGTGCCGCTGTTCCTCGGCTCCGTCGACTCGTTCTTCGCGCGCGACGTGAGCCTGCCCGAGCTCTACCGCGAGATGGTCGACACCTCTCCCGCGGGCATCCGGGACGTGGTCCGCGGCGTCGTCGCCGACCAGCCTGTGCTCGTCCACTGCACGGTCGGCAAGGACCGCACCGGGGTCACCGTGGCGCTCACCCTCGCCGCGGCCGGTGTCGACGAGCAGGCGATCATCGCCGACTACGCCCGCACCGAGGCGCTGCTTCCGGCGGGTCGGAACGCCGCCGTCCTCGCTCACCTGCGCGCTCGTCACCCGCACGCGGTGCATCTGGAGGACCTCACGACCCGATCGCCCGCGCCCGCGATGGCGGCGCTGCTCGAGTACGTGCGCCGGATGCACGGCTCTGCGGCGGAGTATCTGGTCGCCGCCGGCGTCCCCGAGGCCGAAGTGCGGGCCCTCCGGGAGGTGCTCGTCGCCGAGGAGAGATGAAGGTTAGGCAACCCTTCTCTCGTTCGCTATACTCGGGGGCACGATGACTTCCCGCACCGAGCACAACGACGCCGCCTGCCGCCGGACGCGGCACACGCGCGTCCAGCATCTGGTGACGGCTGACGAGCAGTCGCTGGTCGAGCTCGAGACGCTCCTGGCGACCCTGCCGCTGTGCGCGACGGGTCGCGTGTTCATCGAGGTCGCCGACGCGTCCCAGATCGGCGAGGTCACCGCGCCGGTGCGCATGACGGTGACCTGGCTCGACCGCTCGCGTCGCTCCGGCGCCCCCGGCACTGGCCGCGGATGCGCGCCCGGGATGGCGCTGGGTCGCGCCGTCGTCGCGTGGGCCGACGAGGTGATGTGCGACGCAGACGATCAGACGCGCGTGCACCTGCTGGGCGGCTACCTCGGAACCGCCGAGATCGTCGACCACCTGCTCGACCGTCGCGACGTCGACGCCGAGCGGATCCACACTCCCGAGCGATTCGGGCTCGCGACCGCGCGCTGAGCGCCTCTCTAGCCGCGGGGAACGTAGTTGCCGTCCGCAAGGCCCGCCTCGATCTCGAAGCGGTTGCGCAGCGGATCACGCCCGGCGAGCGCATAGAGCACGGGCATCAGAATCCCGTAGCGACGCCACTGTCGACGGTGGACGGCTTCGTGCGCGAGCACACGGTCGTCGGGGTCAGCGTCTCCCGTGAGGTAGCAGCCGCCCGTGCACACGCCGCCCCGCGCGAACGCCCAGGACGGCAGACCCCGGAACACCCACAGGCCGTGACGACGTTCGATGCGCCCGGTGCTCCACAGTGCGCCCCACACCCAGCCGACAGCGGTGCCGTAGACGTACCCGAGATGACTGATGGGGGAGTCGAGCAGAAACCCGGGAAGGAGGCGATCGATCTTCCTGCCGCGCGCCACAGCCGCCTCGGCCGCCGCCTGCCAGCCCACGGGCGGGCGACGCGGACTCATGCGACTGCGCCGATGAGACGGAGGATCGCCCCCATGTCCTCGACCGCGTCGCCCGGAGTGCGCGGTGCGAACCCGGCGATGGTGGCGCCGGCGAGCGGCACCCGCGCACGCAGTGCGCCGATGGCGCTCACCAGCGTGGGCACGGTGAGGCCGAACGGCACCGCGGCGGTGACGCCGGCGATCGCCGCGGGGTCGAGCACGTCGACGTCGATGTGCACGTACACGCTGTCGACCCCCAGCCCCGCAACGACGTCTGCCAGCGCATCGGGGGTGGAGAGATCCTGGGTGGAGAGGTGCTTCACGCTCACGTCGGCCAGGCGCTCCTGTTCGGCGGGCTCGAGGTCGCGGGCGCCGGCGAGCACGACGTGCTCGGGCTGCACGATGCCCGGATCCAGGGCCAGTCCGGGCGGGCCGTGACCGAGGACCGCGCTGAGGGCCATTCCCGCGAACGCGCGCGAGGTGGATGTCTGCGGTGTCAGGAAGTCGCCATGGGCATCGAGCCACACGACCGCGATCGTCCGTCCCTCGGCCGCCGTGCCGATCGCGGGGACCGACACGCTGCAGTCGCCGCCGATCACCACCACCGGGTCGGGGCCGGTGACCTCTCGGATGCGCTCCGCCGTGCGAGCCAGGGCGCTGAAGCGGTCGACGCCCGAGGCGAGGGAGTCGCCGGCTTCGAGCGCGACCTCGACGGGGGTGCACGCCGACCGCGGAAGATCGCCGGCGATCGCGTGGGCGCCGTCGATCAGCTGCATGGCCCGCGCAGACGGCGAGCCCTGCCACTGCGGCACGATGAGAAAGCGCGCCATCGTCACCTCCCGGGACGCGAAGGGTGGGGCGCCGTGCGGCACCCCACCGCTCCGGTGGTCAGGGGGTGTAGGGCGCCGTCGGCGCGTCGATCGCCTGGGCGGCGGGCTTCTGCGTGACGGCCGCCGCTCCACCGGCCTTCAGCGCCGCCAGACGGGCCTCGACCTCGGTCAGCTCGCCGACATCCTCCAGGCTCTCGAACTGCGCGTCCAGGCTCGAGGCGGCGAGCTCGGCCTTGCCCTGCGCGAGCGCCTCCTGTCGGCGGATCTTGTCTTCGAAGCGCCCCAGCTCGCTGGTCGGGTCGAGCACATTGACCGACTTGACGGCGTCGTGGACCTTGTTCTGGGCCTCGGCGACCTTCGCGCGGGCGAGCAGCTCGCTGCGCTTGGCCTTGAGCTCTTCGAGCTTGCCCTTCATCCCGTTCAGGCCGTCTTTGAGCTTGTCGACGACCTCGGTCTGCGCGGCGATCTGCGGCTCGGCCGCCTTCGCCTGGCTCTCCTCCGAGATCTGGCGCTGGAGGGCGATCTTGGCGAGGTTGTCGAACTTGTCGGCGTCGGCGGTGTGCCCCGCCGTGCGCAGCTCATCGGCCTTGCGGCTGGCGGCGAGCGCCTTGTTTCCCCATTCGGCGGCCGCCTGCACGTCCTCCTGGTGGTCGCGCTCGAGCAGGCGCAGGTTGCCGATCGTCTCGGCGATCGCCGACTCGGCGTCGGCGATGTTGTTGGTGTAGTCCCGCACGAGCTGGTCGAGCATCTTCTGCGGGTCCTCGGCGGAGTCGATCGCCGCGTTGATGTTGGCGCGCACCAGAGTCGAGATGCGGCCGAAGATGGACTGCTTTGCCATCGTGGTTCCTTCCGTTCGGTGGATCGTCAAGAGGTTCTTGGGGTTTCCGGTTCGCGGTGCGGGACGGTCAGAAGCGACCACCTCCCCGGCGGCCGCGGGTTCCGCCGCCGCCGAAGCTCCCCGGGCTGAACCCGCCGCTGAATCCGCTGCGGCCCGAACGACCGCGTCCGCCGCCCGTCATCCCGCCCAGGCCCGAGCCCATGCCGCGCCCACCGCCCTGCAGGAGGGAGTTGACCACGATGCCGCCGAGCACGGCGCCCATCATGCTCCCCCCGCCGCCGCGCGGCGACCCACCCGCCATTCCGGGGGAGAAGGCGCCGACATCCCGCTGGGCGCTCTGGATCGACTGCTGGGCGAGCTGCTCTGCGCGCTGCGCCAGCTGCAGCGCCTGCGTCGGGTCGACGGCGGCGAGCCCCCGCGCCTGGGTGAGCGCCGCCCCGGCCTCGGCGAGGCGGGTCCGGGCCTGAGCGCCCACCGCACCGCGACGCGCGGTGATGAAGTCCTCGGCGGCGGAGACCTGCGCCTGGGCCTGGACGACGACCTGATCGAGCATCTTCCGCGCTCGATCGGTCTGCGCCTGCGCGTCACGGGCGCCGGCGAGCAGCTCGTCGAGGCCGGCATTGGCCTGCTCGAGCGCGTGCAGGGTGACCAGCGGGCGCTTGGCGGTGCCCGACAGATTCTCTCGCGCGGTGTCGATCTGCGCGCGAGCGCCCTCGGCGGCGCGCGCCAGTCGGCCGTCGGGGTCGGGAAGAGCGGCGACCGTGGCGAGGTCCCCCTCGATGTCGGTGATCAAAGCGAGGGCGCCCTTCTCACCTTCGGCGAGCGCCGAGGCGAGGCTGTGGATCGCTGTCTCGAGCTGATGGGCCTGGCCGACCGCCTCTTCCGCCGCGCGGATGCCGATCGCCGCCGTCGCGCCGTCCCCGGCGCCGATCGCGGCCTGCGCCTGCGTCAGCTGCTCATCGGCGAAGGCGAGCCGAGACCGGGCCTGCTCGGCATTGTCGGCGACGGTCGCCAGGGCCTCGGGAGCGTACTCGGCGCTCAGCTGCTGGAGCCGCTGCGCCGCCTCGTCGATCCCCTCGGTGGCCTGGACCCGATCCTCCTGCACGCGCGAGAACGCCTCCGGGGCGTTCTGCTCGAGCTTGCGCAGCTCGTCGAAGTCGTCGGCCTTCTCGTCGAGCGCGGCGTTGGCGTGCTCGCACAGCTCGAGGATCTCGGTGTGCAGGGCGCGGATCTGCTCGGGTGCGTCGGGCACCTCGTCGTCGAGCTGCTGCTGAAGGGTGAAGGCACGCGCGAGGTCGTCCTTGGCCTGCGTGAGGACGGCGGCGAAGTCGGTCGTCGCGGTGTCCCCGAACTGCGCGCGGGCGAACCCGAGCTCCTGCTCGCTCGTGCGGATCGCGTCATCGGTCTGCACGAGCGCCGAGGCCGCGCGGCGCGCGAGCTCCTCGATGCTGATCTGCGCGGGAGGTGCCGCCGTCGCGCTGGGTGCTGCGGCGGAGCGTCGCCGACGTCGGCGGAGGAGGAAGTACACGACCACCCCGACGAGCGCGACGATGCTGACGATGACGAGGATCGTGCCGAATCCGCCGCCGGAGCCGGATGCGGCGGCCGCGCCCGATCCACCGCCGGCGGCGTCCTCGAGGCCTGCGGCCGCGGCGACCGCGGCGCCTGCCATGTCGCCGTCGGCGAGCGCGGGCTGGACGCGCTGCTGCTCGATCGTGGCGAGCTGCTCGGGAGAGACCGGGCCGGACGAGTCGCCGGACAGGTAGTACTGGCGAGAGTCGGTGGCCACCGCGAGCAGATACTGCGTCGGGCCGAGCCCGTTGTCGAGGGCGACCTGGTTGGCCCACTCCTCGGACGAAGAGGGGTTCTCGAACGTGTCGACGTAGACGACCCAGAGATTCAGCCCGGTGTCGGAGGCGAACTGCGTCAGCTCGCCGTCGACCTGCGTCTCTTCGGACGACGTGAGCACATCGACGTCGTCGAGAACGTAGCCGGCACCGAGCGTGACGGGATCGGCGGCCAGCGCGGGCGCCGCCAGACCGGTCAGCAGCAGGGCCAGTGTCGCGGTCAGCCCCGCAGCCCGTCCAGCGCGCATCCGTCCCCCTTCTCGGAGCGGATCGCCGCCCCCGTGCGACGAGTCTATTCATGCGCCGCCGACACCGGTAGCGTGCGCGCGCCTGCGCCGTGCGCGAGCTGCGCGCGCATAGGGTGGGCGACTCGGAGGAGTGATGGAAGACCGATACGGCACAGACGTGCTCGCCGCCGGGTGGCGCGAGCGCACCGCGAAGCGCGTCGCGCGGGTGACGGCCGACCGCGACCTGGTCGTAGAGGTGGCGGCCGATGGCTTCTGCGGCGCGGTGACTGGCGTGAGCGCGGGACTGGTCGAGCTCGAGGACCGACACGGCAGACGCCGGTCCTTCCCGCTGGGGGCGGGGTTCCTCCTCGATGGCGCGGTGATCGTCCTGACGGCGCCGACGGTGACTCCCGCCGCCACAGGGCGCACGCGGACCGCCTCGGGATCGTTCGCGGCGCCCGACGCACGCGCGCGGACGGCGCGTGCCAGCCGCATCCTGGTCGAGGGGCGCCACGATGCCGAGCTCGTCGAGAAGGTGTGGGGCGCCGACCTGCGCGCGGAGGGCGTCGTCGTCGAGTACCTCGAGGGAATCGATCTGCTGGATGCCGCGCTGCGCGACGAGCCGCCGTCGCGTCAGCGTCGCTACGGGGTCCTCGTGGACCACCTGGTCCCCGGTTCGAAGGAGAAGCGGATCGCCGATCAGATCGCGTCCGGGCCCCACGGCGCGCATACCCTCATCGTCGGGCATCCGTTCGTCGACGTGTGGCAGTGCGTCACCCCGCGCGCGCTGGGGATCTCGGCGTGGCCGGAGGTGCCGCGCGGCATCGAGTGGAAGGTCGGCGTGTGCCGCGCCCTGGGCTGGCCCGCCGACGACCAGGCAGACCTCGCTC
>JAUHYM010000007.1 GCA_030426515.1 Actinomycetes bacterium
CGCCGGGCGCACACTCCAGTGCGACGGGTCGGATCGGTCGATCGCCGCCGGAAGGTACTGACGCCTGCCTGGCGGGGTCCGCCACCCGGTCGCGGCATCCAGACGAAGCATCGGTCGGTGCAGGTCGCTGCGCTGCTGCATCGCCAGCAGCGCCGGGCGCACGAAGACCTCGAACGAGATCGCCGCGCTGACCGGGTTGCCCGGCAGCCCGAACAGCAGCGTGCCATCGGGCATCCGGCCGAACCCCTGCGGCTTGCCCGGCTGCATCGCGACCTTGGTGAACGCCATCTCGCCGGCCGGACCGAAGGTGTCCTTCACCACCTCGTAGGCGCCCGCGCTCACCCCGCCGCTGGTGGCCACGACATCGGCGCCCCGGTCGGATGCCGCGGCCAGCGCCTCGCGCAGCGCGTCGACGTCGTCGGGCACGCTGCCGCGCAGCACCACCTCGGCCCCGGCGTCGGCCGCGAGCCCGGCGAGCAGGTGCGAGTTCGACTCGGGGATCTGGCCGCGCCGCAGCTCGACACCGGGGGCGGCCAGCTCCGATCCGGTCGAGAGGACGGCGACCCGCGGTGCGCGGGTGACTCGCACGGTGGCGACCCCCGCGGCAGCCGCCGCTCCCGCCTGGAGCGGCCCGAACAGGATGCCGCCGGGCATCACGGTCGCACCGGCAGCGGCGTCGTCGGCGCGCCCGCGGACGTGGGCGCCGAGGCTGCGAGGGGCACGCTGCACGATGACCTCGTCGCCGCTGCCCTCCAGGCCGCCCTCGGTGTCCTCGAAGGGCACGATGGTGTCGGCGGCCGAGGGGAGCGGGGCGCCGGTCATGATGCGCGCCGCCTCGCCGGCGGCCAGGACGGGGTCGCGCTCGCTGCCGGCGGGCACATCGGCGACCACACGCAGGCGCACCGGGGCGTCGGGCGCGGCGCGTGCGGCATCCTCGAACCGCACGGCATAGCCGTCCATCGCCGAGTTCGTGAACACGGGGATGTCGACGCTCGCCGTCACGGGCGCGGCGAGGGTGCGCCCGAGCGCGGCGTCGATCTCGAGGTCGGCGGCGGGCAGCGCCGTGACCGCATCGAGCACGGTCGCCAGATGCTCCTCGACGGAGCGCAGTCCGCTCACGCCGGCACCCGAGGGGACTGCGGATGCGGCTGCGGGTATGACTCGGGAGACCCCGCGGCCAGCCATGCGTCGACGCCGCCGTGGAGGACGGTGGCGTCGATTCCGGCGCCGCGCAGGGCATCGGCGGCCCGCTGGGCGCGCATCCCCACCTGGCAGATGACGACGACCGGGCCCTCCACCGCGGTGGGGGCACGCAGCACCTGCGCCAGGGGCACGGTGCGGGCGTGGGGGAACGGCTGGCCCGCCACCTCCGCCGGTTCGCGGACATCGAGCAGGGCCGACGACGTGTGCTCCAGGTGTGCGGCGAGATCGCGGGGCGCCACGTGCGGTGCGGGGTCGAGGGTGCGGGCCGCCTTCTCGGTGCGGGCCGGGCGCGGCTCGGACGCGCGGTCGCGCAGTCGCGCGTCCGAGCCGCGCCCCCGCAGCGGGACCTCGCGCTGGCGGGCGCGCAGCCCGTCGATCACCAGAACCCGGCCGAGCAGCGGCTCGCCGATGCCCGCGATGAGCTTGACGGCCTCGGTCGCCATGAGCGACCCGACCTGCAGACAGAGGGCCCCCAGCACCCCCACCTGCGCGCACGTGGGCACCTCGCCCGTGCTGCCGGCGGGGTACAGGTCGTCGAGCACGACGGCCGGTGCGCCGTGCGGGGGACGGCTCCAGAACACGGTGACCTGCCCGTCGAACTCCTGCACGGTGCCCCACACGAGCGGGATGCCGCGGGCCTCGGTCGCTGCGGCGACCACGCGCCGGGTCTCGAACGTGTCACTCCCGTCGATGACGAGGTCGGCGCCGGCCAGCGCGGCGTCGGCGGTGGCGGCGGTGAGACGCTCCGTGCGGGCGACGACGGTCGTCTCGGGCGACAGGTCGGCGGCGACGCGCTGCGCCGACGCGACCTTCGCGGCCCCCGCATCGCGGTGCCGGTGCATCACCTGGCGCTGCAGGTTGCTCACCTCGACCACATCGTCGTCGATGACCGTGAGCGTGCCGACGCCCGCCGCGGCCAGGGCGAGCAGCACGGGAGAGCCGAGCCCGCCGGCGCCGACGACCGCCACGTGCGCGGCGCGCAGACGGCGCTGGCCGACATCCCCGAGAGCGACGAGGCTGGTGTGGCGCGCCGTGCGTCGTCGCTCATCGTCGCTGAGGGTCGCGACGGGGTCGACGAGCGGAGGAAGTGTCACCCTCACAGGCTAATCCCGCTCCGCCTGCCCCGGGCGGTGCATCCCCTCGGGCTGTGCCATCCCCTCGGGCTGTGCCATCCCCGCGTCTCGCCGTCCCTTCGCGTGAGTCAACACACGACGCACGAATCAACATGTGATTGCGCGCCAACGCGTGTTGATTCGTGCACCGGGTGTTGATTCGTGCACGGGGTGTTGATTCGCGAGGTCGAGCCGGGGTGCGTCGCGCGGGGGAAGGATGCGACTCTGCGTCGTATTCGCCGGAGAGAATCCGCTCATGCGGTGATAATGTCGAGAAATGACCGATCTGAGGATCTCCGAGGCGGCGCGGCTGCTCGGAGTCAGCGACGACACCGTGCGCCGGTGGATCGATCACGGCACGCTTCCGACGACCGGAGCGTCACCGGCCGAGGTCCCCGGCGCCGCCCTCGCCGCGCTCGCCGCTCAGCGCGCCGCGGCGGTCGCCGACCCCTCGGATCGGATCACCAGCGCCCGCAACCGCTTCACGGGACTGGTCACCCGCGTGCAGGTGGACGGCGTGATGGCACAGGTCGACATCCAGGCGGGCCCCCACCGTGTCGTCTCGCTGCTGTCGGCCGAGGCCGTGGCCGAACTGGGCCTGGAGGCCGGATCGCTCGCGGATGCGGTGATCAAGGCCACCAACGTCATCGTCGAGACGCCGGGGCCGTGATGCGGCGGGCCGGCGTGGTCGCCGCATCCGCACTGCTGCTGGCGGGATGCGCCCCGGCGACGGCGGGCGCGGATGCAGGCACGACCGAGGTGACGATCTACGCGGCGGCATCCCTCGGCTCGGCGTTCGGGTCGATCGCCGACGCGTTCGAAGACGAGTACCCGAGCACCGAGGTCACCCTGGTGCTCGACGGCTCGAGCAGGCTCGCCACCCAGCTCACCGAGGGGGCGCCGGCCGACGTGTTCGCGTCGGCAGACGAGCCCACGATGCGGGTCGTGACCGACGCGGGGCGCGCGAGCAGCCCGGAGATCTTCGCGACCAACACGCTCGTCATCGTCGTGCCCGCCGGGAATCCTGCCGACGTCGCAGCCCTCGAGGACCTTGCGCGCCCCGAGGTGACGACCGTGCTGTGCGCGGCCGACGTGCCGTGCGGCGCGGCATCCCGCACTCTGCTCGACGCCGCCGGCGTCGAGGTCGCCGCCGCGAGCCTCGAGCAGAACGTCACCGCAGTGCTCACCAAAGTCGCGGCGGACGAGGCGGATGCCGGTCTCGTCTACGCGACGGATGCCGCCACCCGCGACACCGTCGAGGCGATCGTGCCCGTGGGCGCCGCAGAGGTGGTGAACCGGTATCCGATCGTCGTGCTCGACGACGCCCCGGTCGAGGCGGCGGCGTTCCGGGACTTCGTCACCGGCCCCGCCGGGCAGGCGATCCTCGCAGGCGACGGGTTCGGGGCGCCATGACCGAGGCGGCCGCCCCGACACGCGCTGACCGTCCGCGCCGCGCCCGCGACGTCGGCGGGTTCGTCCCTCCGGTCCTCGCCCTGCCCGCGGTGCTGGGGCTCGCGCTGCTGGTGCTGCCGCTGACGGCTCTGGTCGCCCGCGTCGACTGGTCCACGATCTGGGCCGACATCACCGCGCCCGCGGCTCGCGACGCCCTCGCACTCTCGGTCGTGACCGGGCTGGTCGCGACCGCCGTCTGCGTCGTCGTGGGGGTGCCGCTCGCGCTCATGATCGCGCGCAGCGGGCCGCGCACCTCCGCCCTGCTGCGCGTGATGGTCACGATCCCGCTCATCCTGCCGCCGATGGTCGGGGGAGTGGCGCTGCTGTTCCTCTTCGGCCGTTCGGGGCCGCTCGGTCGGTTCCTCGCCGAGACCTGGGGCATCGGCATCCCCTTCACCACCAGTGCCGTGGTGCTCGCCCAGACCTTCGTCGCGCTGCCGTTCCTCGTGCTCGCGCTGGAGGGGTCGATCCGCACGTCCGGGCTCGCCTACGAGCGCACCGCCGCGACGCTCGGCGCGAAGCGGTGGACGATCCTCTGGCGGGTGACGCTGCCGCTGGCCGCGCCCGGGCTGGTCGCCGGCGTGATCCTGTGCTTCGCGCGCGCGATCGGGGAGTTCGGGGCGACGGCGCTCTTCGCCGGCAACGCCCCCGGGGTGACCCAGACCATGCCGCTCGCGATCTACACGGCCTTCAACGGCGCAGGCGTCGAGCAGGGGACGGCGGTCGCCCTGTCGATGCTCCTGCTCGTGACCGCGCTCGTCGTGCTGCTGCTGGTGCGCGCCTGGCGCCCCGGGGCGCCGCGATGAGCCTCGAGGCCGCGGTGCGGGGCGGGGCGGCGATCGACGCCGGCCACGGACTCGACGCGCACGTGGTCGTGCAGCGCCGCGGTGCACCGCGCGTCGAGATGGCCGTGCGCGCGCAGCCCGGGGAGATCGTCGCGGTGATGGGGCCGAGCGGGGCGGGCAAGTCGACCGTGCTGGCCGCGATCGCCGGGCTCGTGAGACTCAGCGACGGGCACGTCCGGGTCGAGGGCCGCACCGTCAGCGCCGCCTCGCCGCGCCGGCATGTCGCCCCCGCCGCGCGCGAGACGGTGCTCCTCGGCCAGGAGCCGCGCCTGTTCCCTCACCTGAGCGCGCGCGAGAACGTCGCGTTCGGCCCGCGCGCCCAGGGCACGCCGCGGCGCCAGGCGCGGCGTGCCGCCGACGAGTTGCTGTGGCGGGTCGGGCTTCCCGGTGCCGGTGACCGGCGGCCGGGCGAGCTCTCGGGTGGGCAGCAGCAGCGGGCCGCCCTCGCGCGTGCCCTCGCGGTCGACCCGAAGGTGCTGCTGCTCGACGAGCCGCTCACCTCGCTCGACGCCGAGACCGCGGGCGAGATCCGCGGTGTGCTGGCCGAGCAGCTCACCGCGACCCGGGCGAGCACCGTCATCGTCACCCACGACGTCGTCGATGCCGCGGCGCTCGCGGACCGGCTGGTGATCCTCGAGTCCGGGCACGTCGCGCAGCAGGGCCCGGTGCGGGAGGTGCTGGCCGCACCGGCGACCGCGTTCGCCGCGGCGGTCGCCGGGGTCAACCGTGTCGCGGGTGTGGCCCGGGGCGGGGCGTGGGTGGCCGCCGCCGACGGCCGCGAGGTCGTGCTCACCGCCGACGACGACCGCTCGCGCGCCGCCGCCGCGGCCGACGGGGCGCCGCTGGTGGCGTTCGTGCGGCCGTCGGCGATCCATGTGGAGCGCGCCGACGATGAGACGTGGACCGCGGCGCTGGCGCTCGCCCGCGACGACGCTCCGCGTGCGGGGGAGTGGGTGGCGCGGGTCGACCGGCTGGAGCAGACGCCCGCCGGCGTGCGCGTGCACACCGCATCGCCCGCGCTCGCCGCGGACGTGCCCGCCGAGGCCGTGGCCGCCCGCGGCATCGCGACCGGCCGCCCGGTGCGGCTGCGTATCGCGGCGACCGACGTGCGTCTGGCCCGCACGGGCGACGCGTAGCGACCGGCACCGCGCAGCAGCAGCGGAGCCCGCGGGCCCGGTCGGCACACCGCGGCGCGTATCTCCTGCGCCGTGTTCGCGGGGCGCGGGGCAGACTGGGACGATGCCGCACATCCGCCCGTTCCGTCCCGGCGACGAGCCCGCGCTCGCCGAGATCTGCCTGCGCACCGCGGACGCCGGCGCAGATGCCACCGGGGTCCTCGACGACGACCGGATCTGGGCCGCAGTGTTCGTGCTGCCCTACCTCGCCCGCCATCCCGACCTGGCGTTCGTTCTCGCGCAGGACGACGGGCGCGTCGTGGGCTACGTCGTCGCAGCGCCCGACACGGACGCCTTCGAGGAGTGGTTCCGCACGGTGTGGTGGCCAGACCAGGGTGCCGCCTGGCCGGCGCCTGTCCGCACGGAGTCGCCGACACGGCAGGACGGGGTTCTGACCTATGCGTACGGTCGCCGCGCCGGTGCCGAGCCGTACGCGGCGGACTACCCCGCGCACCTGCACATCGACCTGGTGCCCGAGGCGCAGGGTGCCGGGTGGGGACGGCGCCTGATCGCGACGGTGATCGACGAACTGCGGGCGCGCGGCGTGACCGGACTGCACCTGGCGACCGACACCAACAACACCGGCGCGCTGGCGTTCTACCCGCGGATCGGCTTCACGGCGATCCCGTCGCACCCCGGCGTCCAGGCGTTCGGGATGCCGCTGGCCTGAGCCGCGGCGCGTCGTCAGGGGTGCCCGCCCTCGAGATGCCCGCCCTGGAGGTGCCCGCCTTCGAGATGCACCGTGCGGTCGATGAGGCCCGCGGGGACCGTCACGTGCGAGATCAGCACAACGGACTGGGCGGGTGAGACCGCCCCCAGCAGATCGGTCAGCAGCGCGTCCGAGGCGTCGGGGTCGACGCCCGCGGTGGGCTCGTCGAGCACGAGCACGGGGAATCCCCGCAGCAGGGCGCGGGCGAGCGCGATCCGCTGCGCCTGCCCACCCGAGACGAGCCCGCCGCGCTCGCCGACGCGCGCGTCGAGTCCGCCCCTCTCGCGCAGCCAGTCGCCCAGCCCCACACGCTCGAGCACGTCGTGAAGATCGGCGTCGGTGGCGGTGTCGCGGGCGAAGAGGAGGTTCTGGCGGATGTCCTCGTCGAACAGCATGGGGCGCTGCTCGCAGAGCCCGACGGTCTGGCGCACGTCGTCGCCGGCCAGTTCTGCGACCGAGCGGCCGCCGATCGTGTACGTCCCGCGTTCGAGCTCGAGGAAGCGCACGAGCGCGTGGGCGAGGGTGGACTTGCCGGCGCCGCTGGAGCCGACGACGAGCAGGCGCTCGCCCGGGGAGATGTCGAGGTCGATGTCGCGCAGCGCGGCGGAAGTCGACGGATCGGTGTGGGGCCAGCGCACCGACGCGCCGCGCAGTCGGATCCCCTCGCCCAGGGCAGGCGGGGTCGAGGTGGCCGCGACCGTGTCGGCGACGAGCTGCGACGGGGGTTCAGCGGGCACCGACGCGGCGACGCGGTCGGCGGCCGCGCGGACCTGCCGCCAGGCGGCCGCGGCCATCGGCAGGGAGGCGAACACCTCGAACACCGCCATCGGCACGAGCACCGCCACCGCCATCCACGGAGCCTCCAGCTGCCCGGTGGCGACCGGGGGCGCTGTGGCGAGCACGGCGAGGGCGGACGCGACGCCCGCCAGCAGCGAGACGAGTGCGGCCGTGCCGGCCTGCGCGCCCGCGCGGCGGATCAGCGCGCGACGCAGCGCGGCGTCCGCGCGATGGATGCGTGCGCGGCTCGCGCCCTCCGCGTCGTAGGCGAGAAGAACGTCGAGGCTGCCCAGGTGATCCAGCAGCGCGTCGGCGAGGCGGGCGCGTAGCGGAGCGATCCGGGTCTCGGCGCGGGACCCGGCCGCCCACCCCCACAGCGTGGCGACCAGCCCCGCGGCGACCAGGCACCCGAGGAGGGTGAGTGCCGCCGGCCACCAGACGAGAGCGACGAGCACGACCGCGCCGAGCGCCACCGCCGCCGACGACACGAGCGGCTGCACGACGCGCAGCGGGAAGTTCTGCAGGTCATCGATGTCATCGACCAGCGCGCCGAGCACCGATCCCCGCCCGGTGCGGCTGAGGCCGTCGGGGGCGAGGGGGATGAGTCGGCGCACGAGCGCCGCGCGCGTGGTGGCGAGCTGCCGCAGGGCCGCGTCGTGGCCGGCGAGACGCTCGGTGTAGCGGAAGACCGCGCGGGCCAGCGCGAAGAACCGCACCCCCACGATCGCCACCGAGAGATACAGCACCGCCGGCTGCTCCGACGCGCGGACGATCAGCCATGCCGAGCACGCCAGCAGCGCGACCGCCGACGCCTCGGTGAGCACACCCGACACGCTGCCGGGCCAGAACCGGCGCAGCGGAGGCATCGCCGCCCGCAGCACGCCGCGGCGATCGGAGACATCGACATCGGTCATGCCGCGACCTCCTGCCGCTCGAGTCGGACGATCTGATCCGCGATCGCCCGTGCGCTGGTCCGGTGCGAGACCAGCAGCACCGTGGCGCCCTCGTCGGCCAGCGCGCGCACCGCGGCCCACAGCCGCGCCTCGGTGTCGGCATCCAGTGCCGAGCTGGGCTCGTCGAGCGCGAGCACCCGGGCATGGCCGCCGCGCAGACGGTAGATCGCCCGGGCGACCGCGACGCGCTGGGCCTGTCCTCCCGACAGCCCCGCGCCCTGCACGCCGAGCGGGAGATCGGGCGGGATGCCGTCGGCGCAGGCCAGACGCAGCGCGTGCGCCACACGCGAGGAGTCGGGCACCTCGTCGCCGAGGGCGACGTTCTCGGCGACCGTCCCGGTCTTGAGGCCCGGGTGCTGCCCCGCCCACGCGAGCCAGCGCGCGGGCGGGAGGGCGCGCACGTCTTCGCCGTCCATTTCCGCCGTCCCCTCGGCCGCGCAGGCGCCGCGGAGCACTGCCAGCAGGCTCGACTTGCCGACGCCGCTGGCGCCCTCGATCACCGTGACGGTGCCGGGAGTGGCCGTGAATGTGACAGCGGGCAGTGCTTTCTGTGCCGCATCGGGCTCGCCCGGCCGGGGCTGCAGCGCGCGCAGTTCGAGCCGCGCGCCGCGCAGCGGGAGACCGGCGTCCGTCGCGTCGGCGACGGTGCGGGCGGACTCGTCCGAGGGGGAGGCCGTGCGGCGGGCGCTCGGCGCGGCCTGCGCGGCGTCGAGCACGTCGAAGACGTCGTCGGTCGCGGCGACGCCCTCGGCGGCGGCGTGGAACTGCACGCCGACCTGTCGCAGCGGCAGATACGCCTCGGGAGCCAGCAGCAGCACGAACAGGCCGACCGCGAGTGTCAGCGAGCCGTCGAGCAGCCGGAACCCGATCGAGACGGCGACGATCGCGACCGCGATGGAGGCGAGGAACTCGAGCATGAAGCCCGAGAGGAAGGAGACCCGCAGCACCTTCATCGTCTCGCGTCGGTAGGTGTCGGTGACCCGCTCGATCGACGTCGCCGCCCGGTGCTGCCGGCCGAACACCTTCAGCGTCGACAGCCCCTGGACGGTGTCGGCGAACCGCGCGGCGAGGCGATGGAGGGTCTGCCACTGACGCTTCTGGACGCTGCGGGTGGCCATGCCGATGAGAATCATGAACATGGGGATCAGCGGCAGCGTCAGCAGCACCGTGAGACCCGAGATCCAGTCCTGCCACCACATCACCGCGACCAGGACCGGCGTCGCGATCGCCGTCATGACCAGCTGCGGCAGGTACCGGCCGAAGTAGCCCTCGAGAGCTTCGAGTCCGCGCCCGGCGGTGACCGCCAGCGCGGCCGAGCTGCGCGCGGCCAGCCAGCCCGGCCCGAGCGTCGTGATCGCCGCGAGCAGGCCGTCGCGCAGCTGGGACTGCACCCGCGCGGTCGCGCGGGCGCTGGCGGCGTCGCGCGCCCAGATGAGCGCGGCGCGCACGGCGACGACAGCTGCCAGCGCGGCGAGCGTGGTCAGCAGCTCGTCGGCCGGCATCCCGTCGATCACGCCGGTGATGGCGCGCGTGAGCAGCCAGGCGAAGGCGACGATGACGGCGGTCTGCGCGAGACCGACGATGCCGAGGACCACGAAGAACCCGCGGGATGCCGCCGCGTAGCGCAGCAGCCGTGGGTCGACGGGCTTCGCGCGGGTCGCCGGTCCCGCCTCCGCCGCGTCGGCGGGGTCCGTCAGATCACTCACCGATTCGAGCCTAGTTCTCCTGGCGCATCGACGTACCCGCTGCGTTTGCGCGCGTGGTCTGTGCGGGCAGGCGCAGCGGGCGGAGACGTCAGTGCGCGGCTTCGACCTCGGCGCGCTCGATGACCGAGCGCGTCACGCGCTTGCGGAACACCCAGTACGTCCAGCCCTGGTAGAGCAGCACGAGCGGCAGGAAGACCAGTGCGGCCCACGACATGATCGTCAGGGTCAGGTCGGTGCTCGAGGCGTTCTCGATCGTGAGGCTGTTCGCCGGGTCGGTGGAGGAGGGCATCACGTTCGGGAACAGGGCGAACCAGAGCATGAGCACCGCGCCCGCCACCGTGAGCGCGCCGAACCCGAACGCCCATCCCTCGCGCTCGGCAGCGTTCGAGATGATCGCCATCAGCAGGGCCACGGCCGCCACCGCGGCGGCGATGAGGACGAGCCAGGCCAGCGGCGCGCCGCTCGAGAAGGCGTTCACGAGCGTCCACACGATGAACGCCGCCGCGACGACGAGCGTCGCGATGCCCGCCTTGGTCGCGAGCCTGCGCGCGTCGGCGTGCACCTGGCCGTCGGTCTTCAGCGCCACGAAGTAGAGGCCGTGGGTGAAGAACAGCAGCAGGGTCGTGACGCCGCCCAGCAGCCCGTACGGGTTCAGGAGCGTCAGCAGCGACCCGGTGAACTCATGGTCGGCGTCGATCGGGACGCCCTGCACGATGTTGGCGACCGCCACGCCCCACAGCAGCGCGGGCAGAGCGGAGCCGACGACGATCATCGCGTCGAAGCGGCGCTTCCACTTCGGGTCGTCGCGCTGATGCCGGTACTCGAACGACACGCCCCGCACGATGAGGGCCAGCAGGATGAGCAGCAGCGCCAGGTAGAACCCGCTGAACAGCGTCGCGTACCACTCGGGGAACGCGGCGAACAGGCACGCGCCGGCGACGATGACCCACGTCTCGTTGAGGTCCCAGACAGGACCGATCGTGTTGATGATCTGGCGTCTGCTGACCTCGTTCTTGCCGAGGAAGGGCAGCGACATCCCGACGCCGAAGTCGAACCCGTCGAGCACGAAGTACCCGACGAACAGGAAGCCGACGATCCAGAACCACAGGTAGGCGAGATCCATGATGTGCTCCTCGTCAGTAGACCGTGGTCGGGGTGTCTTCGAGCGCCGGCTCCGGTGGGGCCGAGCCCGGTTCGGGGAGGGGGTCGGGGCCCTTCTGGGCGACCTTCACGATGAGTCCGAATTCGACCACCGCCAGCACCGCGTAGATGGCGGTGAACGCGATCAGCGAGACGAGCACGTTCCAGCCGGGGACGCTGGGCGAGACGCCGTCCTCGGTGAGCATCAGGCTGAAGACGATCCAGGGCTGGCGGCCCATCTCGGTGAAGATCCAGCCCATGAGGGAGCCGAACAGCGCGAGCGGCGCGGACCAGATCGCGACCTTCCAGGCCCACATCGGGGTGGCCTTCTTGGCGCTCTTGCGGGTGAACCAGAGCCCGCCGACGGCGACCGCGGTGGCCATGATGCCGAAGCCCATCATCCAGCGGAACGACCAGTAGGTCACCCAGATGATCGGCGTGAAGCTGTCGATCTGGTCGGCGAACTGGGGGAAGGTCTCGGTGGCGTACTCGGCGTTGAGGTTGTTGATGCCTTCGACGCAGCCGTCGAGGGTATGCGTCGACAGCAGCGACAGCAGGTACGGGACGCGCAGTGACCACACCTCCTCGCTGCCGTCGGGGGTGCCGATCGAGAAGATCGAGAACGAGGCCTCGGCGCCGCAGGCGGTGTCGTAGAGCGCTTCGGCCGCCGCCATCTTCATGGGCTGGGTGTCGACCATCACCAGGCCGAGCTGGTCGCCCGAGAGGAATGTGCCGGCGAAGGCGATGATCATGAGCCAGGATCCGTAGCGCAGGGACGAGCGCATCGTGTCGACGTTCTGGCGACGGGCGAGCTGCCACGCGGACACCGAGATGATGACGCCGGCGGCGAACATGAGGGCCGCGAAGAGCGTGTGCGGGAACGCGGCGAGCACGATCGGGTTGGTGAGCACGGCGAGGAAGTCGGCCATCTCGGCGCGGCTGCCGTCCGACGCCATCTGGTACCCGACGGGATTCTGCATGAACGCGTTCGCCGCGAGGATGAAGTACGCCGACAGCCACGCGCCGATGGTGGCGATCCAGATCGTGGCCAGGTGCAGGCCCTTGGGCAGCTTGTTCCAGCCGAAGATCCACAGCCCGATGAACGTCGCCTCGAAGAAGAACGCCATGAGGCCCTCGAAGGCGAGGGGGGCGCCGAACACGTCGCCGACGAAGCGGGAGTAGTCCGACCAGTTCATCCCGAACTGGAACTCCTGCACGATGCCGGTGACCACGCCCATGGCGAAGTTGATGAGGAAGATCTTGCCGAAGAACCGCGTGAGGTGCAGCCACTTCAGGTGGCCCGTGCGGTACCAGGCGGTCTGGAAGATGGCGACGGTGAGTGCCATGCCCAGGGTGAGCGGCACGAAGATGAAGTGGTACAGCGTCGTCAGGCCGAACTGCCATCGGGCCAGCAGAAGCGGATCGAGCAGGTCCATCGGGATCCCCGTTCATCATGCGGACAGGTCGCGGTGTCGCCCAGCATAGCGCGTGGTCAGACCACAACGGTACCCGGGCTCTCGCTCACACGCTACCGAGCGAGCGGGCGATGAGGACACCCTTTGCGTGCGGTCTGTGCCAGCGCCCGACCCCTCGGTGCCGACTACCCTCGAAGAATGAGCGGGATGCCGACGCAGCGAGGTGCGAGCCGATGAGCGCGACACCGATCGTGCTCGGCGCGCGACCCGATCCCGTACGCGAGACCGGCCGCTCCGAGACGCCGCGCGCCGCCGTCCCCCAGCGGCTCGGCGCGCTCGGCGACCCGATCCGCGACACCCACGGCCGCGTGCACCGCGACCTGCGCATCTCGCTGACCGACCGGTGCTCGCTGCGCTGCACCTACTGCATGCCCGAGCAGGGCAACGAGTGGCTGGCGCGCTCCAGCATCCTGACCCTCGACGAGATCGAGCGCGTCGCCCGCGTGGCGGCCGCCGACGGCATCACCACCTTCCGCCTCACCGGGGGCGAGCCGCTGCTGCGGCCCGACATCGTGGAGGTCGTGCGGCGCCTCGCGCGCATCACCGGCCCCGACGGCACGCCGGTCGAGCTGGCGATGACGACCAACGGCATCCGGCTTCCCGATTTCCTGCCCGGGCTCGTCGAGGCGGGACTGCGCCGGCTCAACATCTCGATCGACACCCTCCGCCGCGACCGCTTCGCCGACCTCACCCGCCGCGACCGGCTCGCCGACGTGCTCGAGGGGATCGCCGCCGCCGCCGACTCGGGGCTGCGCCCCCTCAAGCTCAACGCGGTCGCCATGCGCGGTGTCAACGACGACGAGCTCGTCGATCTGGTCGCCTTCGCCGTCGCACACGACGCGCAGCTGCGCTTCATCGAGCAGATGCCGCTGGATGCCGGCCACACATGGGATCGCTCGACGATGGTCACGCGCGAGGAGATCCTCGCCGCCCTGTCGGCTCGGTGGGCGCTCACCCCCGTCCCGGGGCGCGGTGGGGCGCCGGCCGAGCGGTGGACGCTCGACGACGGACCGCACACCGTGGGTGTCATCGCGTCGGTCACCGCCCCGTTCTGCGGGAACTGCGACCGACTGCGGCTGACGGCCGACGGCCAGCTGCGCAACTGCCTGTTCTCGACCACCGAGTACGACCTGGTGCCGATCCTGCGCGGTGCAGACCCGAGCGACGAGGCCATCGACGCGATGCTGCGCTCCTGCATCCACGGGAAGCTGCCCGGGCACGCGATCAACGACCCGTCGTTCCTGCAGCCGGAGCGCGGCATGAACGCGATCGGGGGCTGAATGGGACGCATCACGGCGCGGCGCCCGATCACCCGCATCCGCGTCGCCGCCGACGACGGGGCGGATGCTGTTCGGCAGCGCGCCGACACCCTCGCGGTGGAGGAGCCGCTGGAGATCCGCGTGGGCGGAACGCCTCTGGCGGTGACGATGCGCACGCCCGGGCACGATGTCGAACTCGCCGCGGGATTCCTCGTCTCGGAGGGCGTGATCGCCCATGCGGCGGCGTTCCGGTCCGCAATCCACTGCGGGGGGCCCGGTGCCCCGGGCGGCGGCGCAGCCCTCGCGGCAGACGCGGTGGGCGTCGGGGTGGGTCGCGCGGCGACGCTGAACATGGCGGCGACCGACGCGGGCAACACCTACAACGTGCTCGATGTGACGCTCGCGCCCGGCGTCGCCCTGCCGGAGTCCGGCCTCGAGCGGAACTTCTACACGACCAGCTCGTGCGGGGTGTGCGGAAAGGCCTCGATCGATGCGGTGGCGACCGAATCGCACTTCGATCTCGCCGACGACGACGTCACCGTCTCGGCGGCGCGGCTGGTCGGGCTCCCCGACGCGCTGCGTGCCGAGCAGGCGGTGTTCGAGAAGACCGGCGGCCTGCACGCGGCCGGTCTCTTCGACGCCGAGACCGGGGATCTGCTCGTGCTGCGCGAGGATGTCGGCCGCCACAACGCCGTCGACAAGGTGGTCGGCTGGGCGGTGCTGAACGATCGTCTGCCGCTGCGTCGAACCGTGCTGCAGGTGTCGGGTCGCGCCAGCTTCGAGCTCGTCCAGAAGGCCGTGATGGCCGGCATCCCGATTCTGTCCGCCGTGTCCGCCCCGTCGTCGCTGGCCGTCGAGCTCGCGGAGGACGCCGGACTCACGCTCGCCGGGTTCGTCCGAGCGCCCGGGCTGAACGTGTACTCACGGCCCGAGCGGATCGTCGCCGAGACCCGGTGAGGCTCGCTTCTTCGCTGATCAGGCTCACCCGGCCGTGACCGGTCGCGGCGCGGGGTGTGGCGCCCGCACCGCCCGGTCGCAGCGACTGCGGCCGTTCTGCGCAAACGCGGCGAGGAAGGAGGCCGCAGGTGCACAGAACGTCCGCATCAGCGGGATGCGGTCGCGTGCGTCGGCGCGGCGGCCGCGCGAGGTCAGAAGACGAACAGCTGCCCGAGGATGACGATCGCGATGACGAACGCCGCGACGATCGCGGCGACCACGGCGATGACGCGGCCCGACATCTTCGCGATGGCGAAGCCGATGAGGAACGGCAGCGCGGCGAGCAGGATCGTGACAACCCACCAGAACACCATGTAGCCCGCCTCGGTCGCGTCGCTCAGGCGCCCGGCGAACAGCTGCTGGGTGCGCGGGTGCGTGGCGAACGAGAAGGCCGCAGACAGCGGCACGGCGATGAACGCGGCGACGATGAGGCCGATGAGCGCGCCCCACAGTCCCGACTTCTCGGAGAACGTGTTGTCGGCGGGGGTGGTGTCAGGCATGCCCACGATTCTAGGCGGATGCGCGGATCAGACGGAGACGAGCTCGTCCAGCAGAGCGGTGACGCGGTCGCGGATCTCGTCGCGGACGGCGCGGACGCCGTCGAGGTCGAGCTCGGCCGGGTCGGCCAGTTCCCAATCGAGGTAGCGCTTGCCCGGGTAGATCGGGCAGGCGTCGCCGCAGCCCATGGTGACCACCGCATCGGCGGCGCGGACCACGTCGTCGGTGAGGGGCTTGGGGAACTCCTCGTGCGCGTCGATCCCGATCTCGTCGAGAGCCTCGAGCACCGCCGGGTGGATGCGCTCGCCCGGCTGCGAGCCCGCCGAGCGCACGTGCACGCGGTCGCCGCCGATCGAGCGGGTGAGGGCGGCGGCCATCTGCGAGCGTCCCGAGTTCTGCACGCACACGTACAGCACCTCGGGCACCGGCTTGGCGATGAGTCCCTTGGACTGTGCGAGAGCGGTGAGGCGCTCACGGGCGAAGTTCTCGGCGATGTTCGTGAGATGCGCCGACACCTTCGCGGTGCGACCCAGTGCCGTGTACGACTCGAAGACGACGCGCTCAGCGGTCTCGGGGCTCACGACGCCGGTGAACTGATGAGCGAGGCGCTCGGCGGCGCCATGCAGCGCGTGCTCGGGGGAGAGGAGTCCCTCCTGGCCCTTCGCGAACGGCGCCTGCGCGGCGGTCTGCTCGGTGGTCATGCGGCACCCGCCTCGGGCACGAGGTCGGCCAGCAGCGCCTCGACGCGCCCGCGGATCTCGTCGCGGATCGGGCGGACGGCCTCGATGCCCTGCCCGGCGGGGTCCTCGAGCTCCCAGTCCTCGTAGCGCTTGCCGGGGAAGATCGGGCACGCGTCGCCGCAGCCCATGGTGATCACGGCGTCCGACACTCTCACGGCGTCGGTGGTGAGCACCTTCGGCTCTTGGCCGGCGATGTCGATGCCCTCTTCGGCCATGGCCTCCACGGCGACGGGGTTGATCTGGTCCTTCGGCGCCGACCCGGCCGACAGCACCTCGACGCTGTCGCCGCCGAGGTGGCGCAGGTAGCCGGCGGCCATCTGCGAACGGCCGGCGTTGTGGACGCAGACGAACAGGACGGTGGGCTTGTCGGTCATGTGTGCTCCTTCGGAAGTCTGTCCCTAAAGCATAGATCATAATCTATGAATGGCACGTGAACGAGGGGTGACGAGCGGTGGGCGGTCGCTCAGTGATCGACGAGCTCGGCGAGCAGGTCGCGCACGCGGCGCTCGATGTCGTCGCGGATCTCCCGCACGGCGGACAGCGGTCTGCCCGATGGGTCCTCGAGATCCCAGTCGAGGTAGCGGCGACCCGGGTAGATCGGGCACGCATCGCCGCAGCCCATCGTGATCACGACGTCTGCCGCGCGCACCGCCTCGTCGGTCAGCGGCTTGGGGAACTCGCCCGCGAGCGGGACGCCGATCTCATCGAGCGCGGTGGCCACCGCGGACCGCACTTCGGCGGCGGGCTCGGAGCCCGCCGTGCGCACGCGAACGCGGTCTCCCGCGAGCTGGCGGAGGATGCCGGCGGCCATCTGCGAGCGGCCCGCGTTCTGGACGCAGACGAACAGCACCTCGGGCGTCGTGTGCTGCTCCTCGCGTGCGCGCAGGAACGCCTCGAGCCGTGCGGCCGAGAACGCCGCCGTGCGAGAGGCGAGGAAGCGCGAGGGGCTCGAGCTCGTGCGCAGCATGTCGTGGCTCTGCTGCACGTAATGCGCGACGGTCTCGCGGCTCAGCGTGCCTCGATAGCGTTCCGCGAGGTCGGCGACGATGCGCTCCAGGTCGACCAAGCCGGGCGGCGCGGCGTCCGGCAGAATGGCGCCCACGCGGTCGGCGTGCTCCGGTGCAAGCGCGTACCAGGTCCGTCGGCCGTCGCGTTCTCCGACGACCACCCCGCTGTCGACCAGGGCCCGCATGTGGTGACTCACCGTCGGCTGTCGCAGGTCGAGCTCCTCGGCCAGACGCCCCACGAGCGCGCGTCCCGACGGCGCCGCGCGGATGAGGCCGACGATGCGGGCCCGAGTGGGGTCGGCCAGGACCGTGAGCGCAGTGGGGGGCTCGGCGGCATCCATAGATAGAAGTCTATCCGAAGGCCGCCCTTCGAGCGCGATCAGTCCGCGCGAGATGTCAGGAGCAGCACGCTCCGCCCGATCCATCGGTCGAGCACACGCCGGTGGCGGGCAGCGAGAGCTCGATGCGTCGCGCCGCGACGGTGTCGCCCGCGAGCTCGGCGACGATCGACCGCACCTGCTCGTAGCCGGTCGCGAGCAGGAACGTGGGGGCTCGTCCGAAGGACTTCATGCCCACCACGAAGAACCCGGGTTCGGGCTGCCGCAGCTCAGCGATCCCGTGCGGCTCGACGGTGCCGCACGAGTGGACGTTGGGGTCGATCAGCGGCGCGAGCCGGCGGGGCGCCTCGACGATGTCGTCGAGGTCCAGGCGCAGCTCGCGCAGCATCGTGAGATCCGGGCGGAAGCCGGTGGCGGCGACCACGAGATCGGTGCGGTGGGTGACCACCTCACCGCGGCGAACGCCGACGAGTTCGACCTGGCCGTCGGCGCATCGGGCCTCGAGGATCGCGAACCCCTCGAGGCGCTCGATCACGCCGTCGCCGACGGCCTGGGCCAGGCGCCCGCCCAGCGCGGCGCGTGCGGGCAGCTCGTCATCATCGGAGGCCGTGATCCGGTCCGCGCTCACGGTCCGGGTGATCCACGTGGCGCGCGTGCCGGGTTCGGTGCGCGCGAGCTCCGTCAGCGCGAGAAGAGTCCCTGCCGCGGAGTGCCCTGCGCCGACGACGGTCGTGTGTCTTCCGGCGAATCGGGCGCGGTCGGCGCCGAGCACGTCGGGCAGGGCAGGCAGCAGACGGTCGCCGATCGTCTCGGCTCCGCGCAGGGCGAGGCCGTTGGCGCTCAGCGGGTTCGGCGTGCGGTACGTTCCCGAGGCGTCGATCACCGCGCGTGCGGCGACCTCGTCGATCGAGCCGTCGGCGCGGCGGACGCGCACGATCAGGGGAGCCGCCGCCCGCCCGCGCGTGCGGGTGCGGTCCATCCCCTCGCGGGTGATGGCGAGGACCTCCGTCTCGAGCTGCAGGTGCGGTGCCAGCGCCGCGCTGCGCGCCAGCGGGTCCAGGTAGAGATCGACCAGCTCGGCGCCGGTCGGCATCCGCTCATCGTCGGGTGTGTTCCAGGGTGCGGTCGCTTCCGCGTGCGAGGTCGAGGCGAGGATGCGCTGCGCGGCGGGGTCGATCAGGTGACGCCACGGCGTGAACAGGCGTGTGTGACCCCACGCTCGCACGCTCGCGGCGGCGGTGGCTCCCGCTTCGAGGATCACGAAGTCCAGTCCGCGTTCGTGGAGGTGCGCCGCCGCGGCGAGCCCGACGGGGCCGGCGCCGACGACGATGACCGGCAGGGTTGCCAGCCGGCCCGGGGCGCTCGTGCGCGGAGTGAGGTCGAGAAGTGTCATCGCGTGTCCTTGCATCGAAGTCTGTCGATGCAACATCCTGCGCCCTGTATCGATGATTGTCAATATCGAGTATCTTCGATGCATGCCCGATCTGATTCCGATCGACGACGTGTCTGCCATCGCCTGCTGCACGCCGCTGGTGCGCGAGCCCCTCTCGGCCGACGAGGCCGATGCGCTCGCGCGGACCGTGAAGGCGCTCGCCGACCCCACACGGCTGCGTCTGCTCTCGATCGTCGCCGCCAGCGCGGGGGCGGAAGCCTGCGTCTGCGACCTCACCGAGCCGGTGGGCCTCAGTCAGCCCACGGTCTCGCACCACCTGAAGATCCTCACCGACGCGGGCTTCCTCACGCGCAGCCGGCGTGGCACCTGGGCGTACTACGCGCTTGTGCCCCGCGCGCTCGACCGCGTCTCGCAGCTGCTCACCGGCACCGACGCTCCGGCCGAGGTCGAGACCACGGGAGCCCCCGCGTGACCGGCGCGACGGCGCGGCGATCCGACGGCGTCGCACCGGGCCCTGCCGGCACCGCGCGCGCACGGCGACTGGGCGAGATCGACCCGAAGGCGCTGGCCGGCGAGTTCCTGGGCAGTGCGGGTCTTGCCGCCGTCGTGATCGGGTCAGGGATCGCCGCGCAGTCGCTGTCGGCGGATGTCGGGCTCCAGCTGTTCGAGAACGCCTTCGCGACCGCGCTCGGACTGACGGTGCTGATCCTCACCTTCCAGACGGTGTCGGGTGCGCATTTCAATCCCGCCGTCACGGTGGCCGATGCGCTCACCTCGCGCCGCTGGCGGACGGCGACCGCGTACATCCCGGTCCAGATTCTCGGGTGCATCGCGGGTGCGGTGCTGGCCAACCTGATGTTCGGTCTGCCTGCGGTGTCGTGGAGCACGACCGACCGGGCGGTGCCGGCGACGCTGCTGGCCGAGGTCGTCGCCACGTCGGGACTCGTCTTCCTCATCTTCGCGCTGGTGCGCACCGGGCGCTCCGCGTGGGCCGGGCCCGCCGTGGGCGCCTACATCGGCGCGGCGTACTGGTTCACCTCGTCGACCTCGTTCGCCAACCCGGCGATCACCATCGGCCGCGCCTTCAGCGACACCTTCGCGGGCATCGCGCCGGCGTCGGTGCTGCCCTACATCGGCGCGCAGCTGGTGGGCGCGGTGGTGGCCTGGGCGCTCGCGCGCTCGATGTTCCCCGTGCGCTGACCGGCAGGGGGCCGCGGGACCAAAGGCCCTATGGCGGGCTGTGCGACCGGTGCACTGTGGATGTTGTCAGACCACACGACATCCCGGATCACCGATCCACGAACGAGGAGAATCCCATGACCACGGCCGCCGTCGCCACCTCTGCCGCGCAGACCGCGACACGCGCACGCACCGCCACCGCACCCCTGAAGCTCGAGAAGGACATCGTCACCACGCCCGGCGCGCGCATCGCGCTCGCGGTGACTCGCTACGCCACCGCATTCGTCTTCCTCTGGGCGTTCCTCGACAAGACCTTGGGCCTCGGATACTCGACGCCGGTCGAGCGTGCGTGGATCAACGGCGGCACCCCGGCCCAGGGCTTCCTCGCCAACGCGGTCGCGGAAGGACCCCTGCAGGGCTTCTTCCAGTCCCTGGCCACGCCCGCCGTCGACGTCATCTTCATGCTGGGTCTGCTCGGCATCGGCGCGGCGGTCCTGCTCGGAATGGGCTTGCGCATCGCCGCGGTCTCCGGCACCGCGATGATGGTGCTGATGTACCTCGCCGAGTGGCCGTTCGCCGCCGGTTCCACCAACCCGATCGTCGACTACCACATCGTCTACGCGCTGGTGCTGATCGTGATCGCCGCCACCGCTGCCGGGGACACCTGGGGGCTGGGCGCCCAGTGGAAGAGCCTGCCGTTCGTGCAGCGCAACCGCTGGCTGGTCTGAGGCCCCAGCCCCCTCACGATGAGGATGCCGCGGGTGAGGCCCGCGGCATCCTCATGTGTTCTTGAGCTCGGCGCCGTAGACCGCCGCCTGCGTACGCCGCTCCATGCCGAGCTTGTCGAAGATGCGCGAGACGTAGTTCTTCACCGTCTTCTCGGCCAGCTCCAGGCGGTCCCCGATCTGCCGGTTCGTGAGCCCTTCGGCGATGAGCGCGAGCACCTGACGCTCGCGGGCCGTCAGCCCGTCGGTCTTCGACGCCGGCGTCTCCTGCTCCTGCGCCGCGGTGCGCAGGCGCGTCGCCGCGGCCGGGTCGATCAGCGTCTTCCCCGCGGCCACAGAGCGGATCGCCTCGATCAGACCGTTCCCGCGGATGTCCTTGAGCACGTATCCCATAGCGCCGGCGAGGACGGCGGCGCGACTGGCCTCATCGTCGTCGTACGCCGTGAGGATCAGGCAGGCCACATCGGGGTGGTGTGAGCGGATGTCGCGGCAGACGTCCACGCCCGTGCCATCGGGAAGACGCATGTCCAGCACCGCGACGTCGGGCTGGGTCGCCGCGACCCGGCCCAGCGTCTGGGCCGCCGTGGACGCCTCGGCGACCACCTCCATGCCGGGGGCGTGGTCGATGAGGTCGACCACACCGCGGCGGACGATCTCGTGGTCGTCGAGTACGAAGACCTTGATCATGAGCGATCCTCCTCTGTGACCGGCACCGTCCAGGTCAGGACGGTTCCGTGTGCGGGGCCGGGGGTCAGCGTGAACGCGCCCCCGCGGGCGCGGGCGCGCTCGGCGAGGTTGCCGATGCCGCTGCGGCGGTCGGGGTCGGCGGGTGCCCCGACGCCGTCGTCGGTCACCTCGACCGTCACCTGGGCGTCGCGAGCCGCGACCATCACGCGGACATGGCGCGCGTGCGCGTGCTTGACGATGTTGCTCAGGCCCTCGCGGACGACCGCGACCACATCGTCGGCGAGGGCCCCGCGGACCGTGAGGTCGACCGTGCCCGCGAACATGGTGCGCGGAGTGTGCACGAGCAGCCCCTCGAACTCGCCGACCAGGTCGATGATGCGGTGGCGCAGCGACTGCTGATCCTGCGGGCGCTGCCGCAGTGCGAAGATCGCCGTGCGGATCTCGGCGATCGCCTGGTCGAGGCTGTCGATCTGCTCGGGCAGGGCCTGCCGCACGTGATCGTCGACGGTCCCCACGCTCAGCGCTTGGAGGCTGAGGCCTGCGCCGAACAGGCGCTGGATGACGTGATCGTGCAGGTCGCGCGCGATGCGACCTCGGTCTTCGATGAGCGCCAGTCGCTCGCGGTCGGCGCGGGCACGCGCCAGTTCGAAGGCGATGCTCGCCCGTGAGGCGAGGTCCTGGGCGAGATCGACGGTGGATGCGGCGAAGGCGCGTCCCCCGGGTTCCCGCGCGACCAGCAGCGTCGCCGGCCGTCCCGCGGGCGTGGTCAGCGGAACCGCGAAGGAGGGGCCCAGCTCCACGTCGACCAGTGTGCCGGTCTCGCGGAGGAGGACCTTCTCTGCAGCGAGCGCCTCGCTGACGATCGTGCCCGCCGCATCGATCACGAGGCCCTGCAGGTGTGCGGTGCCGTCGCCGACGACCACGTCCAGGCACGCGGTGTCGGCGTCGAGCGACTCGGCGACGGCGACGAACGGCGCCTCGGTGAGGGCGGCGACGCTCTCGGCGAGCAGGCTCGCGGCGTGCACGACCTGGCCGCCCAGCAGCGTCTGGGTGAGGTGGGCGGCGGCCTGATTCCATGCCGCGCGCCGCTGCACCTCCTCCACCTTGTGGGCGTTGTCGATGGCGATCCCCGCCGTCACCGCCAGCGAGCGCAGTGCCTCGAGGGCGGTGTCGTCGAATCCCCCCGGTGCGTCATGGGCGACGTAGAGGTTGCCGTACGCCTCGTCGCGCACGCGGATCGGGACGCCCGCGAAGCTGCGCATCGGCGGGTGGTGAGCGGGGAAGCCCTGGCTGCGCGGGTCCTTCGTGATGTCGGCCACCGAGACGACATCGTCGGCGCGCAGCACAGCTCCCAGCACTCCCACCGGGCGCGGCGGATGCGGAAGCCGCGCGGCGGTGTCCGGGCTGATGCCGACGTGGAAGAAGTCCTCGACCTCGCCGTCGGTGCGCAGCACGGAGAGGGCGGCGTAGGGCGCGTCGAGCAGCTCGGCGGCCGAGGCGACGATCGCCTGCAGCACGCCGCGGAGGTCGAGGTGGCTGATCACCGACGCGCGGGCATGCAGCAGCTCCCGCAGCCGGCGCTCGACGTCGCTCATGCGTCGCCGCCCGATCGCGCGGCCGGGGTGAGGACGATGTTGCCGACCTTGCGGCCCGAGTCGACGCGCCGGTGGGCGTCGACGATGTCGTCCAGGGTCACGGTGCGGTCGGTGACGCACACGAGGTCGCCCCCCGCGACGAGGGCGAGCAGTTCGGTGACGTCCGCGGTCCGCTCCGGCGCCGCCCCGCCGACGACCTGCCCGCGCACGCCGAGCAGATCGCGCAGGCTGCCGGCCACCAGAGCGAGCCTGCCGCCCTCGGTGAGGAGCCTGCGGCGGTCGGAGGGATGCAGGATGCCGACGGTGTCGATCACGACATCGAACCGGTCGGCGAGCGCGCTGAGGGGGGACTGCTCGTAGTCGATGACGCGCTCGGCGCCCAGCCCGCGCACGAGGTCGGTGTTCGCCGCGCGCGTCACGCCGGTCACGCGCGCGCCGAGGTGTCGCGCGAGCTGGACGGCGTTGGTGCCCACGGCGCCGGATGCGCCGACGACGAGCACGGACTCGCCGGCGCGCACGCGCGCCTGGTCACGCAGGAAGAACAGCGCCGTGGTGCCGCCGAAGAGCATTCCCGCGGCATCCGGTGCCGAGACATCGGCGGGCAGCGGGACCGTTGCCGACTCGGCGACCACCGCGAGCTCGGCGTGGGTTCCCATGCGGGAGCCCGCCATTCCGCAGACGCGGTCGCCCGGCTGGAAGCGGACGACGTCGGGGCCCGCGGCATCCACGACGCCGGCGAACGTGCTCCCCAGGATCGCCCGCCGCGGTGCGCGGACGCCGAACGCCAGGCGGGCGAAGAGACCCAGACCCGCGGGGAACCGCGCCGCCCGGATGCGGGCATCGGCGACGGTCACCGAAGAGGCGTCGACACGCACGCGCACCTCGCGCGGGCCGGGCTCGGGCGTGGGCACCTCGGCGACGCGCACGACCTCCGGCGGACCGTATCGGTCGATGACCGCTGCTCTCATGCCTCCATCTTGGTGCCCCGCGCCACCTGCTGCAGCAGTCGGATGTGCACGCGGAAGCTGCGGAGCATCTCGCGCGTGGAGTGGAAGTTCATCGCGAGGGTGATGCCGGCCTCCGGCGCCGCGAACAGATGCACACCGGTGACGCCGAGGTGACCGGTCGTGCGCGGCAGGCGCCGTGCGAACGGCGTGAAGGCTCCGTACCGCAGCTGCATGAGACCTCCGCCGTAGCGGATGCCGGGGCGGAAGCGTGCGGAGAACCGCGCCATCCTGCCCCGTGCGTCGGCTGAGAGCAGGCGACCGTCGTGGAACGCGTCGGAGAACCGGTGCAGGTCGTCGAGTGTCGTGACCACCCCGCCGCCGCCCCAGTCGCAGCTGAGTGCCTCGGCGCGGCTGAGGTCGGTGCCGGCGACCACGATCGGGGCGATGCCCAGGGTCGCACCCGGCTGGGCCGGGGACGGACCGCCGCCGGGCGCGGTGTGGAACAGCAGGCACGAGGAGGTCATGTCGGCTGGGGCGAGGATGCGCTCATGCAGCTGCGCGCCGAGCGGCGCGCCGCCGACCTCTTCGATGATCCGTCCGAGGAGCACATACCCCGTGTCGGAGTAGTGGAAGCGCTCGCCGGGGGCCCCGACGGGCTGCTGGTGCGCGCGGGTGAAGGCGAGAAGCTCATCGGGATGCCACCGGCGCCCGGGCTCGTTGGCCAGCAGACGCGGGAACGGCGTGCCGGTGTCGTTGCGGTCTTCGAAGTAATCGGCGGCGCCGCTGGTGTGCGTGAGCAGATGCCACGGGGTCACCGTGTCGCCCGGGTCCCCGTTGCCGGTGTCGAACAGGCCGCGCCACAGGTCCGCGGGCACCCGATCGCCCAGCGGTGCGTCGAGGTCGAGGCGACCCTGGTCGGCGAGCTGGAGGGCCAGTGTCGCCGTCATCGTCTTGGCGACGCTCGCAGCGTGGAACGGCTGGGCGCGATCGCCCGAGGCGAACTCCCACCCGGGGGAGCGCAGCAGCACCTGGGGTGCGGGCAGATCGCGGCGTCGTCGCTGGGCGGCAGTGAGGATCCGCTCGGCTGCCGCGGTGCGTCGCTGCGCGGTCACGGCGTTCCCGTCAGTGAGAATGGTCATATCTACCCCTTCGGTATATCTAAGGGGTATATTGCCACATCATCGACGGGAGGTCGAGATGCAGTTCGTGATTCTGGGGCTGCTCCTCATCGAGCCGGGGTCGCTGTACGACCTGCACAAGAGGTTCGCCGCGGGACCCTCGCTGTTCTACAGCGCAAGCTTCGGGAGCATCCAGCGGGCGCTGCAGAAGATGGTGGCCGACGGGTGGGTGGACGTCACCGGCGATGCCGCTTCGGCCAGAGGTCGCAAGGTGCACGCGATCACTCCGGCGGGCGAGGCGGCCTGGCGGTCGTGGATGGCCGAGCCGCTCAGCGGCGCGAACGCCGAGACGACGATGCTCGCGCGCGTGTTCCTGCTGGGGCTGCTGCCCGCCGCCGCGCGGACCGAAACGCTCGACGTCCTGCGCGAGGCGGCGGTCGCCGAGCTCTCCCAGCTCACCGCGGTCGCCGCAGAGCTCGACGCGCAGCAGATCCCTGCGGAGTACGCCGAGCTGTTCCGCTATCAGCGCGCCACGCTCGCGTACGGCATCCGCTCGAACGAGCTGGCGGTGGCGTGGCTGGCCGATCTCAACTGAGCGGGCCGGCGACTACCGGCGCGTCAGCGCGACCACCGGGATGACGCGCGCGGTCTTGTCCTGATACTGGCGGAACCCATCGGATCGCTGCGTGAAGTGCGGCCAGGCGGCATCTCGCTCCGCAGGATCGAGGACGCGGGCGTGCACGGCGACGCGCCCGTCGGGGGTCTCGATCTCGGTGTCGGGGTGCGCGACCAGGTTGTGCAGCCACGCGGGGTGATCGGGCGCGCCGCCCTTCGACGCGGCGATCCACCATGTGTCGTCGTCGGGGCGGATCGCCATCACCGGCGACACCCGTGCGGTGTCGGACTTCGCGCCGGTGTGGTGCAGCAGGACGAGATGGCGTCCGAACCCCTGTACGCGCCCGTCGTTCTCGCGGAACTCGCTGATGACCTTCGTGTTCCCGTCCTCGTGCGACATGTCGGCCTCCTTCGACAGAGTCCACGCTACGACCCGAGGAGCGCTGCCGGCGCGGACGGCGCGGTTGCGTCAGGTCGTCCAGGCGAATCGCAGACGCTCGCAGACCCGGGAAAGCTGCTCCTCGCCGAACGTCGCATGCTCGCGCGAGCGCACCGCCGTGAACGCGGAGAGGATGTCGGGCCCCAGTGCGCGCACGGCGACCGGTGACGCCTCGAGAAGGGGGAGAAGAGTCGGGATGCCGGTGGGCAGACGTTCCACCCCGTGCGGTGCGAGCGCGGCGGGGTCGCGGGCGACCTCGTCCGGCAGCGCCATGCTCTCGGCGATTCCGATGCGTGCCGCCTCGAGCACGAGCGCCGAGGCGAGGTAGGGGTTCGCAGCGGCGTCGATCGTCTTGATCTCCACGCTCGCACCCCGCGGGTTGCCGGGCGTCGCGGCGCACAGACGCCGGCGGCATCGGCGCGGGCGAGCAGATCATCGAGGAACGCGCGATGCGCGAGCAGCGCACCGAGGCCGTACGCCGCCCACCGGGAGCCGGCCGGCGGAGGGAACAGCTGGAACTCGACCTCGTGGCCGATCAGCGCGTCGACGCCGTCGGCGGCGAGCCGCGCGGTCGTGTCGGCCAGCGCCGTGCGCGTGCACGCGGCATCCGGTGCGCCGTGCTGGTCGGTGAGGACGGCGGGTGCCCACGATGTGCCCTCGCCGAGGTCCCGCAGGTCGGCGGGGTCGATCCGCAGCCGCAGGTCGCCCGTCACAGAGAAGCGCCCGGTGAAGGCGAGCTGATCGTCGACGCAGAAGGTGTTCCAGCTCGGCGAGGCGCCCATCCCGGCGCTCGCGAATGTCGACAGGTGCGCTGTGGGCACCGCCTTCGCGCGCACCACGCCACCCGGGTCGACGATCGATCCGATGACCAGCGGGGCCACGCCGCTCATCGACGGCGTGTGGGAGCGGTGGGTTGTCCCGACCTCATGCCGCCTACCGTATCGCCGCCGGGAGCACGGCAGAAGGGGCGCCGCCAGGGGAGGCGGCGATACGCTGAGGCGATGCGCAAGGGCCCCCTGCTCGTGGTCGCCGCGGTGATCACCGCCCCGGACGGGCGGGTGCTCGCATGTCGCCGAGCGCCGGGCCGTGCGGCAGCAGGATGCTGGGAGTTCCCCGGCGGCAAGGTCGAGACGGGGGAGTCTCCCGCGGCGGCGCTCGTGCGCGAGATCGCCGAGGAGCTGCACGTGGACATCGCCGTCGGCGACATCCTCACGACCGACGACACGGCTGTGGGCGAGCGGGTGATCCGCCTGGCGTGCTACCGCGCCGAGCTGCGCGGTCCCGCGCCCACCGCGAGCACCGACCACGACGCCCTGCGGTGGGTCGCACCGGCCGAGCTTCCCGCGCTCGGCTGGGCGGCACCGGACCTGCCGGCGGTGCGCCTGCTCGCCCAGCTCGGGTGAGGCGGCTCAGCGGGCGTCGGGGCCCTCGGCGTCGGATGCCGTCCGGTGCGCGGCGCGCTGCGCGGCCTCGAGACGCTCCGCCTCCTCACCCCCGATGGCCTCGCCGCGCGCGACGAGCCCCGCGACGTCCGACAGGGGGATCTGCTTCATGAACAGGGCGAGCACGAACGCCACCGCGAGGAACGGAACGAGGTACCAGAAGACCGGGGCGAGCGCGTCGGCGTACGCGGTCACCACCTGATCGCGGATCTGATCGGGAAGCTCGTTCAGCACCGCGGGGTCGATGGTCGCCGTGGCCTGGGCGGCCTGATCGGCGCTGGCGCCGGCGCTCGTGAACACCGCCGTCAGGTTCTCGGTCAGTCGGGTGGTGAACAGCGACCCGAACACGGCGATGCCCAGGGCCGCGCCTGCTTCACGGAAGTAGTTGTTCGTGCTGGTCGCCGCGCCCACGTCCGCGGCAGGGACCGCATTCTGCGCGACGAGCACGACGACCTGCATGATCAGCCCGAGCCCTGCGCCGAAGAAGAACAGGTAGACGCAGATCAGCCAGATCGGCGTCTGAGCGGTCAGGGTGGTCATCACGACCATCGTGAGAGCGGTGGTGAGCGTGCCCGCGATCGGGAACAGCTTGTACCGCCCGGTCTTGGTGATGATCAGCCCCGAGGCGATCGATGTGCCCATCACCCCGACCATCATCGGCAGCATGAGCAGGCCGGATGCGGCGGCCGATGTGCCTGACGACATCTGCAGGAACGTGGGCACGAACGCGATGGCGGCGAACATCGCGATACCGAGCGTCAGCCCGATCGCCGTGGCGTTCACGAACACCGGCGAGCGGAACATGGACAGCGGCATCACCGGATCCTCGGCGCGGGCCTCGGTGAGGATGAACAGGCCGACCGAGACGACCAGCCCCAGGCCCCACGCCCACGTGGCCAGGGAGTTCCAGCCGAACTCGGCGTCGCCGCCGAAGTCCGTGAACAGGATGAGGCACGTGGTGGCCGCCGAGAGGAACACCACCCCCAGCCAGTCGATGCGCTTGGTGGGCTTCTTGCTGGGCAGCTGCAGGGCGAAGAACGCGACGAGGAACGCGGCGATCCCGATCGGGATGTTGATGTAGAACGCCCACTGCCACGTCATGTGGTCGACGAAGAACCCGCCCAGCAGGGGACCTGCGACCGCCGAGAGGCCGAAGATCGCGCCGAGCGGCCCGAGGTACTTGCCGCGCTCGCTGGCCGGCACGATATCGGCGATGATCGCCTGCGACAGGATCATGAGCCCGCCGCCGCCCAGGCCCTGCGCGGCGCGGAAGACGACGAACGTCCAGAAGTCGCCCGCGAACGCGCACCCGATCGAGGCGAGGGTGAAGATCGCGATCGCCAGCAGGAACAGGTTCCGCCGGCCGAGCACGTCGCCGAACTTGCCGTAGATCGGCATGACGATGGTCGTCGCGAGGATGTAGGCGCTGGTCACCCATACCTGGTGCTCCACGCCGCCCAGCTCACCCACGAGGGTGGGCATGGCGGTGGAGACGATGGTCTGATCGAGGCTGGCCAGCAGCATCCCCGAGATCAGCGCCGCGAAGATGATCCAGATGCGGCGCTGGGTCAGCAGCATGGGGCCGTCGCCGGCGGAGGGGACGGTGGGGGTGGGTGAGGTCGCGGTCATCGGGTGCTTTCGGGAGGGGAGGGGTGATCTGTGGGGCGCAGGAAGAGCGCACGCGTCGTGTCGAGATAGCGATCGAAGATCGCGGGGAAGCTGTCGGTGTTCTCGGGCGAGAGGAAGACGCCGGTCGCGACACGCGAGAGGTGGCCGATGACGGTGGCGGCCGAGATCGCGCGCGGGTCATCCGGGTCCAGGCCCTCGCGCTGGGCGACGAGCGCTGCGTGGTGCTCCTCTTCGCGCCGGGAGTGCTCGAAGATGTGGGCCAGGAGGCCGGGCTCGCGCTCGACCGCCGCGTGCAGCTCGGCGAACGACGCGCGGGTGACCTGCGCGGTCGCCCACCGCGTGGTGAGCAGCTCGGCGAGTCCGTACACGAGGTCGCCCGTTCCGTTCAGGAACCGCTGCTCCGCATCGGTGTCGTCGCCGCGCAGCGGGATGCCGACGACCGCGTCCTCCTTGCAGGCGAAGTAGTTGAAGAACGTGCGGCGTGAGATGCCGGCCTGCGCGCAGATCTCCTCGATCGTGAACCCGTGCAGACCGCGCTCCGCGGTCGCTCTGCGGGCGAGGGAGATGAGTGCGTGGGATGTCTCGAGGCGCCGCCGTTCGCGGGGCCCGAGGCCGCCGACCGGCGCTGTGGTGTCGATTGCACTCTCGAGCATGGAGTGCATTATTGCACTATCCGGTCAGGCGTGCACTTATGTCTGGGCGCGCAGTACCGGATGCTGGATGAGGTACCCCTGCGCACGGTCGCACCGCAGTTCGCGGGCCACGTCGAGATGCTCCTGCGTCTCGATGCCTTCGGCGACGACGCGCAGGCCCCGTTCTCGCGCCACCTCGACGTTCTCGCGCAGCGCGCCCAGCCGCTGCGTCTCCGCGGCGCGGATGAGGGATCCGGCGATCTTCACCTCGGTCAACGGCAGACTCTCGAGCTGCTCGAGGGACGCGTGACCCGACCCGAACTCGTCGAGCGAGATGCCGACGCCGAGCTCGCGGAGCGCGCGCAGTCGAGGGAGGACGCTGGGCGCGTCCATCACCGGCAGGTTCTCGGTGATCTCGAGGGTGAGGCGCGCGGGCGCGAGATCGCGCTGTCGCAGCTCGTCGTCGATCTCTCGCGCGAAGGACTCGTCGAGCAGCTGCAGCGGTGAGACGTTCACCGCCACCTCCCACTCGTGACCGGCCGCACGCCACTCCTCGAGCACCTCCATGCAGGCCCGCAGCATGGTGCGGCCGAGCTCGTGGATGAGGCCGGTCTGCTCCGCGAGGCGGATCACCGTCAGCGGCTCGACGTCACCCCGCGTGGGGTGGGTCCACCGGCAGAGGGCCTCCGCGGCCACCACGGCGCCGGTCTGCACAGACACCTGCGGCTGGAAGGCTGCGCGCACATCCCCTGCGCGCAGCGCTGCAGCGAGATCGTCGGCGAGGTCGTCCGGTGAGGTCATGACTCCAGTCAGCCCGACGGGAGGCCACGCCGGCAACACCTCACACGCGCGGCCGGATCGCGGTATCATCCGCGCCGCCGTCGCCGCGAGCCCGATCGCGGGCCGGAAGCGCGGCGATCTGCGCCAGCCCTGCGGGCTCTGCCCGCCACTGCCTAGAGTGGGCCGTGGCGGTGACCGCCGCCTTCACGAACGAAACGGGGACCGACATGCAGATGGCGATGGTGGGACTGGGTCGGATGGGCGCGAACATCGTCCGACGACTCATGCGAGACGGGCACGAGTGCGTCGCCTACGACGTGAACCCCGAGACGGTCACGGCGCTCGCCGCGGAGGGGGCGGTCGGCGCCGACAGCCTGGCCGATCTCGCCGCGAAGCTGGAGGCGCCCCGCGTGGTGTGGCTCATGATCCCCGCCGGTCTCACCGGCTCGGTCGTCGAGCAGGTCGCCGACGTCCTCGACGCCGGCGACATCGTCATCGACGGAGGCAACTCGAACTACAAGGACGACGTCCGTCGCGCCGCAGCGCTGTCCGCACGCGGCATCCACTACGTCGACGCCGGCACCAGCGGAGGCGTGTTCGGTCTCGAGCGCGGATACTGCCTCATGGTCGGCGGTGACGACACCGCCGTGTCGCACATCGAGCCGATCCTGCGCAGCATCGCGCCCGGAGCCGGCGACATCGAGCGCACGCCGGGCCGTGAGGGCGATCCCGCGCCGGAAGAGCTCGGGTACCTGCACTGCGGGCCGGCCGGGGCCGGCCACTTCGTGAAGATGGTGCACAACGGCATCGAGTACGGCATCATGGCGGCGCTCGCCGAGGGGCTGAACATCCTCAAGAACGCGGATGCCGGGGTGCGCGAGGCCGAGCACTCGGCAGAGATCGCGCCGCTGGAGGAACCCGAGTTCTACCAGTTCGACATCGACACGCCCAAGGTCGCCGAGCTCTGGCGGCGCGGGTCGGTGATCTCGTCGTGGCTGCTCGACCTCACCGCGGCCGCCCTCCAGGAGAACCCGACGCTGGAGGGGCTCGCCGGTCGCGTCTCGGACTCCGGCGAGGGTCGATGGACCGTCAAGGCGGCGGTCGACGTGGGAGTGCCGGCGCCCGTGCTCTCGAGCGCCCTGTTCGAGCGCTTCGCCTCGCGCGACGAGGATGCGTATGCGAACCAGCTGCTGTCGGCGATGCGTCTGCAGTTCGGCGGCCACCACGAGCTGCCCACCGGTGACGCGCTGGAGGCCGGGCGTCGCAAAGCCGAATGAGCGCTGCGGTCGGCCCTCCCTCGGCCCGTGCCATCGCCGCGCTCATCCGGGCGGGGGAGGTCTCGGCCCGCGAGGTGGTCGACGCGCATCTGGCGCGCATCGCCGAGCGCAACCCGTCGCTGGGTGCGCTCACCGTGGTCTTCGCCGAGCGTGCCCGCGCGGCCGCCGCAGACGTCGACCGCGCGGCGGCCGCCGGGGAGCCGCTGGGTGTGCTCGCCGGCGTTCCGTTCAGCGTCAAGGAGAACATCGACCTCACCTGGTCGGCCACGACGCACGGATGGGGGCCCGCCGCCGACGCGGTCCCTGCCGCCGATGCCACCGTGGTGCGGCGGCTGCGTGAGGCCGGCGGCATCCCGATCGGTCGGGGGAACATGCCCGACTTCGGCATGCGGTGGGACACCGACAACGATCTGTTCGGTCGCACGCTGAATCCGTGGGACGCGACGCGCACGGTCGGCGGATCCAGCGGCGGGGACGCGGTCGCCGTCGCGACCGGGATGTCGACCCTGGGGCTCGGCAACGACTTCGGCGGGTCGCTGCGGATTCCGGCCTTCGCGACCGGCGTGAGCGGGCTCAAGCCCTCTGCGGGTCGGGTGCCGCGCGCGGCGGTGGGGGCCGACCCGGTGTCGCTGACACTGCAGCAGTGGTCGGTCACCGGCCCGCTCGCGCGACGCGTCGACGACCTCGCCCTCGCACTCGACGTGCTCTCCGGGCCCGACCCGGCCGATCCGGTCTCACTCCCCCTCGCGGATGCGAGCCAGGACCTGCCGCGCCGTGTCGCGGTGGTGCGGCCGCCGACGGCGAGCGAGGCCGACGAGGCTGTGCTCGCCGGGGCGGCGCGGGCGCTCTCCGGCGCCGGCTGGGAGATCGTCGACGCGGAACCCCCGCACCTCGAGGAAGCCGCGGTGCTGTGGCGCAGGCTTGCGTGCACCGACATGCTCCTCGCGCTCGACCCGGCCGTGCTGGGGGCGGAGCTCGGGCGCTCCGCCGCTCAGTTCCTGCGCGACTCGACCGCTGCCGCCGAGCCCTACGTCGACGCCGCGGACTACGCGGCCGCGTGGGCGCGGCGGATCGTGATCGCCGCGGCGTGGCGCCGGTTCCAGATCGAGACGCCGATCCTGCTCGGCCCCGTCCTGACCGGAGGCCTCCCGGCCATCGACTACGACCTCGCCGACCCCGCCGCCGGTCGCAGCGGCGAGGACGCCGCCACCGGGGCCTGGGCCCGTCTCTGGCTGACGGTCACCGCCAACTTCCTCGGGCTGCCCGCTGTCGCCGTGCCCGCCGGCGCGGGCGACGCGATCCCCTCGGGCGTTCAGCTGATCGGCCCCGCGCACGGCGACCGCTTCGCCCTCGCCGCCGCCCGCGACCTCGAACGCGCTCAGGACGAGGTGGCACACTGGCGGGAAGGAATCCCGAACAGCAGGAGGTGACCGGGATGCCCGAACTCACCGTGGTCGGAGCCATCAACCTCGACCTCACCGCGCGCGTCTTCCGCGCACCCGAGCGAGGCGAGACCGTCGCAGACGGCGTCCTCACCCGCCAGCCCGGGGGCAAAGGAGCGAACCAGGCCGCCGCGGCCGCGCGCCTGGGCGCGACCGTCCGGCTCATCGCGGCCGTCGGCGACGACCCCGACGGTCGCCTCATGCGCGCCGCGCTCGCCGACGCGGGTGTCGACGTCGCCGGCATCCAGACCGTTCCCGAGGTGACCGGCACCGGGCTGATCGTCGTCGATCGCGAGGGCGAGAACTCGATCGTCGTGTGCCCCGGCGCCAACGCCGAGATCGACCTCACCGCGGTGATCGTCGACGCGCACACCCCCGTCCTCGCGCAGCTCGAAGTGGACCCCGCCGTCATCGAGCACGTTGCTCTGGCGACCGACGGCCTCGTCGTGGTGAACGCGGCGCCCGCGCTCCCGGTCTCGCCGCGGCTGGGTGAGCGCGTCGACGTGTGGATCGTGAACGAGAGCGAGTACACCCAGATGTCGGGGATGCGGGCAGCGCCCCTCGTCGCGCTGACGCTCGGCGCGCAGGGGGCGATCCTCCTCAGCCGCGGCGAGGAGATCGCGCGGGCCCGGGTGGCGGCATCCGGGGTCGTGAGCACCGTCGGGGCCGGCGATGCGTTCTCGGCTGCGTTCACCGTCGGGCTCCTCGACGCCTTCGAGGAGACATTGGCCGAGGAGTCGGACATCGTCGCGCGGGTGGGCGTCGACCGGCTCGCCGGCATCCTTCATCGGGCCTGCGAGGTGGGGGCGGCGGCCGTCGCCGACGAGCGCTCGCAGCCGGGGCTGCAGACGCTGGCCGAGTACCCCACCGAGCGCGCGGGGTCGCCGACGGTGCTCGTCGGCGCCGCCGAGTGATCGCCTACTGCCAGAGGTAGGAGTACTTCACGAAGACGTTGGGCGCGATGCCCGCCTCGGTGAGCACTCCCTGGATCGCGGTGAGCATGTACCGCGAGTCCCATCCCATGTACAGATACGTGCCCTCGTCGAGGGTGTCCCACTGCCCGGTCCACGACATCTCCGGGTAGACCGGGCCGCCCCGGCGCGCCGAGTAGGCGATCACGGCGTCGCGCGAGTCCGCCCACAGCCGCTTGAAGACGCGGTTGAACAGATACTTGACGTCGGGCACCTCCCAGTGCTCGTCGACGTATTCGACGTAGGCGAACTCCTTCTGCCAGCCGCGTGGCCAGCCGCGGCGGGGGATCGCGTCGAGAATCGGCGTGAGGCCGTCGTCGTCGATCTGCAGCTTCCCCTCGCGCCGCCACGTCTGCAGAAAGGCGTCGGCCAGCCGCGCGGACCGCGCCGAGATCGCGGCGGTGCTCCACCCCGGGACGTCGCCGAGGTCGGCGGTGGCCGCGACCGCGCTGCGGGCGTAGACCGCGCGCTTGTCGGGGAACGATGCGTCGAAGACCTGCGCGGCCAGCGGCTCCTCGAGGAGCGCGAGATTGCCGATGGTTCCCGCCAGAGCGCGGTGCGCGTTCTGCTCGTCGTCGGTGTAGTCGGCCCAGCGCCTGCCATCGCCGCCCGTCCAGTCGTCGGCGGGAGCGAGCGGCACGATGTGGTCGACATCCATCCCGTCGTCCTCGCGGTCGTCCAGCCGGGCCAGCACGTACGAGGCGTGCGGCAGCTCGCTGTACTTGAGCGCGACCCGCACCCGGTCGTCCGAGGGGGTGATCCGTGCGATGCCGGCGAACAGCGCATCGACGCCGTCATCGAGGGCACGGCACAGTCGGGCGACGAGTCGATCGTTCGTGACCTGCACGATCGTGCGACGCAGCAGCAGCGACTGCACCCGCTCGAGGATGTCGACGAGGGTGGGCGTGTCGATGCGCCCGTCTTCCCAGTCGCGGTACACGCGCATGATGAGCGGGTACATTCCCCGGCCGAAGGTCCCCAGGTGCCGCAGGTGCCGGGCGAGGTGCGGGTCCGGGCAGCGCGACGGGTCGAGCAGCGTGCCGTAGACCTCGGCATACCCCCGCCACCGCTCGGCGTTCTCGAGCAGCGTCGCGTGATCGAGGCGGGGGAAGTGCGCACGGAAGGCCTCGTACACGCCGCGGCCGCCGGCCACCGCGACCTCGCGCCCGCCGGTCATCACCAGGTAGTGGTTCCAGAAGTTCGCGATCTGCTCGCCGGTGTGCTGCTCGATCGGCAGCCAGAACTCGTCCTCGATGCGGGTCTGCTCCGCGTGAGAGAGGCCCATGAGCACGTAGTTGTGGATCAGCTCGTGATCACGGAGGGGCTCGCCGGTCGAGTTCAGGCTCTCGAAGATCTGCTGCGCGTTGGCGCCCGTGCCGAGCGTGATCGCCACGTGCTCGAGTTTGTTCAGCCCGCGCCATACCCGGGCGACCTCGTCGACGCGCACCTGGCTGCGGAAGAACGCGTAGTTGTCGTCGAAGCGCGAGTCGCGCACCACGTCGCCGCGGGTGTCGCGAACGACCGATTCGAAGACGCTCGCCCAGGCCCGGTGCGGGCGCAGCTTCGTCTCGGGCGCGCCGGCGCGCGCGTGCAGCAGCACACGCTCCAGCTCGCCCGCCAGGGTCGCATCGTGGTCCTTGACGGTGTGGAAGAGCGCCGCCACGAGCAGCATCAGCGTCGTGATCCGCTGCTGTCCGTCGATGAGGACCAGTTCGGTCTCCTCGTCGCTCCGGTTCTCTGCCGAGAGGACCGACCCGATGAAGTGCATCTGGCGATCGTCCAGGTCGCTCACGGCGCGGATGTCGCTGAGCAGCTGCTCGCACCCGCCGATGTCCCACCGGTACTGGCGCTGGTAGACCGGCACCACGATGGTCGCATCGGCGGCCGACAGCCAGGCGATCGTGTTGACCGCGGTCGCGTCGATGTTGGTGGCGGTGACCATTCGCGAAGAGCTCCCTCGTTGCCGGGCGTGGGCCGCCGACGAGTCTAGTGAACGTGCCCTGAATACCCAGGGTGCGCCTGCGGCGCGCGAGTAGGCTGGCCCGAGTTGGGCCTGTAAAAACGCGCTGGTCCAGAATGATCGAAAGGCATGATTCGTCATGGGTTACATCAAGAGCGCCGCTCTCGACGAGACCGGCTTCGTCGTCCTCGACCCGTACAAGGGTGAGATCGACCCCAAGGAGTGGCTCGACATCGAGTACGTCGACTGGAAGTCGTCGGGCGACACGCGGTTCGCCCCGCTCGCCTCCGCCAAGGGCGAGATCGAGTGCAACGGGTTCTGGAACCACACTCCGCCCCGCACCGACAAGGACGGCGTCTGGATCGAGTCGCAGACCGCCCTGGCCCCCACGCTCACCGCGCGGGCGCAGGAGCCGGGGGCGAACGTCGGCCGGTGCCGGATCATCGAGCTGCAGCCGAACTCGTACGCCGACGCGCTGTACAACCTGCACCAGGATGACAACAACCGTCTCAACCCGGACGGCACCGGCTGGGTCGTGCGCGGGTTCTTCAACCTCACCGACGACAAGGACAGCTACTTTGTCCTGCGCGACAACCGCACCGACCCGAGCGTCGAGTACCGGCTCGCGCTGCCGGCGGGTGCGCAGCTGATCGTCGACACGCAGCGCCTCTGGCACGCGGTGCACCACACCGGCGACGAGCCGCGCTACAACCTCATCACCTCGTGGGAGTCGGGCCCCGAGCTCGACGCCTACATCGAGAAGTACCACGGCACCTCCTCCGCCGAGAACTACCCGGTTCCCGAGGACGTCCGCGAGGCCGGCCAGGCCGAGCAGAACCGTCGGGATGCCGCCCGCGCCGCGTACTACGCCGCCAAGGGCCAGAAGGAGAAGCTCGCGATGAGCGAGGCCTGACCCCAGGTCAGCGGGGCCCCGGTCGGTGACGACCGGGGCCCCGCTGCGTGCCGCGGGTCAGGGCGCGCGGCGCAGCAGAACGACCGTGTCGTCGAGCTCGGCGGGCGTGCCGTCGGGCGCGCTCGCGCGGCGGTGACGCACCTCGGCGATGACCGTGGTCCACGTCGTCGGATCCAGCGCGAGTCCCGCGAGTTCCCCCTCCGGCGTCGGGAAGTCCGCGTGCGCGTGCGCGTGTGCGGCCCACGGCGGTGCCGCCGCATGCGAGATCACCAGCAGGTGTCCGCCGGCGGCGACACGGTCCGCGGCCGCACGGAGGATGCGGTGACGGTCGAGCGCGACCGGGGACTGCAGGAAGCTGGCGGTGACCAGATCGAACCGCTCCTCGCTGCGCCACGACGAGAGGTCCGCCGCGAGGAACCGCGCGTGCCCGGCCCCCGAGGCCGAGGCGGCCGTGCGCGCTCGCGCGATCGCGGTCTCCGAGATATCGACGCCAAGCGCCTCCCACCCGTGCGAGGCGAGCCACACGACATCCGCGCCCTCGCCGCAGCCGAGGTCCAGTGCGCGCCCGGGGCTCGCTCCCGCGCGGGTCAGCTCGGCGACCACCTCCGCCACGGCGCCGTTGGGGTTGCCCGACCACACCCGACCCGACGCCGCGTACCGGTTCTCCCAGAAGTCCGCCGGCGCGACCTCGGGCCAGCCGTTCCCGTCGCTCGGCGGCGTGGCCGCCGCGCGATCCACGTCCTCGGTCACCAGTGCGCCGTTCGCGGCTGCGCCCGCCATCGCTCCGGCGCCCATCGAGAGCGGGACGTTCGCCATCGGGCTCACGACGTTCCCCGCGGCCCAGATCCGCGGGTGGCTCGTCCTTCCCGTGGGATCCGCCGACAGAAAGCGTCCCCACGGTGTGTCGGTGCGTGCGAGGTCGAGACCTGCGAGGAACCCATCGCGGGGTCGAGGCCGGCCCGTCGTGAACAGTGCGTCGATCGCGACCTCGGTGCCGTCGGCGAGCGCGACGGCGTCGATCGTGTCGAGGTCCTCTCCGGTGATCGCCACCGGAGGGATGTCGATCAGTCGGGCCCCGCGCGCCTCCAGCCGCGCCCGCACCGCCGGCTCGAGAGGGTCGGCGAGACCGGTGAACACGACGACGTCGCCACTCCACTGACCGACCATCTCGGCCTGGTGGACGCCGAGTGCCGAGGTCAGCAGCACGCCCAGCGTGAGGTCCTGCACCTCCCACCCGTGGCAGTACGGGCAGTGGAGCACACTGCGACCCCACCGCTCGGCCAGCCCCGGCAGGGTGGGCAGGTCATCCACGAGGCCCGTCGCGACGATCAGCGACCGCGTCGACAGGGAGCGCCCGCCCTCCAGACGCACGGTCACGGTGGAGGCGGCGTCCTCGACGCTCACAACCTGGTCGTCGGAGGTCTGGACACCGTAGCGCGCCATCTCCTCGCGACCGCGAGCGATCAGTTCGCCGGGTGGGGTGCCGTCCAGGCCGAGCACGCCGTGCATGTGCGCGGCGAAGCGGTTGCGGGGCTCGCCTGCGTCCAGCACGAGTGTGCGGCGCCGGGCGCGCCCCAGCATCTGAGCGGCGCTGAGTCCCGCCGTCCCGCCGCCGATCACGATCGCATCCCAGGGTGTCGAGTCCATTCCCTCAGCGTGCGCCTTGGTCGCCTGTGTGGCAAGCTGGCTTGCAGAAACAGCAAACCCAGGGAGGTGCCGGATGGCGCACGGACTGGATCAGGTCGGGCCGAGACTGCGCGCCGCACGGGCTGCGGCGGGGCTCACTCTCGAGGAGGTCGCCGGGCGCGCGGGGATGTCGGTGAGCACACTCTCGCGTCTCGAGTCGGGCAAACGGCAGGCGAGCCTCGAGCTGCTGGTGCCGCTGGTGCGCCAGCTCGGCATCCGCCTCGACGACCTGGTCCGCGCCGACACGATCGATCCGCGCGTGCGACGACCCGTGCAACGGCGGGACGGACTGATCATCGCGCCGCTCGCGCCGGAGGACTCGCCGATCTCGACGTTCAAGATCACCTACCCCCCGGTCGACGACCTTCCCGAGCTGCGGGTGCACGACGGCTTCGAGTGGCTGTACGTCCTTCGCGGACGACTCCGCCTGCGGCTCGGCGCGCAGGATCTGGTGCTCTCGCGCGGCGAGGCCGCCGAGTTCGACACCACCATCCCGCACGCGATGAGCGCCGCGGGCGCGAAGCCGGTCGAGATCCTGAGCATCTTCAACGCGACCGGCGAGCGCATGCACACCCACGGCGAGCACGGCCACCTCGGCGACGTGTGACCGTGCCGCGCCCGCAGGAGCGAAACCACACCGGTCGAACGACGGGAGGTGGCGGATGCCGCCGGGCTGTCTAGCCCGCGGCGTCCGCCCGGGTGCTCTTCCAGCCCAGCTCGGGCGCCACGTACTTCGCGAACGACTCGACCAGCCGCAGGTTGAACTCCACGCCCAGCTGGGACGGGATCGTCAGCATGAGCGTGTCCGCGCTGGCGATCGCGGCATCCTCCTTCAGCTGCTCGACGAGCACGTCGGGCGCTGCGGCATAGGTCTTGCCGAAGGTCGAGCGGAAGCCGTCGATGTAGCCGATGCCGTCGGACTCCTGCGAGCGACCGAAGGAGAGCTCGTCCTCGGCCGTCGTGATCGGGAAGATCGAGCGGCTCACCGACACCCGGGGCGTGCCGGGGTGACCGGCGTCTCGCCAGGCGTCGCGGAAGGTCTCGATCTGCTGCGCCTGCAGCTCGGCGAAGGGCGTGCCGTCGGCCTCGGTCAGGAGGGTCGATGACATGAGGTTGACGCCCATGCGCCCCGCCCATGCCGCGGAGTCGGCGTTGCCGGCCCCCCACCAGACGCGCGAGCGCAGACCCGGCGAGTGCGGCTCGATGCGCTGGCGCCCATGGCCGCCGCCGAACGGGCTGTTCGGGTCGCGATCGGCCATCCCCTCACCCTCGATCGCGCGCAGGAACGTGTCGAAGTGCGCGCGGGCGAGGTCGGCGCCTCGCGGGTCCTGGGCGCCGGTGTACCCGAACGCCTCGTACCCGCGCACGACCGACTCGGGTGAGCCGCGGCTGACACCGAGCGCCAGGCGGCCGTCGCTGATGAGGTCGACCGCCGCCGCCTCCTCGGCGAGGTAGAGCGGGTTCTCGTAGCGCATGTCGATGACGCCGGTGCCCATCTCGATGCGCTGGGTGCGCGCCGCGATCGCCGAGAGCAGCGGCATCGGCGACGCCTGCTGCCGGGCGAAGTGGTGCACGCGGAAGTAGATGCCGTTGGCGCCGAGGTCATCCATGCCCTGCGCCAGGTCGATGGCCTGCAGCATCGAGTCGCCGGCGGTGAGCTCTAGGCCGCCGCCCAGGGGTCCGTAGTGTCCGAACGAGAGGGTTCCGAAGCGTTCCATGTCGGGAGAAACGGTACTCGCCGTGATTCTATTCCGGTGAATGGATGCCGCCGGGCCTCGCCCCCGCGAGACCGCACAAATGGCTCCGATGTGGGCGATTTCCCGCCATTTGTGAAGTCTCGGCGGGGAGACGGGCCGC
>JAUHYM010000135.1 GCA_030426515.1 Actinomycetes bacterium
CATGGTGCGGTCGAGCGTGATGTGCCGCTCGACCGCGACCGCGCCGAGCGCGACGGCGGCGGTGGAGATCTGCAGGCCGCGCTCGTGCCCGGAGTAGCCGATGGGCACTCCCGGGTACCGGTCGCGCGGCGCCGGGATGACGCGCAGGTTCGCCTCTTCCGGCTCCATCGGGTAGGTCGAGGTCGCGTGCATCAGCACGACCCGGTCGGTGCCGACCACCTCCAGCGCGCGGTCGATCTGCGTGAGCGTGGACATGCCGGTGGATACGATGAGCGGCTTGCCGGTGTCGCGCAGCGCCTCGAGCAGTTCGATGTCGGTCAGCGACGCGGAGGCGACCTTGTGGGCGACCACGCGCAGATCCTCGAGGAACGCGACGCTGGGAACATCCCACGGAGAGGCGAACCACGCCAGCCCGCGCAGCAGCGCATGGTCGCTCACCTCGATGTACTGGTCGCGGTCGAACTCGACGCGGCGCCGATAGTCGAGGTAGCTCATCACGCCCCAGGGCGTCTCGCGCGGCATCGTCCGCATGTGCTCGGGCGTGCTGATCTCGGGGGTGCGCTTCTGGAACTTGACGGCGTCGACGCCGGCGTCGGCGGCGACATCGATGAGCCGCTTGGCGATGTCGACGTCGCCGTTGTGGTTCAAGCCGATCTCGGCGATGACGTAGGCGGGTCGGCCGCCGCCGATCACCCGGGTTCCGATCGTGACGCTCATCGTGCGGCTCCTTCTGTCGAGCGGGTGGCACGGGCGGCGAGCACCCGTTCGGCGAGTTCTCGGATCGCGCCGGCGCCGCCGGGGCGGTCGAGTACGAGGCGCGCGGCGGCGAGCACGACCGGATGCGCGTCGGGCACGGCGATCGGCCAGCCGACGGCCTCCAGGCAGGGGAGGTCGGCGAGATCGTTGCCCACGTAGGCGATGCGGTGCAGCGGGATGCCGTTCTCGGCCGCCCAGTCCGTCAGCGCGGCGCCCTTCTCAGTGACCGACTGCCGCACGTCGACGCCGAGCTTCGCGGCGCGCGCCGAGACGACGCCGTCGGTCTCGGCCGAGAGGATCAGGAGAGGGATGCCGGCGTGTCGCAGCAGGGCGACGCCCGCCCCGTCCGCGCGGCTGACGAGGACCGATTCGAGCCCGTCGCGGTCGACCCGGGCGGTGTCGTCGGTGTGGACACCGTCGAAGTCCGTGACGATGGCGTCGACCTCGACCGGATCCGGCACGTCGATGAGCGGGGCGAGCGCACGCGCGTGCTCGAGTTCGCGCCGGGTGTCGATCTCGATGGCGGTGTGCTCGGGGACCTCCACGATGCCGAGCCGTCCGAAGAACCGATGCCCCGCGGCGACGAACCCCTCCGCATCGAGCGCATAGAACGCGCCCGTCTCGAGGTGGTGTGGCTTGCGGTCCTGCCGCCGCGGACGCTGCGACGCGTCGTGGTTCAGCGCGACCGCCTCGCCGTCGACGTCCTCCCACAGGAACCCGAAGGTGGGCACGGCCGAGAACACCGCGTCGCACTCTCCGTCGGCGACCCGGCGCACCGCCTCGTCGAGTGTGGCGGGAACGATGAAGGGGCTCGTCGCCTGCAGCAGCACGACGACGCCCACCTCCGCTCCCTGCGCCCTGACGGCGTCGAGCGCGTGCAGGACGGCACTCTCGCTCGAGGCTGTGTCGCCGGCGATCTCCGCGGGACGCTCGACGACCTCGGCATCCCACTCCCGGGCGACCGCGGCGATCTCGGGGTCGTCGGTGGGCACGACGACCCGATCGACGAGGGTGGCCGCCGATGCGGCGGAGATCGCACGCGCCACCAGCGGCATGCCGCCCACGCGCCGCAGGTTCTTGCGCGGAATGCCCTTCGAGCCGCCGCGGGCCGGGATGACGACGACGACCTCGCTCATCGGCGCACCGCCGCAGGCGAGGCATCCGAGATTCGGCGCACGCGCATGGTGCTGCCGGTCCCCGCCAGCACCTGCGGCAGGGTCGTCGTGGTGCTCGAGGGAAGAGTCACGACCTCGAGCGGCTCCCGCGTGCCGGCGAGGGCGAGCTCGACCGGCATCCCCGGGTCGATCACATGCACGCCCGGGATCCTCGCGACCGCCTCGCGCTGAGCGCCCGGCTCCCGACGGTGCGGCAGATAGGTCACGGCCCCGAGCGCGGCCTCCGCACGCACCCACGTGAGGAATCGCTCCATGCCGATGTGCCCGTCGACCGGCCGGGCACTGCCGAGCACCACGCGCGACGCAGGCAGCGCCAGCGGGCGCGCGTGCGCCCGGGTCCATGCGAATCCGTGGCGCGTGACGCCCACGCGCCGGTCGGCCAGGGCCTCGACGCGATCGGCGCCGAACGCGAAGGCCGTGAAGAAGTCCACCTCGCCCTGCCGCGCGCGCACGTCGACCGTGCGCAGGGCGAAGGGTGCGAGCGCCGCCGCCGCGCGGCCCTCGACGATGCCGGGGCGCGCCATCGTGCGGCGTCCCCGCAGCGTGTCGGCGAACGCGACCGCGTTGGCGCCGTCATCGACGAAGGTGATGCGTCGAGGCCGCAGCACCGAGGCTGCCAGTCGGAACTGGCCGGAGAAGCCATCGCCGATGATCCAGTGACGGTGGCGGCTCAGCAGCGCCCAGGGGATCCCGAGGTACGGCTCGCCTCGCCCGAACCACGCCCCGCGGGCGATCAGCTCGTCGGCCGTCGCGGACATCTGCGGGGTGAGGCGACCTGCGATCGGCACGCGACGCGCGTGCGCCGCGGCCCACTCGGCGGCGCCGACCAGCTGCAGCGGGGACTCCACCCACGCGACGGGACCCGGCTCGGCCATGTGCTGCTCCTTGCGTGCGCGTGCGACTATCGCGCCACGATGGCGGGCGGATGTGGCCGCGGGCAGGAGCCGAGGTGTCCGTCAGGGAACGGACAGGTGAAGGATCAGCGCTCCCGCGAGGTCCACGTGCGCAGCCTCTCCAGCTGCCACGTCGTCACGATGCGATCCGCGGGAACGCCCGCCGCTTCGGCGCGGGCAGCGCCGTAGTCGAGCAGGGAGAGCTGCCCGGGTGCATGGGCATCGCTGTCGATGGAGAACAGGCAGCCCGCCTCGAGCGCGAGCGCGATGAGCTCGTCCGGCGGATCCTGTCGCTCCGGGCGGGAGTTGATCTCGACGGCGACACCGCGCCGGGCGCACGCCGCGAACACGGCGGCGGCGTCGAAGCGGGATGGCGGGCGCGTGCCGCGGGCTCCCTCCACGAGACGCCCGGTGCAGTGGCCGAGCACGTCGACGTGCGGATGCTCGACGGCGGCGATCATGCGCGCCGTCATCGCGGGGGCGTCCATCTTCAACTGCGAGTGGACACTGGCGACCACGATGTCCAGGCGCGCCAGAAGCGCGTCCTGCTGGTCGAGACCGCCATCGGCGAGAATGTCGACCTCGATCCCGCTCAGCAGGGTGAACCCGTCGCCGGAGAGCCCGGCGACCACCTCGAGCTGCTGCTCGAGGCGCTCGGCGCTCAGCCCGTTGGCGACCCGCAGCCGTGGCGAGTGATCCGTCAGCGCGAGGTACTCGTGCCCGAGTCCGCGGGCCGCGTCGACCATGGCGGGGATCGGTGTGAGCCCGTCGGACCAGTCGGAGTGCGCATGGAGGTCGCCGCGCAGCATTGCACGCAGCTCGCTGTTCCGGACCGCACCCGTGCGCGCGCGCAGGTCTGCCAGGTAGTCCGGCACCCGCCCGTCGAGGGCCTGGCGGATCACGGTCAGGCTCGATGCGCCGATCCCCGGGCGATCGCCGAGTCCCGGAGCGCGCAGCTGCTCGGGCGAGAGGCCCGCGACCACGTCTGCGGCCGCCCGGAACGCCTTCGACTTGTACCGCGACGCGCGCTCCCGCTCGAGCAGGTAGGCGATCTCGGTGAGGGCGTCCAGCGGATCCACTCCCCCAGTCTTGCGCGCGGGCCCGAGGCTGTCACCTGCCGGTGCGCCGGTGCCGTGGCAGGATGAGCCCGTGACCTCCCGCCTGATGCTGCTCGACACGGCCGCCCTGTACTTCCGGGCCTTCTACGGCGTGCCCGACACGGTGCGCGCACCGGATGGTCGCCCGGTCAACGCGGTGCGCGGGCTGCTGGACATGATCGCCCGCCTCGTCGACCAGTTCGAGCCCACCCACCTCATCGCGTGCTGGGACGACGACTGGCGTCCGCAGTGGCGCGTCGATCTGATCCCCTCCTACAAGGCGCACCGCGTGGTCGAGGCCGACGCGGCCGGGGTGGATGTCGAAGAGGTCCCCGACCCGCTCGCGGCGCAGGTCCCCGTCATCCGCGAGACGCTCACCGCGCTCGGCATCCCGATCGTCGGCGCCGCCTCGCACGAGGCCGATGACGTGATCGGCACGCTCGCCGCGACCGCGGACATGCCGGTGGACGTCGTCACCGGCGACCGGGACCTCTTCCAGGTGGTCGACGACACCCGGAGCGTGCGTGTGATCTACACGGGCCGCGGCATGGCCCGCCTCGAGGTCCTCGACGACGCGGGCGTCCTCGCCAAGTACGGCGTGCACGCCGCCCAGTACGCCGACATGGCGGCGCTGCGCGGCGATCCGTCGGACGGCCTGCCCGGTGTCCCCGGCGTGGGCGAGAAGACCGCCGCCACCCTCCTCGGCCGCCACGGCGACCTCGCCGGCATCCGCGCCGCGGTCGACGATCCCGACGCGGGGATGTCCGCATCGGTGCGCGCGAAGCTGCAGGCGGCCGCGGCCTACCTCGACGTGGCCCCGGCGGTAGTCGCCGTCGTGCGCGACCTCCCGCTGCCCGCCGTCGAGGCGCGCCTGACGGCTCCCGACGACACGGCGCGCGCCACGCTCGACGCGTTGGCCGCCGACCACGGCATCGCCACCTCCCTCGATCGGGCCGTCGCGGCGATCACCGCCGCCGCGCGATGATCAGTCCCGCCGCGCCGCGCGCTCGGCGGTGAGGACGAAGACGGAGTAGCTCGTCGTGGCCACGGCGATGGCCGTCAGCGGGGCGGCCCAGCCGCCGGTGGACTCGTGCAGCGCGCCCACCAGCGGAGGGGCGACGGCGGCGATGGCGTAGCCCACGCCCTGCACCAGCGCCGACATCCCCGCGGCCTGGCGGTCCGAGCGCGCGACGCGCACGAGGATCGTGAAGATGACGACGAACCCGCCCGCGTGCGCGACCGCGCCGGTCGCGATCCAGACGGGAAGCGCCTCGGGAGCCACGAGCGAGCCGATGCCGGTGACGAGCCAGCACGCGCAGATGACGAGGACCGGCACGATCGGCGCGGCGAACCGTCCGAGCAGCGGAACCAGGAACGCCCCCGCGACGGCGATGCCCTGAAAAAGCGACGCGAGCACGGCTGCCTGTGCGGCATCCAGCCCCAGCTCGTCGCGGGCGATCGACGGCAGCCACGTCGTGAGCGAGTAGTACGCCGCGGTCTGGCAGGCGAAGGCCGCCATGAGCAGCCAGGTCACGGGATGCCGCGCGCCGGCCGCGCCGCGGGCGACGCCGGCGACCGGGACGGGACCTGTCTGCGACAGGTCGGGAGTGCGAGCAATCGCTGCCCGCGCGTCGTCGGCCGCCGGGGCGGCGGAGGTGGCCGGCTCCCCCGAATCGGCCTCGGCCCAGCGGCCGGTCGAGGGACGGTCGCGCCGCATGTGCAGCGTCCACAGGGCGATCCCGGCGAGTGTGACAAGGGCCCATGCGAGAAGCGCCGGGGTCCAGCCGATCGCCTCGGCGAGCGGCACCATGATCAGGACGGTCACCAGGGACCCGGCGTTCATCACGGCGACGTACGCCGCGGTCACCGTCGAGACGTGCGGCGGCGGCACGTCGCGACGGATGATGACGGGCACGACGACGTTGCCGACGGTGATCCCGACGCCGATCACCACCGTCCCGGTCAGCAGGCCGGCGAACCCAGGAAGCGTGCGCAGCACCGTGCCCAGCAGCACCACGAGCAGCGCCAGCAGAACGGCGGCCTCAGCGCCCGCACGGCGGATCACCAGGGCTGCCACGGGAGTGAGCACCGCGAACATCAGCACCGGTGCGGTCGCCAGCAGGCCGACCGTCGCAGAGGTGACCCCCAGATCGCGCTGGATGTCGGCGAGGATCGGCGTCGGCGCGACGATCGGCGCGCGCAGGCTCAGCGCGACCAGAAGCAGACCGCCGACGACCAGCCAGGGGAAAGCGCCGCGGGCCCGCGTCATCGCCGCCCCCGCACAGCACTGCGCCGCCGCGGCCGGTCGGGCCCACGGCGGCGCAGTGCGGAACTCACGTGGTGCGCGCGGTGCGCACGATCACAGGGGCACCAGCGAGCTTGACGAGCGCCCAGCCGAACAGGATGAACAGGACACCGACGCCCATCGCGAACGCGGCCACCCCGAACGAGACGACCGAGGTGAACAGCGAGGCCCGCAGGAACGAGGCGTTCATCATCGTGCCGCGGATCGGGTCCTCCTGGTCGAGCTCGGCGTAGGTCTGCCCGCCCGAGGCCTCCAAAGCGTGGTGCTGGATGATGTCGGCCTGCACGTAGGCCGTGAAGGGACCGGCGACCGTCTGACCCTGGAACGCGATCGCGTCGTCCGGGACGGTGATGTTCTCCGCGCGCAGCTGGTCGGAGACGACGAACCACACCACGATGCCCACCACGATCAGCAGGGCGCCGCCGATGATCCCCAGCCAGCCGACGGCCTTGACGCCACCGGCCTTCCGGGTCGGCTCGACGACGGCGGGCTCGCCGGCGGG
>JAUHYM010000136.1 GCA_030426515.1 Actinomycetes bacterium
TGTCTCTGGCTCTGGTCGCCGCCCTGGGAATCGCGGCGCCCGCCGCCGCCCACGACGAGCTGATCGAATCCGATCCCGCCACCGACGCGCAGCTGGATGCCGCACCGGCGGAGATCACGCTGACCTTCAGCGCCGAGATCCTGAACGAGGAGGGCGCGACCGAGATCTCCGTGACCGACGGCGCCGGCACCGAGGTGCAGGACGGCGACCCGGTCGTCGACGGCACGGTGGTCACGCAGGCGGTCGCCGAGGACGCCGCCCCGGGCGATTTCGTCGTGCTGTGGAAGGTCGTCTCCTCCGACGGGCATCCCATCTCGGGCGAGATCGACTTCACGGTGATCGCACCGACGCCCTCGCCCTCCCCCACCGCCTCGCCGACGACCGAGCCGACCGAGGAGCCCACCGCGTCTCCGACGCCGACCGTCACCGTGACCGCCGAGCCGGTCGCGGATGAGGGCGGGTCGGACATCTGGCCGTGGCTGATCGGCGGCGCCCTGGGACTGGCGGTCGCAGCGGCTGTCGTCTACCTGCTCGCCACTCGGGCGCGCGATGCCCGCAAGGAGCAGGAGCTGAGCTCGGGCAACGGCAACTCCGCCCCGGGGAACGGCGACCCCGCCGACCAGTAGAGTTGAGGCTATGCCTCACTACGACGTCGTCATCCTCGGCGCGGGCCCCGGCGGGTACGTCGCGGCCGTCCGCAGCGCACAACTCGGCCTTTCCGTCGCGATCATCGAAGAGAAGTACTGGGGCGGTGTGTGCCTCAACGTGGGCTGCATCCCCTCCAAGGCGCTCCTGAAGAACGCCGACCTCGCCCACACGTTCTCCCACAAGGCCGATCTGTTCGGCATCAAGGGCGACGTCTCGTTCGACTTCGGCGCGGCCTGGGATCGCAGCCGCAAGGTGGCGGAGACCCACGTCAAGGGCATCCACTACCTGATGAAGAAGAACAAGGTGACCGAGTACGAGGGTCGCGGGTCGTTCACCGGCCCGAAGGCGATCACCGTCACGAAGGCCGACGGGTCGACCGAAGAGGTCACGTTCGACAACGCGATCATCGCCACCGGATCGACCGTGCGCACCCTGCCCGGTGTCTCGTTCAGCGACAACGTCGTGAACTACGAGGACCAGATCCTCGAGCGCGAGCTGCCCGCGTCGATCGTCATCGTGGGCGCCGGCGCCATCGGCATGGAGTTCGGGTTCGTCCTGACCAACTACGGCGTCAAGGTCACGATCATCGAGTTCCTCGACCGCGCCCTTCCCAACGAGGACGTCGAGGTCTCGAAGGAGATCCAGCGGCAGTACAAGAAGCTGGGCGTCGAGATCCTGACGGCGACCAAGGTCGAGAAGGTCGAGGACTCCGGCGACAAGGTCACCGTGTCGTACAGCGCGAACGCCGACGGCGCGACCGGCCAGATCGAGGCGGACAAGGTGCTCATGTCGATTGGGTTCGCCCCGCGCGTCGAGGGCTTCGGGCTCGACAAGACCGGTGTGAAGCTGACCGAGCGCGGCGCGATCGAGATCGACGACCACATGCGCACCAACGTCGACGGGATCTACGCGATCGGCGACGTCACCGCGAAGCTGCAGCTGGCCCACGTGGCCGAGGCGCAGGCCGTCGTGGCGGCCGAGACGATCGGCAAGGCCGAGACCCAGACGCTGGGCGACTACCGGATGATGCCGCGGGCGACGTTCTGCTCGCCGCAGGTGGCGTCGTTCGGCCTCACCGAGCAGCAGGCCAAGGACGAGGGCTACGACGTCAAGGTCGCGAAGTTCCCGTTCAGCGCGAACGGCAAGGCGAACGGCCTGGGCGAGCCGATCGGGTTCGTGAAGATCATCGCCGACGGCGAGCACCTCGAGCTGCTGGGCGCGCACATGATCGGCCCGGACGTCTCGGAGCTCCTTCCCGAGCTGACTCTGGCGCAGAAGTGGGACCTGACCGCGCTGGAGGCGGCGCGCAACGTGCACACCCACCCGACGCTGTCGGAGGCGCTGCAGGAGGGCTTCCACGGCCTCGCGGGGCACATGATCAACCTCTGACCCTTCCGCCCGAGGGTCCGCGCTCCTAGACTGTCCGCATCGTCTGCGGGCCTGAGCGCGGCCCCGGGCGAATCAGCGCCGCCCGTGCGAAGCCGAGGGCGGCGCTGATGCGTTAACGCGCGGAGTCAGTGCCCCAGTGTGCGCGCGAGCTTCGACGCCGAGCTGGCGCCGCGGGCTCCCGCGGTGAGGGCGGCGCGGGCTGCGGCCGCGAAGAACGCGTCGCGCCAGGCGGGGTCGGTGGGGGCGGCCGGGCCGAGCTCGAGCTCCCATTCGCGCCACGACCGCTCCACGCCGGCACGCACGTCGGTGCCGGTGACGTGGTCGTCGACGAACTCGGCGACTACTCCCCCGTCCGCGTCACGCAGGTGCGTGGCGGTGCGCGCGTTCTGGATGCGGGCGAGCGGCGCGACCGTCGCGGTCGTCCACTCCGCGACGACCTCGGCGACCGGACCGGGGACCGCGTCGGGCGAGGTCTCGACCTCGAGCGGCCACTGCAGCTCGGTGCGCCCGCCGTCGACGACCGGTCCCTTGATGTGCCAGCCGGCGTCGGGCCCACCGGTCCGGCGGCGCAGCGCGACGCCCGCACGTGCGAGCGCGGCATCCGCGGTGTCGAGGTAGCGCGCGTCGAGCTCTCGCGGTTCGGGAGCGTCCACGGTGGCCACCCCGGGCAGTCCCGACAGGTCGGGCAGCGGCGTGTTCTCGTCGACGTCGAACTTCAGCTCGATCTCGACCGAGCGGGCGGGGGCGGGGTGCGTCATGGTCCCACCGTAGCCCGGGGCATGGTGCGGCGGAGATTAGGCTGGATGCTGTGAAGCCGTTCGTCCTCCTCGCCACGCGTGCCGAGGATCTTCCGGCCGACGAGGAGTACGCGCTCTTCCTGCGCGACACCGGGCTTCGCGAGGACCAGCTGCGGCGCGTGAGGCTCGAGCAGGGCCCGATGCCGGGGCTCGATCTGGACGAGCTGTCGGGCATCTTCGTCGGCGGCGGCCCGTTCAACGCGTCGGATCCGTGGGAGCAGAAGTCCGAGACCCAGCGGCGGGTCGAGGCCGAGTTCGCGGCGCTGCTGGATGAGGTCGTCGCGCGTGACTTCCCGTTCCTCGGCGCCTGCTACGGCGTCGGCACTCTCGGGGCGCACCAGGGCGCGACGATCGACCGCACCTACGGCGAGGCGATCGGCGTCGTGCGTGTCTCACTCACCGCCGAGGGCGCGGCAGATCCGCTGCTGGCCGACATGCCGGCGGAGTTCGCGGCGTTCGTCGGTCACAAAGAGGCGATCACCGTGCTGCCCTCGTCGGCGACGCTGCTCGCGTCGTCGCCGACCGCCCCCGTGCAGATGTTCAAGGTCGGCCAGAACGTGTACGCCACGCAGTTCCACCCCGAGCTGGATGTCGACGGCATCACCACCCGCATCCACGCGTACGCCGGCTACGGCTACTTCGCCGCGGACGAGCTCGATGTCACCCTCGCCGCCGTCCGCCGCGAGCCGGTGTCGCACCCGAGTCGCATGCTGCGCACGTTCGTCGACCGCTACGCCCGCTGAGCTCCCGTCCCCTCAGCCGACGATGACCTCGTCGATGGACGCCTCCCCCACCGGGTCGACCTCGGCGAGCGCGTCCTCGAGGCCGATCCGCACCAGCACGATGCGCCCGGCGAACGCGGGGCCGCGGCCGCGGACGAGTCCTGCCTTCACGCCGCCGAAGGTGACGGTGACGGTCGCCGGCAGCACGAGCCCGTCGACGGTGGTCCCGTCGTCGGGGTGCAGGCCGCTCGGCAGATCCACCGCGACCACGTGGGTCTGCCCGGCTTCGTCGGCGGGCAGCAGCTGAGAGACGACCCGCCGGACCACGCCCCGGAGGGACGGGGCACCTCGGGTGCCGATGCCCAGGACGCCGTCGATCACCAGATCGTAGGCGCTGTCCTCCGCCTCGGCCGCGTCGATGACGACCGCGCCCGCCGCCGTCGCCGCGGCGAGTCCCGCTTCGTGGCCACGCTCTGCGGCCAGCAGCACCTGGACGGCGTGCGCGTCCGCGAGGTGGGAGGCGGCGAACAGCGCGTCGCCGCCGTTGTTGCCCCGGCCCGCGAGCACGAGCACGCGCGCCCCGCGCGCGGGCAGCAGGGTGGCGCACACCCGCGCGAGTGCGGCCGACGCGCGCGCCATGAGCGGTTCGCCGGCGGCGAGCAGCGGCTCTTCGGCCGCCGCGACCTGCGCGGCGGTGTAGGCGGGGACGGTCTCAGGCATCCTGCGTTTCGGTCTTCGCGCGCTCTTCGGCCGCCTTCTCGCGCTCTTCGGCGACGGCGGTCTGCGCGGCGCGCAGCTCGTCGGTGGCGACCATCACGGCATCCTCGGCGCGCTTGAGCCGCCGCTGCGCGAACGTCTGCGCCTGGCGTGCGCGCACCCGGTCGCCTTCCTCTTCGACGCCGATGGAGATGTAGGCGCACGCGATCAGGATCACCTGCGACGACAGGTTGAACCAGATGAGGAGTGCGATGAGCGATGCGAAGGTCGCGAGCAGGGGATTGCGGGTCGCGCCCGCCACGAACAGGCTGGAAAGCTGCTGCAGCACGATGAGGCCCACCCCGCCGAGCACGGCGCCCGACCAGAGGGAGCGAGCGCTGGGCTTGTCGCCCGACAGCAGTCGATAGAGGGCCGCGACGACGACCGCGTTGACCGCGAAGACCACGGCGATCGACACCAGGCGGGTGAGAATCTGTGCGACGGGGCCGGACTCGGGGCGCCCGAGCCATGACGTCACGAGCGTCACCCCCTGCGACCCGAGGAAGGTCGCGACCGCGGACCCCACGAGCAGTCCGCCGGCGATGGCGGCGATGAGGAGGTTGCGCAGCATCACCCACACGAACATGAGGTCGTCGGTGACCTTGTCGGCGATCGTGCGAATCGCGACGCGCAGCGAGGTGATCACACCGATCGCGGCGCCGATGAGACCGGCCGCCGCGAGGGCTCCGGCGACGGTGAAGCCGGTGGGCGCGTCGATCTCGGTGGTGTCGATGATGCCGCCCTCGCCGACCAGTCCGGGGATGACGCTGCTGACCGCGCCGACGAGCGCGTCCCACGCCTCGGGGTTGTCGCTCAGCCAGATCGCGGCGATCGAGAAGCCGAGGAGCACCCCGGCGAACACGCTGAACAGGGCACGGTAGGTGACGCCGTCGGCGAGTTTGGGTCCGTTGTGCTCGCTGTAGCGGAGGAACGCGCGGACGATCTTCAGCGACAGCACCCACGCGATCACGCGGGCGATGAGGGCCTTGAGGGCGGTCATGAGCGCCACGATACCGAGCCTGCGGCGGGGCACGGCCGGGGTTGCGCTCGGGCATAGGATGTGAGCGGGGGTGCAGGGCCGTGAGAGGGCTCGCACAGACTAGGGTGCCATGTAGAGGCCTAAGTAGAGGCTGCCGAACGCCTCGCCGACGAAGATTCCCACCCATGCACCCGCGATCATCCATGGGCCGAACGGAATCGCGGTCTTGCGCCCAGCGCGCTGCGCGATGATCAGGGCGATCCCGAAGATCCCGCCGAGCACGAACGCCGCGAACGCGCCGACGGCGAGAGCTCCCCAGCCGATCCAGGCGAGGTACGCGCCGAGCACACCGGCGAGCTTAACGTCGCCACCGCCCATCCCGTCGGGGCGGATGAGTCGGATCGCGAAGTAGAACGCCCACAGGATCGCACCGCCGATCGCCGCGCGCAGGAGCGCCTCCCACGGCGCGCCAAGGACGCAGGCGAGTGTCAGGAGCACGCCCGCGACGATGTAGCTGGGCAGCACGATGGCGTTCGGCAGCCGGTGGGTGTCGAGGTCGATCACCGTGAGCACCACGCTGATCGCCGCGAGATAGAGATAGGCCAGCAGCACCGCCAGCGTGGCGAACACCGGCACCGTCGATGTCGTCAACACCAGCCAGGTTACGCCCATGAACACGACACCGGTGATCGCCTCGATGATCGGGTACCGGACCGAGATCGGCTCGCCGCAGTCCGCGCACTTTCCGCGGAGCATCAGCCAGGACACGACCGGAATGGTGTGCCAGGGCCTGATCGCCGCGCCGCACCTGGGGCACCTGCTGCCGGGCACGATCGACGCCCCGACGGGAACGCGCACCGCGACCATGCTGAGAAACGACCCGATCACGAGCCCGAAGACCCCCGCGAATGCGGTGGTGAGGATGACGGCCGGCACATGGAGGGGTATCGCCATGACGATCTCGGTCAGGCCCAGACCCTCCTGAGACTGTACGCTCACCTGTGCACCCGTCCTGGTCGACTACTCTTCCGGCAGGTCACACCCAGGACCAACCTCGGCGTCCTCGATGCTCTCGTCAGTCGACGACCCGGTAACACACAGCGTGTCGAGGTCTGTGCCCTCGACCGAGAAGGAGATGCCGGGTACCTCTGAGTCAGCAATGGTGTTCGCGAAGAAGGTCGCCTCTTCAACGGTGAACGGGTCTCCACGCTCCGAAGCGTCTCCGGCCGCAATGGCTGCGGCCGCCTGCAACCCTGCGTTCGCCGTTGCGGTCTCGAGCGCCGCCTGCTGCGCCTGCTGCTGCAACCCGAGGAAGATCGGGATGGAAATGCCCACCACGATCCCGAGGACCAAGATCACAACGATGAGCTCGATGAGCGAGATGCCTCTCTCGC
>JAUHYM010000137.1 GCA_030426515.1 Actinomycetes bacterium
GCCCCGCCCACGGCTCGAGCAGGGCGAGCATGCCGTCGTCATCGGTGCGCGCACCGGTGAGGGCGTACCCCACGCCGTGCGCGAGGTGGAAGTCGCCCACGCTCACCGCATCGGGGTCCCCGAACGCCCGGATGCGGGTCTCGGCGCTCGTCCAGGGCCCGATGCCGCGCTGCGTCACCAGCACGCGATCGATCTGCTCGCCCTCTGCAGCCCGCTGCACCGCAGTGACGAGAGCGTCGCCGCGGCGGGCGACGTCGACGATCGTGCGTGACTGCGGTGGCTCGAGCCCCGCGCGGTGCCACACCCATGACGGGATGTGGCGCCACTGGTCGACCGAGGGCGGAGCGAACATCGGCAGCGGCGTCGGCCCGGGGGCGCGCTCACCGCGCCAGGTGACGATTCGCCGCCACGCGGCGAACGCCTGAAGCCCCATGACCTTCTGCTCGAAGATGGCCGACACCAGTGCGTCGAAGACCAGGTCGGTGCGGCTGAGGCGCAGCCCCGGGTTGCGGTGGTGCGCCCGCGCGATGAGCGGATGATGTGAGGCGTCGAACGCGGTCGGGTCGTCGTCCGCGCCGCACAGCGCGGGCAGCTGGTCGAGCGCCCACTCGGATCCCGGACCCCAGGCGGCACCGCGGATCACGCCGGGGGAGACCTCGCGGAGAGCGAGCGTGGCGACACCGGCGGGGGTGCGGCTCGCACGCCAGACGACGTTTCCGGCGACGGTCATCGTCGGATCGTTGCGCCCGTGCTGCTGGATCCGCACCGTGCGCATCAGGTCGAGCGGGTGCTGGGGGCGATACTCCGTCTCCCGCGGCCGCCCGGGGTGCGGGCGCGGGTCGCGCACGGCGGGACGTGCCGGTGAGGCGGTCGTCTCGGCGCGCATGGTCACACCCTACGCGGGGAGGTGCGACATCCGGGTCAGAACCGGTCGGGCGAGGGCGTTCCGTGGCCGTAGCGGATCACGACATCGGCGTGCCGGTCGAACCGGTAGCCGACGCCGCGCACCGTGCGCACGATGTCCTCGTAGCGGCCGAGCTTGGCGCGCAGCCGCCGCACGTGCACGTCGATCGTGCGCTCGCCGGGTGCGTCCTCGTCGGTGGATCCCTGCCACAGCGACGACACGAGCTCGGTGCGCTCGATCGTCGACCCTTCGCGCAGCACGAGATACTGCAGCAGCTCGAACTCCTTGAACGTCAGCGGCGCGGTGTCGCCGTCGATGACGACGCGCTTGCGAGAGATGTCGACCGTCACCCCGTCGGCAGCGCGGTCGGCGTCGCCGGCGTCGGACTCGGCCTTCACCCGGGCCACTGCGGAGGGCTCGTGCAGCGCGAGACGCACCAGGTCCACGTCGCGGCCGCGGGCACCCGCCGGCGCGAGCGCCACGGTCGCATAGGTCTCGGCGGCCGGGGCGACGTCGGCGAGGGTGCGGCGCAGCGCCTCGACGATGGTGCCCAGCGACACTCCTGACAGCTCGGCCTTCGTCTCGTCGAATCCGACGTACAGGGCGAAACCGCGCGGTGCGGTGCCGTCGGGAAGGGCGCGGTCGGGGTCGCTGGAGGGGGTGGGGCGTTCGTCGTCTGTCACGGCGCGGAGGTGGGTCGGTCGGGCGGTGGGGCGGGTGAGAACAGCGGAGTTCGACATGATGATGAGAGTCCTTGGCGGGGGGATCCGGGGCGGGCGCCCGAGCGGATCCGGGTGTGCGGAATGGTCCGGCCGAAGCCGGGGGTGAGGCAGCGCACGCGCGAGATGCGGCGCGCGATGCAGGGACGGAGCCTGCGGTGCGAGGCGTCCACGTCCGGCGAGGTCACCGTGTCAGCGACACATTCGGCAACACATGGCAACGCGGCCGGCCATCATCAGGCCGGCAGTCCCGTTCGCCTCCCAGGCGGACACAGGGCGTGCGTTGTCAGTCATGCGGGTGATTATGACGGAGGATGTCGACATGCGTCAAATCGCTTCTGCGTGTGACGCCGCGAGCCCGACGGGAGCAAACAGGGCGTGGTCTGTCAAGACCTTGTCGCCCGCGACCCGCCGTGGTGGCCTGGGGGCATGGACACGCGAGGGGATGGACCGATGGCCGAGCAGAATGAGCCGAAGCTGGAGCAGAACGCCGCGACCGACGAGCAGCGGCTGGCCGGGATCGTCGCGCAGACCCGTGCGGATGTCGGCGAGGACGACGAGGCTCGGGTGCTCTCGATGCTGCGTCAGCGCACCGCGGAGGCCGGGCTCGAGGTCTCCGACGCGCAGCTCGCGGACCTCGCCGCCCAGGTGCGCAGCGGGGATGCGGGCGACTTCGCGCGCAAGGGTCGCTGAGCGGCCCGATCTCTCATCGGCGACGCGCCGCAGACGGGTTTCGGGCTCCGGCATCCGTCGTTATCGTGACGGAATGACAGCTCTCACGTTCGCACACGAGCCCGACGCCGCACGCTACGCCCTGTACAAGGGCTCACAGCTGGTGTCCACGCTCGAGTACAACGACAACGGCACGTCCATCGCGATGACACGGGCGTTCACGGTGCCCACACATCGCGGCCACGGCTATGCCGCCGAGGTCACCGACCGCGCGGTCGCCGACGTCGAGCGCCGCGGCGATCGCACCGTGGTGCCCGTGTGCTGGTATGTCGCCGACTGGTTCGAGGAGCACCCGGAGCGCGCCGGCATCCTGCGCAACCGCGCTGCCTGATCAGCACGCCGCACGGTGATCAGTCGCAGTGCAGGTACTGCGCGTTGGCGGGCGGTGGATCGTAGGTGCAGGCATCGGGGACGATGACCTGGACCAGCACCGCCCAGCCCACGCAGGCCAGCACGATGATCGCCGACATCACCCACACGAAGCGGGTGACCATGGCCTCTCTCATCGTCGACTCCTCTCGCTGACCGTCATGCCATCGCGAACCGCTCGGCGTGGACGTGGGTCGGCGGGACGCCGAGATCCGCCAGCGCCGTCTGTGCGGTGTCCATCACCCGGTCGGACGCGCACAGGAAGTACTGCAGGCGGGCCCGATCGTGGGGGAGCACCTCGTCGAGCACCTCAGCGCTGATGTGTCCGCGGACGCCGGTCCACTCGGGCCCCGGACGGCTGATCGCGTGAACGACCGTGAGGTTCGGCATCCGCTGCTGGAGCTCGGCGATCTCGTCCGCGCAGATGATCTCGTCCTCGTGGCGGTTGCCGACGATCAGCCAGCATGGGCGGGTATCGCCGCGGTCGGCAAGGGTGGCGAGCATGCTGATCATGGGCGTCACCCCGACGCCGGCGGCGAGGAAGACGAAGCCGGGGCCCTCGTTGCGATCCATGCTCAGATGCCCCCAGGGGCCGTCGAGGTAGACGGTGTCACCCGGCTCGAGCTCGCCGACGGTGGTGGTGAAGCCGTGCTCGGCCTTGATCGTGAACTCCACCCGATCCGGGCGCTCGGCGCTGGAGGAGAACGAGAACGGGTGGTAGTCGATCGAGAAGGGGTTGGCGCCCGTGCGGATCCACGCGTACTGGCCGGCGTCGAAGCGGAACCCGTCGGCGCCGTACGTGGCGGGGTCGACGAGCTCGAGGGTGACGGTGCTCGCTCCGGCGGGCTGCGGCCGCACCGACACGACGCGCCACCGTCGGCGCCAGCGCAGTGCGGGTCGGATCACCCGGACCCACACGCCGATCCAGATGAACACGGCCGAGTACACGATCCACAGGGCGCGTTCCCATGGCTGGTCGACGTAGTAGCCGATCATCAGCACATGCACGAGTGCGGTGACCACGATCAGGACCGCCAGGACCGTGTGCAGCGCCTGCCACACCTGGTACGACAGGCGCAGGCGGCGGCGCCACACCGAGGTCACGATCAGAACCGTCAGCAGGAGCACCGAGACGACGGCGAACTTCGCCCGCGCCGGTGCGGTGACCACGTTCAGCAGTGCGAGGAACCGGCTGTCCCACACGAACAGGATGATCGGGTGCGCGAAGATCAGCACCGCGATCAGGACGGTCATCTGCCGGTGGAAGCGAAGCAGAACGTCGGGGCCGAACACCCCCGTGACCTGCACGCTGCGGGCTGCGAGAAGGAACTGCAGTCCCATCAGCGACAGGCCGACGAACCCGGCCGCCACCGACAGGTTCACCCAGAACCCACGCCCCGGGTCGAGCTGCACCAGGCTGAGGATGAGAGGGGCCAGCGCGATGAGGATATATCCGATGACCCACATCGCTCCACGGATCGGACTGCGCACCGCGTCCCCCTCGCCTGTCCGCCTCCGGTGTCGTGGCCCTATCAGAGCAGACCTTCCGTCGGCGATCAAGCGGACACGGCGGCCGCACCTCGGATCGACCGCGCCCGCGGCCCGGTTACGCTGGAGACATGACCAAGAGCACCCTGTGGACCCTCCTCGCCGTCATCGGCGCGATCGTCGTCGCGTGGATCGTCGTCGAGATCGTCTTCTCGGTGCTGGGCATCATCTTCGGCGTCGTCGGGTTCCTCTTCAAGGTCGTGATCGTCGCCGCGGTGGCGGCCGCCGTCTACTTCGTCATCCGCGGCATGATGCGCCGATCCTCCGACGACTGAGCGCGCGGCCGCGGGCCGTCGGTGCCGCGTCTACCGATAGCGTGAGCACGATGTCCGATCCGCCCGCGCCCGACCGATCACCGGCCCCTGAGGTGCGCCCCGCCGCGAACCCGTCGACGCAGAGCATCCCGCTCACCGCCCCGCAGCGCTGGCGCGCGTACTGGGTGTGCGTCGCGGTCGCGGGCATCACGATTCTCGACCTGTCGAAGGTCAACGTCGCCCTGCCCTCGATCGAACAGGCGCTCGGTTCGGGATCGACCGAGCTGCAGCTCATCGTGTCGGGCTATGTGCTCACCTTCGGCCTCGTGCTCGTGCCGATAGGTCGGATCGGCGACCAGCGCTCGCGGCGCGCACTGTTCATCATCGGCCTGTCGCTGTTCACGGTGACTTCTCTGGTGTGCGCGATCGCGCCGGATCCCACGACGCTCATGATCGGTCGGCTCGTGCAGGGGATCGCCGCGGGAACCCAGATGCCGCAGGTGCTCGGCCTCATCCAGCAGCTGTTCCAGGGGGCGGAGCGGGGGCGCGCCTTCGGTCTGTTCGGCGCCACGATCGGAGTGGCGGTGGCGATCGGACCGACGCTCGGCGGTCTGATGATCGCCCTCGGCGGCGCCGACGACGGCTGGCGCTGGATCTTCTGGATGAATGTGCCGCTGTGCCTCATCGCGATCGCTCTGGCTGTCTGGGTGCTCCCCTCCACCCGCACCCGCTCACAGCGCCGGCTCGAGCTCGACCCCGTCGGCGTCGTCCTGTTCGGACTGACGATCCTCGCCCTGATGTGGCCGTTCCTGTTCACCACAGGGTCGCCCGACGACGACCCGGCCCGCTGGTGGCTGCTGGTGGCGTTCGTGCTGTTCGCCGCGGGCTTCATCGCCTGGGAGCGCCGGTACGAGGCCGGTGGCAAGGCGCCGCTGCTGCCGCTGCGCCTGTTCTCGATCGTGTCGTTCCGGAACGGAACGCTGCTGGCCGCAGCCTACTTCACCGCGGCGCCGGCGATGTTCCTGCTCACGACGCTCTACCTGCAGGGCGGGCTGGGCGTCGAGCCGGTCTTCGCCGGGATGGTGACGATCGGGTTCGCGCTGGCGAGCGCGGTGACCTCCTGGATCGGCGGCAACATCGTCAACCGGTTCGGAAGGCCCCTCGTCGTGTGGGGGCTGGTCGGCGTCATGGTCGGCGCGGGCGCGCTCGTCCTCGTCGCGCTGTTCGTGCCGCCGCCGGCCGTGCCGTGGGGGATGGCGGCGGCCATGCTCATCGGCGGGATCGGCGGGGGACTGGTGATCTCTCCGAACCAGACGCTCGCGCTCTCGGAGGTGCCGGTGCGGCAGGGCGGACTCGCGGGTTCGGTCGGGCAGCTCGGCCAGCGGATCGGCACCGCGGTGGGCACGGCGGTCGCGCTCTCGCTCTTCTACGCGACGATCTACCGCGAGACCGGCGACGAGCCGCAGCCGGTCGTCTTCCACGACGCGTTCGCGTTCGGGATGATGTCGGTCGGCGTGTTCCTCGGCCTCGCGTTCGTGGTCTCCGTCGTCGACCTGACAGCCCGGAGAAAGGGTCGCGCGGGGCGGAGATCGTCGGCACGGTAGCCCGAGGACGCCCGTGCACGGAGCGCCGCCGGAAGGATGTCGGAGGCTCTGCCTACCGTGGTGGCATGCGGATCCTGCACACCTCGGACTGGCACATCGGGCGCACCTTCCACGGTCACTCGACGCTCGCGCATCTGCGCGTCGTGCTGGACGCGCTCGTCGATGAGGTCCGAGACCGTGATGTCGACGTCGTGGTGGTCTCCGGGGACGTCTTCGACTCCGCGATGCCCGCGGCCGACTGCTACACACTGCTCACCGACACACTCGTCGCCCTGCGCGACACCGGCGCGCGGGTGGTGGTCAGCAGCGGGAACCATGACTCGGCTGCGCGCCTCGGATTCCAGGCGCGCCTGCTGCGCGAGGGCATCCACGTGCTGACCGATCCGCGCGACGTCGGCACGCCGGTGTCGATCGAGGACGCCCACGGCCCGGTCCACTTCTACGGGATCCCGTACCTCGAGCCCGCGCTGGTGCGCCACCTCTGGCCGGACGTCGCGCTGCG
>JAUHYM010000138.1 GCA_030426515.1 Actinomycetes bacterium
GTTCGTCCGCTACGCCGAGTACCTCGGCGCGGGCCCCTCGGTCGCGTGGGACGAGCCGCGGCGTCTCGCCGAGGGGGGCGCGCTCGACCTCGAGCTGTCGGCCTTCGTCGTCGACGAGGTGCTGCAAACCGCGGATGCCGTCGCGCAGCGCCTGCCCGCGCTGCGCGCCCAGGCGGGCTGGTGAGCACGGCGCGACCGCTGCGGGTCGGCATCGCCGGCGTCCACGGGCATGGGCGCGGCCATGTGGATGTCGCGCTCGCGCTGGGTGGGGTGGCACTGGTCGCCGTCGCCGATCCGCGCGGCGGGGGAGAAGTGCCCGACGAGGTCGCGGTGTTCGACGATGCCCTGACGATGATCGCGCGCGCGGACCTCGACATCGCAGTGCTCAGCACCCCGATCCCCACCCACGTGCCGCTGGCGACGGCGGCGCTGCAGGCCGGCGCCCACGTGCTGCTCGAGAAGCCGCCGGTCACCTCCGTCGCCGCGCACGAGATGCTGCGGGCGGTCGAGCGCGCCACGGGCCGATCGGTGCAGGTGGGGTTCCAGTCGCTGGGAAGCGGCGGGGTGCAGGCGGCCCGAGAGGTGATCGCGTCGGGCGAGATCGGTGCGCTGCGCCACCTCGGCGCGGTCGGGCTGTGGGCACGGTCGGCCCAGTACTGGACCCGTGCGCGGTGGTCGGGCCACCGCATCCTCGAGGGGCAGGTCGTCGCCGACGGCGCGGCCACCAATCCCCTCGCCCACGCCGTGGCCACCGCGCTCGCGATCGCGGGAGCGCGAGAGGCATCGGATGTCGTCGGTGTCGACCTCGACATGTACCGCGCGGCGGACATCGAGACCGACGACACCGGGACGCTGCGCGTGCACACGGCCGCAGGCGTCCCGATCCTCGCCGCGCTGAGCGTCACCTCCCCGCGCCGGCATGAGCCGTACGTCCTCCTGCGCGGCACCCGCGGTCACGCGCGGTACTACTACACGCTCGACGTTCTTCAGGTGCAGCGCGACGGCGAACCGCTCCCGCGCACCTCGGCGCATTCGCGCACCGGCCTGCTCGCCGACCTCGCGGCCCATGCGCGCGGCGAGAGCCCGCTGCGCGTGCCCCTCGCAGCGACCGGCGCGTTCACCGCAGTGCTGGAGGCCATCGTCGGGGGACCTGCGCCGAGGATCATTCCCGCGCGCGCATACACCGAGCAGACGCGTGACGGAGAGGACTTCCGCGTCGTGCGCGATGTGGAGGAGCACTCTGCCCGCGCGGCGTGGGAGGCGAGCCTGTTCCGCGAGATCGGAGCGCCCTGGGTCATCGGAGCGGCCTGAGTCAACGGAGCGCCCTGGGCCGGCGGGCCGGCCTGACGGGCGCCGGGTCAGCGGCCGCGGGCAGCGTCGGCGGCGGATGCCGCGCGCGCGGGGTCGACGGCCGAGGTCGACGAGCGCATGACCATGCGCGCCTGCAGCGTGACCTTCTCGGGCTCTCGATCGGGGTCGGCGATCTGCGCCGTGATCATCTCGACCGCGCGCGCGCCCTGATCGCGCGGCACCTGCCGCATGGTGGTGAGCGAGAACATCTCGGCGTACTCGTGGTCGTCGATGCCGACCACACTCAGTGCGGCGGGCACGTGGATGCCCAGCCGGCGTGAAGCGATGATGGCCCCGGCCGCGACCTCGTCGCACGAGGCGATGATGGCGGTGGGGCGCGAGCGGGAGTCGGCGAGGATGTCGACGGCCGCCTCATATCCGCCCGGCAGCGAGTCCGGCGAGGGGACGTGGCGGATACTCTGCTCCAGCCCCGCCTCGGCCATCGCCTGGCGGTAGCCGGCCAGGCGCGCCAAATCGACCGACACGTAGTGCGTGCCCGCGCCGCCGCCGACGAACGCGATCGCGCGGTGGTCCAGCGCGATCAGGTGCTCGGTCGCGCGACGGGCCGCGCCCGCCTCGTCCAGAGCCACGACACCCGCGTGCGGGCCGGCGCTGACGACGCCGACGATCGGGCGCCCGATGGCGGTGAGCTTCTCGATCTCGTGGTCCTCGGGTTCCAGGCCCACTGCGATGAGCCCGTCGAACCGCTTGCGGGCGAGGAAGTCCTCGAAGATCCGCCGCCTGCCCTCGGTTCCGGGCTCGGCGATGTAGAGGGTGAGGTCCAGGCCGCGCTCCAGCAGCGCCGCCTGGATGCCCTCGAGCACCTCCGCGAAGAACCAGCGGTTGGTGTACGGCATGATCACGCCGATGTTGTTGGTGCGCCCGGTCGCGAGGCTCACCGCACTCGTCGAGGGGACATAGCCCAGTTCTCGCGCCGCCGCGAGGACTCGGGCCCGTGTCTTCTCAGACACATACCCGGACCCGCTCAGGGCGCGCGATGCGGTGGCCTTGGACACGCCAGCACGCTGCGCGACATCGGCGATCCCGCTCATCGGTGGCTGGCCTCCCCTTCGGCGTCCGCGATCTCGGATCGCGCATGTCGGTGCCGGCGTTGGCATCAATTCTGGCATCGTACGCGACGGGGATCGAAAAGGGAACCGGTTCCAGTGTGGGAGCGATCTCAAGGATGTTAGAAAATCAAGGTTATAGAGTCGTTATCTTCGACATGCTTGCGCGAATCGACGCCCATCGCTACCGTAATGTGGAATCGGTTCCCTATCGGACGGTGACCGATTGCAGACTCATCGGAGAGGACAACACAATGCGACGTTCACAGCAGAAGCGATTCGCCGCAGCGATCGCGCTGACCAGCGCCGCGGGCCTCGTGCTCGCCGGCTGCACCGGCGGTGGCGACGACGGCGACAGCGGCGAGACCGGCGGCGGTGACGGCGAGGTCACGATCATGGGCGCGTTCACGGACGCTCAGGCGGACGCCTTCCAGGCCGACCTCGACGCGTGGTCGGAGGAATCGGGCATCACCGTGACCTACGACGGCAACACCGACTTCCAGACCGCGGTGGTCGCCCGGGCCACCGCCGGCAACCCGCCCGACATCGCGATCTACCCGCAGCCGGGTGTGCTCAAGAGCCAGACCAACACCCTGTTCCCGCTCGAGGACCTCGGCATCGACGTCGAGTCGATCATCGCCGACGAGGCGAACGGCCTCGGCACGATCGCCCAGGTGGACGGCCAGACCTTCGGTCTGCCGTACTCGATCAACGTGAAGTCGCTCGTCTGGTACAACCCGTCGGCGTTCGAGGCCGCGGGCCTGGAGGTGCCGACCACCGACGCCGAGCTCACCGCCATCCAGGACCAGATCATGAGCGAGGACCTCGGATACCCGTGGTGCGTCGGTCTCGAATCGGGTGCCGCGACCGGATGGCCGGCCACCGACTGGCTCGAGGAGTACGTGCTGCGCTACGGCGGACTCGACGACTACAACAGCTGGATCGCCGGCGACATCCTCTTCGAGAGCGATCTGGTCACCGAGGCCGGCGACAAGGTCGCCGACGAGCTGCTGGCCGACGGCAAGGTCAACGGCGGCGGCCAGGCTGCGGCCACGACCTCGTTCCAGACGGCGGGCAACCAGCTCTTCGTCGAGGGCAAGGACAACGGGCAGTGCTTCATGATGCGTCAGGGGTCGTTCATCGCGGACTTCTTCCCCGACGACATCAAGGCCCAGATCGCCGACGGCGACCTGTCGAACATCAACTTCTTCCAGCTGCCCTCGCCCGAGGGCACCGACACCGCCATGCTCGGCGGCGGCGACCTGGTCGGAGCGTTCACCAACGACGAGGACACCAAGGCGGTCGTCGAGTACATCACCGGAGTCGACTTCGGCACGAACGGATACGCCAGCCAGGCGATCTTCCTCTCGCCGCACAACGACTTCGACACGTCGTTCTACACGACCGAGTTCCAGGTGGCCGCGCAGGAGCTGCTCGCCAGCTCCACCCTGTTCGGCTTCGACGCCTCGGACCAGATGCCGGGTGAGGTCGGCGCCGGCACCGAGTGGACCGAGCTGACCAGCTGGTTCGCCGGTCAGCAGACCATGGAGCAGGCGTTCGCCGCGATCGACGCCTCCTGGCCCGACCGCTGATCCACAGCCCGAACCGTCCCGGGTGGCGGCGCACCGTCGCCACCCGGGGAGGGTTCGGGACTCCATCCCCCTTCACAACGACGTCAGGCGGTTTCGATGGCCATCCTCAGCGCAATCATCTCCGTGATCATCGGTCTGGGCATCTCGCTCGTCATCTTCTGGGCCCTCAACTGGCTCGTCGAGCGCACCAGCGACCGGTGGAAGTCGCGGCTTCTTCCCTACGTGTTCCTCGCGCCGGTGATCGTGCTCATCGCGATCTTCCTGCTCTACCCCGCGATCCGCACCTTCATCGACAGCTTCCTCCAGCAGAGTCAGCGGCGCGGCGAGGGCCCCACATTCGTCGGTCTCGACAACTACATCGACCTGTTCACCGACCCGGGGTTCCTCGGCATCCTGCTCAACAACGTGCTGTGGGTGATCGTGGTGCCCACCGGCGCGGTCATCGCGGGTCTGCTGGTCGCGATCCTCACCGACCGGCTGGGCAAGCGCCGTGAGACGACCTTCAAGGCGATGATCTTCCTGCCGATGGCCATCAGCGGTGTCGCCGCCGCGGTCACCTGGCGCTTCATCTACTTCTACGCACCGCCGGGCAACCCGCAGATCTACTCGCTCAACGCCATCTGGACGGCGGTGACCGGGCAGGACCCGGTGCCGTGGCTGACCATCGACGCGGCGCGCCTGAACAGCTTCCTCATCATGTTCATCGTGATCTGGCTGCAGACCGGCTTCGCGATGGTGCTGCTCTCGGCCGCGATCAAGGGCGTTCCCGAAGAGACGCTGGAGGCGGCGCGGCTGGATGGCTGCAGCGAGCGCCGCACCTTCTTCCACGTCATCGTCCCGCAGATCCGGGGCACGATCCTCGCCGTGTTCATCACGATCCTGATCGTCGTGATGAAGCTGTTCGACATCGTGTACGCGATGACCGGCGGGCAGTACAACACGAGCGTGCTGGCGGTGGAGTTCTACACGCAGCTGTTCAGCTTCCAGAACCCCGGCAAGGCCGCCGCGGTCGTCATGGTCCTCATGGTGGCCATCACGCCGATCATCATCTACCAGGTCCGCAGCTACAAGGCTCAGGAGGAGCTCCGATGAGCAGCACACCGATTCCGACGCCCACCGTGGATCCGGCCTCGGGAAGCACGAAGGCGGTCGTCACGGGGCGCAGCCGCAAGGACCCCCAGAACCGCGACAAGTCCAAGCCGCACGTCCTCGTCACGATCCTCATGGGCGTGATCGCCGTCGCCTGGCTGATCCCGCTCGTGGGGCTGCTGGTGACGAGCTTCCGCAGCCGTGCCGATGTGGATGCCACCGGCTGGTGGACGGCGCTGCTGAACCCGTTCGCGCAGGACTGGACGTTCGAGAACTTCGCGAGCGCCTGGGATGCGATCGACGCGGGCACGACGTTCTGGAACTCGGTCGCGGTCACCGTGCCGGCCACGGTCCTGCCGATCCTCGTCGCGGCGATGGCGGCGTACGCGTTCTCGTTCCTGCAGTTCCGCGGCAAGGAGATCTACTTCGGCATCGTGCTCGGCCTCATGATCGTGCCCGTGCAGCTGGCCATCATCCCGATCCTGCAGCTGTTCGTGTGGATCGGGAACAACACCGGCGTGCAGATCATCGGCGAGTACCCCGCGGCGTACATCGTGCACTCCACGTTCGCGCTGCCGCTGGCGATCTACATTCTGCGCAACTACATGCAGACGCTGCCCGTGTCGCTGATCGAGGCGGCCCGCGTCGACGGCGCCAGCCACTTCCAGATCTTCTGGCGGCTGATCGTGCCGATGTCGGTGCCGGCGCTCGCCTCGTTCGCGATCTTCCAGTTCCTGTGGGTCTGGAACGACTTCCTCGTCGCATACATCTTCATCCAGTCCGGCCCCAACGCCGTCATGACCCAGGGCCTCTACACCCTCATGGGCCAGTTCGGACAGGGCTGGCAGCGCGTGGCCGCCGGGTCGTTCATCACCCTGGTGGTTCCGCTGGTGATCTTCTTCGCCCTGCAGCGGTTCTTCGTCCGGGGGCTGACCGCGGGCTCGGTGAAGTAGCCGGGGGGCAGATGTGGGCGTGCGGGTCCGGTCAGGGGGATACGGATCCGCACGCCCGCGACGTCGTCGCGCCTTCGCGCGACCGGCTCGAGAGAGAAAGGACACGACGTTGCTCCGACTGGCGGCATCCTGGGTGTGGGACTTCTGGTTCGCTGACGACGGCGACCGGTACCACCTCTTCTTCCTGAAGGCATCCCGTGCGCTGGCCGATCCCGAGCGGCGCCACCACCGCGCCAGCATCGGCCACGCCGTCTCCGACGACCTCGTCACCTGGACCGAGCTGCCCGATGCGCTCGTGCCCGCCGACGAGCCGGCCTTCGACGACCTCGCGACCTGGACCGGGTCGATCGTGCGCGACGACGACGGGGTGTGGCGCCTGTTCTACACCGGCGTCTCGCGCGTGACCCGGGGGATCGTGCAGCGCATCGGATCGGCGCGGTCGCGGGACCTGCTCACCTGGACCCGCGACGACATCGTGCTGGCCCCCGACGCGCACCTGTACGAGACGCTGCCGGTCGCGCGATGGCGCGAGGAGGCGTGGCGCGACCCGTTCGTCTTCCGCGACCCGGATG
>JAUHYM010000139.1 GCA_030426515.1 Actinomycetes bacterium
CGTCGTGGCTCGGCGCGCTGCTGGCATCCGCCGCCTTCGCGCGGGCGTACACCCTCACGGTGCTCGCCGCCGTGTTCGCGTCGTACCTCATCGAGCGGATGGTCGGACGCGTCACGTACGCGACGGTGATCGCGGGCCTGTGCGTGCTCGGCCTCGGCGTGCTGGTCGCGCGTCGCCGCGAGATCTCGCTCGTGCGGCTGGTGCCGACGACGCTCGTCGTCTTCGTCGGGTGGGCACTGGTCAGCGTGATCTGGAGCACCGATCCGCCCAGCTCGTTCTGGGGCTGGGTGTCGCTGGCATCCATCGCGTTCCTCGCCGTCACGATCGGCCATGTGCGCGACACACTGCAGACCGTGCGCGCGCTCGGCGACGTCCTGCGGGTGCTGCTGACGCTGTCGCTCGTCGTCGAGATCCTGTCGGGGATCATCTACGACATGCCCTTCGCGTTCATCGGCGTGCGGGGCGACATCGCCGAGCTCGGCCCCATCCAGGGGATCTTCGGCACCCGGAACCTGCTCGGTTTCGTCGCGGTCATCGCACTCATCACGTTCCTCATCGAGTACCGCACGCAGTCCGTGCGCGCGGGCGTCTCGATCTTCTCGGTGGTGCTCGGCGGTCTGCTGGCCGCACTCAGCGACTCGCCGACCGTGGTCGTGCTCGCCGCCGCGGTCGGAGTCGCCGTCGGCGTCCTCACGCTCGTGCGCCACACCCCGCCGGCGCGCCGGACCGCGCTGCAGTGGGTGCTGGGGGCGCTCGTGGCGGTCGGCCTCGTCGTCGGCTACGTCGCGCGGCATCCCATCATCGCGTGGCTCGGCGCGGGCTCGGACTTCTCCACGCGCGTCGACCTGTGGAACCTCATGGTCGACTATCTGCGCGTGCGTCCTGTGCAGGGCTGGGGCTGGTTCGGCCCGTGGAACCCGCAGGAGTTCCCCTTCAACGTGCTCAACTACGTGCTCGACGCCTCGCATGCGACCGGCCTTAACGCGTATTTCGACGTGCTGCTGCAGCTGGGGTGGGCGGGGCTGCTCGTGTTCGTCGCCTTCGCCGGCATCGCGCTGGTCCGCTCGTGGCTCACCGCGAGCGAACGCCGGTCGGTCGTCTACGCCTGGACGCCGCTGATGCTCGTCGCGCTCCTCGTCGACTCGATGTTCGAGAGCTTCACGCTCGCGGGCCTCGGCTGGATGCTGCTCGTGCTGTGCGCCGTGCGCGCCGGGCAGTCCCGGTCGTGGCGTGAGCGGATCGGAACCGAGGAGCCGGTGAGCGACTTCGACGAGCCGGCGTCGACCTGAGTGTCAGCCGAGGATCGCATCAGGTTCGGCGCGGTAGGCTGTGTGCTTGGCCCGACGCCTCGGCGCCTGTCAGCCTCAGCGGAGACCCCGTGCCCCAAATCCTCCAGAACGTCGTGTTCCCCCTCGATCGCGACCCCGACCTCCTGCCCCTCTACGTCGACCCCGAAGTGTGGTCGGTCATCGACGATGAACCCGTGCGCGTCTCCAGCCGCGCGCAACTGGGGAGCATCCTCACCCGCCGGACCGCGCGCATCGTCTCCGGGCGACGCGTGTCGTTCGGTACCTACTTCAACGCCTTCCCCGCGTCGTACTGGCAGCACTGGACGTCCGTGCGCGACGTCACCCTCACCGTGCGCACCGAGGGTCCGGCCACGATCCTCGTCTACCGTTCCACGGGCAGCGGCGTTCGGCAGCGGCTGCACAGCGAAGAGGTGGCCGGCAAGGCCTCGACATCGTTCGACCTCGTGCTCGACCAGTACAGCGACGGGGGCTTCATCTGGTTCGACATCGTCGCGGACGATGCGACCGCCATCTTCGACGGGGCCGAATGGACTACCGAGGCCGAGCCGGTGCGGTCCGGCGGCGCGACCATCGGGATCACCACGTACAACAAGCCCGACTACTGCATCTGGACGCTGATGAGCCTTGCGGATGCCCCCGAAGTGCTCGAGCTGGTCGACCGCGTTCTGATCGTCGACCAGGGTGACAGGCGCGTAACCGCGCAGCCCGAGTACGCCGACGTCGCGAACCGGCTCGCGGAGAAGCTGGAGATCATCACCCAACCGAATCTCGGCGGATCGGGCGGGTTCGCGCGCGCGATGACGGAGACGGTCGAGCGCGGCGAGAGCGACTTCGTGCAGCTGCTCGACGACGATGTGCGCATCGAGCCCGAGTCGCTGCGCCGATCGATCGTCTTCGGCCAGTACGCCGCGGTGCCCACACTCGTCGGCGGCCACATGTTCGACCTGCTCGACCGACCGAAGCTCCATGCCTGGGCGGAGGTCGTCGACGAGGTGCCCTTCATGTGGCGGACGCTCAATCAGGACAAGCTTCCGCACGATTTCAGCGTCTCGAACCTCCGTCAGACCAAGATGCTGCACGCGCGGCTCGACGCCGATTACAACGGGTGGTGGATGTGCCTCATCCCCGTCGAGGCGATCCGGGAGGTGGGCGGCCCCCTCCCCGCGTTCATCAAGTGGGACGACGCGGAGTTCTGCCTGCGCGCCGGCGAGCACGGCTACCCGACGGTGTCGATGCCGGGTGTGGCGCTGTGGCACGTGTCCTGGGTCGGCAAGGACGACTCGATCGACTGGCAGGCGTACTTCCACGCCCGCAATCGCATCGTCGCGGGCCTCCTCCACTCGAGACACCCGGAGGGCGGGACGCTGCTGCGGCACAGCAGGCGCATGGACCTCAAGCACCTCATGATGATGCAGTACTATCCCGTCGCCCTGCGCCACCGCGCATTGCGTGACATCCTCTCGGGTCCCGAGCACATGCGGGCCAACCTCGCCACCGCCATGCCGGCGGCTCGCGCCCTCGCCGCCGAGCATCCCGAGACCATCGTCCACAAGGACGCGGGCGTGCCGATGCGCGCTCGTATGGGCCGCGCGCTGTTCAAGAACCGCACGCTGCACGATCTCGACAACCCGACCGGACTGCGGCTCCGGGTCTTCACCGCGGTCACGCTCGTCTCGCACTGGTTCCACGCGCCGCGACACGAGAACCTCGAGCGCCCCGAAGTCGAGTTCAGCAAGTTCGACGCCCAATGGTGGCGACTACCGAAGTACGACAGCGCCCTCGTGAGCGCGGCCGACGGTTCGGGGAAGAACATCTACACCCGTGACCGCGCGGCCTACCGGCGGATGCTGCGCGAGTCGATCCGGCTCCACAGCCGGCTGCGACGCGAGTGGCCGAAGCTGTCCGAGCGGTATCGTGCGGCGGCGAATGAACTCACCTCGCTCGACGCGTGGCGCCGCACGTTCGAGGAGTCCCGATGAGCGAGTCCACCGCATTCGACCCTCGATCAGCCGCCATCGTGATCGTCACGTTCAACAGGTCAGGGTTGCTGACCCGGCTGCTCACGAGCATCTCGGCGATGGATCCGAAGCCCGGACGCGTCGTGATCATCGACAACGCATCCGTGGACGACACCACCGCGGTCGTCGAGTCCTTCCGTGAGAGCATCGGCACCGAGATCGTCTACCGCCGTCTCGAGACGAACACCGGCGGCTCGGGCGGCTTCAGCGAGGGCATGCGGGTCGCATACGAGTCGGGTTCCGAATGGATCTGGCTGATGGACGACGACGTCGAGGTCATCGAGGACGGGCTAGCCCGCATGGGTGCGTGGGCGCCGCGGTTCCGCAGCATTCAGGGTCGTCGCTACGACTACGACGGCAGCGAGTTCTACTGGCAGTACCGGCTGTCGATCCCGTTCGGCATCCCGATCCCGTTCGCACCCGCGGGCTTCGACGAGTCGAACTACCGCGAGATGAACTCGGGGTGCTTCGAGGGCATGTTCATCCACCGTGACGTGGTCGCCGAGATCGGCCTCCCCGATCCGCGCTTCTTCATCTACTGGGACGACTCGGTGTACGGCTGGCTCGCCTCGCAGCGCACGACCGCCGTCATCGTGAACGAGTTCGTCCTTCGTCGCACCCGCGAGATCCGGCAGTGGGATATGGGGATACGCCACCTCAACGCCTCGAGCGACGCGTACCGGTACTACATCATGCGCAACCGCGGCTACATGAAGCACTACTTCAAGGTGCACGGCGCGTACCGGCCGGTACGGTTCGCGCTGGGCACCGCGCTGACCTTCGCGAAGGAGATCATCCGGCTCGTCTTCGTCGAGCGCAAGGTGCGCGGCACGAGCAACCTGTGGCGCGGTCTGGGCGACGGACGCCGTGTGGCGCGGGAGGCCTGGGAGCCGATGCCTCCGCTGCCGGTTCAGCCCGTCGCGTAGTCGGCGTTGTAGCGTTCGAGCACCTCGTCGATCGGCCCGTCGAGCTTCAGCGCGCCCTTGTCGAGGTAGAGCCCGCGCGTGCAGAAGCGGCGCAGGTCGCGCTCGTTGTGGCTCACGAAGAACAGTGTGCGCCCCTCGGCGAGGAGTTCATCGATGCGCCGGTAGCACTTCTCGCGGAACGCCTTGTCACCGACGGCGAGCACCTCGTCGACGAGCAGGATCGGCTCCTCGAGCTGCGAAACCACCGAGAAGGCGAGGCGCACCTTCATGCCGTTCGACAGGTGCTTGTACGGGGTGTCCTGGAAGTCGTCGAGTTCGGCGAAGTCGATGATGCCGTCGTAGCGGCGGGCCACCTCGGCACGCGTCATCCCGTGCAGTCCGGCGGTGAGTCTGACGTTCTCACGCACCGTGAGGTCGCCGACGAACCCGCCGGTGATCTCGATGAGCGGGGCGACTCCGCCGCGGATGTCGACTCCGCCCTCGTCCGGAATCAGCACGCCGGCGACGAGCTTGAGGAGCGTGGACTTGCCCTGCCCGTTGCGTCCGACGACGCCGATCGACTCCCCGGGCCGCACGTCGAAGCCGACGTTCCGCAGCGCCCAGAACTCTCCGGGCTTGGAGCGCCGCGACGAGTCGGCGAAGAGATCCTTGATGCTGCGGCGCCCGCGCCGGTTGCGACGGAAGCGCACCCCCAGGTCGTGCACGCGGATCGCGAGGTCGGATGCCGCCATCACAGCTCCTTCAGCACCGGACGCTCGAGACGGCGGAAGACCTGCAGTCCGAGACCCAGGAACGCGAAGCTCATGACCGCACCCACGATGACGCTCAGGGTGTCCCACTGGTCGGGGAAGAACCCCATCCGGTACAGCGTGAAGATACCCGCGAGCGGATTGAATGCCGCCGCCTCGGCGAACGCGCCGGGCAGGTCGGAGACCCCGTAGATGATCGGCGTCGCATAGAACAGCGCACGCAGGATGAGCCGGGTGGTGCGCTCCAGGTCGCCCCAGAGCACGCACAGCGGCGCGACGAGCAAGCCGATGCCCACGAGGAGCACCGTCTGCAACATTACGGCGACCGGGAACCACAGCAGCCCCCAGCCGACCGGGGCGCCGGCGACGACAGCGAAGAGAACCAACACCGGCAGGGAGAAGACGAATTCGATGCCCTTGCTCAGCACGACCCGGTTGACCCAGATCGATCGCGGGATCGCGGTCGAGCGCACGAGCCGGGCGTCCTTGCTGAAGGCACGCGTGAAGTCGGTGACTGCTGCGTTGAACCAGACCCACGGCAGCAGCGCGGTGATGAGGAAGACGATGTACGGCTCCTCCCCCACGCCCCGGCCGAACACCTGGGTGAAGACGAACCAGTAGATCGCGCTCATCACGAGCGGATCGAGCACCGACCAGAGGTAGCCGAGCGCGCTCGTCGCGTACCGGACCTTCAGATCGCGCGCCGACAGCAGCCACAGCGAGTGCAGGTAGCGCCGGAGCGAGCCGGGCGCGCCGACGGCGGCGGTGGTCACGATGCGAGTCTATGGGCGCCGGTCACGCCAGCTGGTTCTGCCACATCGACAGCGCTGATCCGATCGCCATGTGCATGTCGAGGTACTGGTAGGTGCCCAGGCGTCCGCCGAACATCACGTCCTTCTCGCCCTTTGCGAGTTCGCGGTAGGCGAGCAGACCCTCGCGGTCCTGCGCGGTGTTGACCGGGTAGTACGGCTCGTCATCGCGCTCGGCGAAGCGCGAGTACTCGCGCATGACGACGGTGCGGTCGGATGGATACCGATCCTTGCGCTCGGGGTGGAAGTGACGGAATTCGTGGATCCGCGTGTACGGCACGTCGGCGTCGGCGTAGTTCATGACCGAGGTGCCCTGGAAGTCGCCAGTCTCGAGCACCTCCTCCTCGAAGTCGAGCGTGCGCCACGACAGGGCGCCCTCGGCGTAGTCGAAGTATCGATCGACGGGGCCCGTGTAGACGACCGGCACGTGGCCGACCGTCGCCGCCTTGTTCAGCGGCTGTGATTCGTCGAAGAAGTCGGTGTCGAGCTTGACGTCGATGCCCGGATGGTCGGCCATGCGCTCGAGCCATGCGGTGTAGCCGTCGACCGGCAGCCCCTCCCACGTGTCGTTGAAGTAGCGGTTGTCGTACGTGTAGCGCACCGGCAGCCGGCTGATGACCTCGGCGGGAAGCTCCTTGGGGTCGGTCTGCCACTGCTTGGCGGTGTAATCGCGGATGAACGCCTCGTAGAGCGGGCGCCCGATGAGGGCGATGCCCTTCTCCTCGAGGTTCGCGGCGCTCTTGACGTCGAACTCCCCCGCCTGCT
>JAUHYM010000140.1 GCA_030426515.1 Actinomycetes bacterium
GGAGTGGCGCTCACCGGCAATACCAGTGGCTCCGAGAGTGAATATCGCCTGGCCCTGAACCGCAATAATCAGTGGCGCTCAAGACCCCAAATACTCAGGCGGCGAGCAGACTCCCCAGCATGAACACGACGAGGCCGGCAAGGAACAGTCCTTTCCGACCCCACCGGTCGGCGAGTTTTCCGGTGGACAGCAGCAGGGCTGCGAGCACGACCGCGTAGAGGCTGTTCACCCACTGCGCATCGGTGAGGTCCAGGTGCAGATCCGCGATGATGTTCGGCAGTGCCACACCGACGATCGTGCCGTCCAGCACGATCAGGCCGAGCCCGATCGACAGCACCGCCAACGCGACCCATTCGCGCCGGGTCGGCGGTGTGTCGATACGAGCGTCGGCAGTTGTCATGACGGGTCGACGGTCGCCCGGTCGCCGCCGAGGATGTTCTGGGCGCGGTCACGCGTGATGGCGCGCCCGAGGGCGAGGAACAGCAGCACCATGGCGGCGGTGAGGAGGATGTGGCCGGTGCCGGCGATCCCGGCGATCATCTTGCTGGACTCCTGACCGATGACGGTGAGGCTGCCGTGCCAGATCAGCATCGCGGAGGTGAGGATCACGCCAGCGTTGTACAGCCAGAAGAACCAGCCGAACAGCTTGCTGCGCGAGAGGGTGAACACCTTTTCGAGCACGAGCACGATCAGCAGCACGATGAAGCCGAGGGTCAGCAGGTGCGTGTGGGCGAGGCCGAGCTGGGTGAACTGGCCCTCGGGGAAGTCGTTGAGCTTCGTGAACTCGCGGTAGAACAACCCGGAGAGCACCCCGATGATCATGTAAGCGAACGAAGCGTAGAACAGGCGGCGCATGCGGATTCCTTTTCCTTTCAAGGTCACCCTCCACCCTCGCCGTCGTCGATCACCGCCGGATCGTCCAAAGGGTGGAGATCGTGACAATCACGCCGGGTTCAAAGGATGCCAGTCTCCCGCGCGGTCGCAACGGCACGGGAGCGACTATCGACACCGAGCTTGTCGAACACATGAACCAGATGAGTTTTGACCGTCGCTTCGGTGACAAACAATGTTTTCGCGATCTCCCGGTTGGATGCCCCGCTTTCCAGCAGCCGTAGCACCTCGAGTTCACGTTCGGTGAGTTTCACACGTGGGGTGCGCATGACCTGCACCATGCGGGCGGTGAGCTCGGGGGACAGTACAACACGCCCAGCAGCCGCGTCGCGGATCGCGTCGGTGATCTGCGACGCGGGGGTGTCTTTCAGCAGGTAGCCGGCGGCACCAGCCTCCACCGCGCCGAGGATTTCGGCATCCCGGTCGAAGGTGGTGAGAATCACGACGGCAGGAGGCGTGTCCAGGCCACGGAGCTGCCGGGTCGTCTCAACGCCGTCGATCCCCTCACCTAGTCGCAGGTCGCACAACACGACGTCGGGATGCAGGTGCCGGGCGAGGGCGATCGCCTCTTCCCCGGTAGAGGCCTCACCGACCACGTCCACGTCTCCACCGGCGGGGAACAAGGACCGCATCCCGGCCCGGACGATGGGATGATCATCGACGAGCATCACGCGCAGGACGCTCATCATGCCTCCCTCGGCGCGGCGATCGGGAGGGACGCGGACAGGGCCACCCCGTCGCCCGGGGCGCTTTCCACATCGAGATCCCCGCCCAACTCCCGCAGCCGGGACCGCATCGCGCGGAGCCCATAGCCGGAGCCATCCGAACGACCCGACGACCGGGCGTTCCACCCGGTGACATCGAATCCCGCACCGTCGTCGACGATGTCCAGGCGGATGCTGTCACCGGCATCCGCGATGGTCACCACGACCCTGGTCGCGCCGGCGTGTGCGCGGATGTTGGCCAGGGCCGATTGCGCTGTACGCAGCAGCGCAACCTCCGCGCCCATCGAGACAGCCGGAAGGCCGCCATCGATATGCAGGTCGGTGCGGATGCCGGTCTCGTCATGCAGCCTGGACAGCATCCTGCGTAGCGCGTCACCCAGAGCTGACCCCTCTAGCTCCGCGGGGGTCATCGCGTTCACGATGCGCCGCGCGTCGACGAGGCCGTCGCGGGCGAGCTGATCGATCTGCCCCAGCGTGACCCCAACTTGATCGGGGGATGTCGTCTGCGCAGAGCGCGCCAAGATCCCGATCGACGACAGCGCTTGCGCGACCGTGTCGTGGATGTCCCGTGAGACACGAACCCGCTCGATCCCCGCCCCGGATTCCCGTTGCGTGCGGGCGAGTTCGTCCTGCAGCTGCGCCGTCTCCTCCTGTGCGGTGACCAGCGACGCGATCAGGCGTTTCCGCTCACGGCCGTCTCGGACCAGCTCGAGGTAGCCGCGGGCGATGCCGAACGCGAAAACACCGCCCACCAACGGGCCGATGACATTCGCATATGTGGTGGACCCGGCATGCACCAGCGGCGCCGCGATCACCACGATAAGAATGACCACACTGAAAGGGATCGCCCATCGCAGGGTCAGGATGAACCCGGCCAGCAGCCATAACGGGAACGCCAGCCATACGAACTCGGCTGACACGGCGACGGTACCCACCCAGATCAGCGCCAGCCCGGCGAGCCACCAAATCGCGAGGACAGGGTCCCGGGTGCGGCCGGCGAGGATCAACCCACCGAAGTACCATCCCGCGAAGATCAACGACAACGCCAGCGCCCACGGCACCGGGGTACCGTCCGCGACGGCACGGATCGCGGCGATCACCACCAGGACAACCGTGATGACCGACTGCCCGAGCCGGATCGCCCAACTCACCCGATCCCCGCCTCCCCGGTGCATCGACGAGTCATCGGGACTCGGCAACAGCGCTCTGAGGGTCGGCATGCTCCGATTCTCCCGCGCCCAGCTGCGGGGCGTGAGCCGCCGGGTGGCTGGGCAACCACATCCGATCCCCGAAGAGAGAGAACAACGCGGGGACGACAAGGGTGCGCACGACGAGCGTGTCGACGAGAACACCGATCCCGACGATCAAACCGATCTGTCCCAGCGTGACCAGCGGCAGCAGCCCCAGAGCGACGAACACAGCAGCAAGCACAATGCCTGCACTGGTGATCACACCGCCCGTCGTCGCAAGGGCTGTCACCATACCGGCACGGGTTCCCTCGGTGCGCGCCTGCGCGAGCACCCGATGCACGAGGAAGATTGTGTAGTCCACGCCGAGTGCCACAAGGAACAGGAACGACAACAACGGCACCTGAAGATCCAGGGCATCCCATCCGAACAGGACACGTCCCAACCACGCACCGGCCCCGATCGCGGCGACCGCGCTGAACGCGTTGACGATCAAGAGCACCAGGGGCGCCACCAGAGCTCGAAGCAACACCACGAGCACCAGGAACGTGAGGATGAGGATCAGTGGAGCGATCAGCAGGAAGTCCCGCAGGTTCCCTTCGCGTGCATCCACGTCTTCGGCACCCTGCCCGCCCACCAGTGCATCCGCACCAGTCACGGCGTGTACCGCCTCCCGAAGCTCGCCGACCAGCGCCCGGCTCTCCGGTGTCCCCGGGGCAGGCTCACCCACCACCGACAATCGCACCAGCTCACCGTCAGTGCTGGTACCCGAGGCAGTCACCCGAACAACCCCCGACACCGTCTCGGCCGCGTCTGTCACCGACGCCGTGTCGGCTTCCCGCGCGATGACTACGAACGGCTGCGCCTGGCCGGCATCGAAATGCTCCCCCAGCACCACGAGCCCCGCAGCCGAGTCCGACGGGACACGGAACTTCTCCACCTGACTGAGACCGATCGACGCACCAAACAGTCCCGCCGCCATCACCGCCAACAGTGCCACCCCGCCGACCAGCGGCAGCAGCGGCCGACGCACCACCCGCGCCGCGACCGTCCGCCAGACCCGACCCTGCGACCCCGTGCCCTCACCCACGCGGGGCACGAACGGCCAAAACACCCCGCGTCCACTCAATGCCAACGCCGGAGGCAGCACCAGCAGCACCGCCGCGAGGGCGATCACCAGCCCCAGCGCACACGCGATACCCAGCCCACGGGTACCCGGGATGACCGCCAGCACGAGCGTCAGCAACGACAGAACGACCGTCACATTGGACGCCAAGATCGCCGGCGCCGTTCCGCGCCACGCCGACGCAAGCGCACGGCGATGATCCGGCTCCACCGCGAGGTTCTCCCGGTAGCGGGAGATCAGAAGGAGCGCATAGTTCGTCCCGGCACCGAACACCAGAACACTGACGATGCCCGTGTCAAACGACAAACCCAGCGCCCCACCCAACGCCGTGGTCACCTTGCTCGCCGCCTGGTCAGCCACCGCCACCACTACCAGCGGGAACAGCCATAACAGCGGAGAACGATACGTGAAAATCAACAACACCGCGACGATCCCGATCGTCACCAACAGCAGCGTGAAGTCCGCACCATCAAAAGCGGACGCCACATCCACCCCGAACGCCGGACCCCCTGTCACATGCAACACCACACCATCGACGCGTTCGTTAGCGACGAGTTCGCGCACCTTCTCGACAAGCACGCGGTCTGCGGCCGTGCCCTCGTCCGTCACCGGCGCGGTGACCTGTACCACCGCAGCGCGGCCATCGTCGCTCGGAAACGGTCCGAGCACCTTCGCCCCTTCGAGCTCTCCAAGATCAACAGCAACTTGCGCAAGCTTCTCGTTCTGCGCGTCGCTCAACGAGGCACTATCAGTGGTGGAAGCCACCACGATCAATGTGCGCTCGTCCGCACCGGGAAACTCATCCGCCAGCGCAGCAACCCGCGCGGACTCCGAATCGGGCGGTGCGCTCTGGTTCGATGCCGTCATCGAAGCACGACCGAACCCGCCGATAAGCGCCACCAACACAAGAACGCCGGCGACAAGCCACACCCACGCACCACGACGCGAGGTCAACGAACGGGACAAAAACTCTGAGAATGAACGCACCCACCCATCCCAGCCGCACCACCCCCCTAGGCCATCAGCGGTTCCGCCTACTCCAAAATCCACCAAACGGATGACGTGGCTGCGTAGAGGGACACGCTGAGCGGGAATCGATCAGGAACTTGTTCGCCCCCACTCCGTGCATTCTGTTGACACTTGTGCACTCGGAACGTGAGCCTGTGTCACTCAAAGCCCATCTGTGTCATCGCGACGCGTTCCCGACAACGGAGTGGTTGACATGCGCACGGTCGCCCGCTAACGTACAACCAAATGGTTGTACAAACTGATCTGACGGATGCCGAGACCGACCGCATCTTCCATGCGCTCGCCGCGGCGACCCGGCGCGACATCCTGCGACGCACGATCGAGCAGGAGTGCTCGGTGTCGACGCTCGCGGCCGACTACGACATGTCGTTCGCGGCGGTGCAGAAGCACGTCGCCGTGCTCGAGGCGGCCCACCTCATCATCAAGCGCGCCGAAGGGCGGGAGCGCCTGGTGCGCGCCGACCCGTCGACGATCGCCCGCGCCCGCCTGCTGCTCGCCGAGTACGAGCAGCTGTGGCGCACCCGCATCACGAGACTCGACCAGATGCTGGCCGAGCCGGCGGACTGACCGCCCCCGACCCACACCACTCGGGATGCCGCACCCGCGGCATCCACCCCGCAAGGAGACCGACATGCCTGTCACCGATGTCACCACCGACGCCGAGGCGCTCACCATGACCCTCGTCGCCGACTTCGACGCCCCCGTCGACCGCCTGTGGGGGGTGTTCACCGACCCGCGCCAACTCGAGCGGTTCTGGGGCCCGCCCGGATGGCCGGCGACGTTCGCCGTGTTCCAGCTGGTCGTCGGCGGTCGCGCCGAGTACTTCATGACGAGCCCGCGCGGCGAGCAGTCCCGCGGAGCGTGGGAGTTCCTCTCGATCGACGAGCCGCGCCGGTTCGAGGTGCTCGACTCGTTCGTGGATGCCGATGGCGCGCCGATCGACGGGATGCCCTCGATGCGGATGACGTTCCACTTCGACGAGACGTCGGCGGGCTCGCGCCTGACCAACGTCACGTACTTCACCTCGGCCGAGGCGCTGGAGCAGGTCTTCGCGATGGGCGCGGTCGAAGGCTCGACGATGGCGATGAACCAGCTCGACCGGGTGCTCGCGGGTCTGCGCGCGTCGGCGCAGGGGCAGGGCACGCAGACCGAGATCCTCAGCGACACGCACGTGCGGATCACCCGCCTCGTCGAGGGACCGCGCGACCTGGTGTGGCGCGCCCACACCGAGCCCGAGCTCATGAAGCGCTGGCTGCTGGGCCCCGACGGGTGGCGCATGACCGCCTGCGAGATGCCGGATGCCGCCCCCGGGCCGTACCGCTACGCCTGGGCGCCCGAGGAGGGCACCGAGGGCGAGCCGTTCGGGTTCGACGGCGAGGTGATCCTCATGGACGCGCCCGCGCGGATGGTCTCGACCGAGCACATGACCGGCACCGACTACCCGCCGACCACCAACGATCTCACGCTGTTCGAGGAGGACGGGGTCACGCTCATCACGAACGTGATCGAGTACCCCGACAAGGCCACGCGGGACATGGTGCTCGCCACCGGCATGACCGACGGCATGGAGACCAGCTACGCGCGTCTCGAGCGCGAGCTGCTCACCGTCTGACGCG
>JAUHYM010000141.1 GCA_030426515.1 Actinomycetes bacterium
GGATCAGCAGATCCTTCGCCTCCTGCTGCGAGGGGTATGCCTCGTCGGCCCGGTAGTTGTCGAAGGACGCGTGCGCGAACTGCGGCGGCGGAACCAGCGCCGCGACCATGTCGGCGCCCGAGACCTGCGGGGTGCGTTCGGCGAGATGGACGATGCCCGAAGCGGCGGAAGAGGGCGTCATGGGATGTGTCCGAGTCTTACGGGAGCGGAGGAGAACGCGCGTGCGCGGGTAGTGTCGAGAACGCGGCGGATTCCACCCTATCGCCGCAGGACGACGCCGATCGGAGAAGAGCATGCCCGTCGAATACGACACCACCTCCGCGAAGTTCGCCGAGTACTCCGCGCCGGAGCGCCTCGTCTCGGCGGACTGGCTCCAGGCCCGCCTCGGCACTCCCGGCCTCGTCGTCGTGGAATCCGATGAGGATGTGCTCCTGTACGAGACCGGTCACATTCCCACTGCCGTCAAGGTCGACTGGCACACGGAGCTCAACGACCCCGTCGTGCGCGACTACGTCGACGGAGCCGGTTTCGCCGACCTGATGCGCCGCAAGGGGATCTCCCGCGAGGACACGGTCGTCATCTACGGCGACAAGAACAACTGGTGGGCCGCCTACGCGCTGTGGGTCTTCTCCCTGTTCGGTCACGCGGACGTCCGTCTGCTCGACCGCGGTCGCGACGGATGGATCTCGGACGGACGCCCGGTGACCACGGATGTCCCGGCGCCGACACCGACCGACTACCCGGTGGTCGAGCGCGACGACGCGGCGCTCCGCGCGTATCGCGAGGACGTGCTTGCACACCTGGGCAGCCCCCTGATCGACGTCCGCTCCCCCGAGGAGTACGACGGCACGCGCACATCCGCCCCGGCATATCCGGAGGAGGGCGCGCTGCGCGCGGGACACATCCCCACGGCCCACAGCGTGCCGTGGGCGCGCGCGGTCGCCGATGACGGAGGCTTCAAGCCGCGCGCCGAGCTCGAGGCGATCTACCGGGACGAGGTGGGACTGCGCGACGGCGACGCGATCGTGGCGTACTGCCGCATCGGCGAGCGATCCAGCCACACCTGGTTCGTGCTCCAGCACCTTCTCGGATTCGACGACGTCCGCAACTACGACGGGTCGTGGACGGAGTGGGGCAGCGCCGTGCGGGTGCCGATCGTCACCGGTGCAGAGCCGGGGCCGCTTCCTGCGGCCCGCTGACCGGCTCGGATGGAACAATGGCGCAGATGACCTCCGCCGCGCTGCCCCCAGCCCTCGCCGAGATCCGCGACGACTTCCTCGCACTGTCTGAAGGCGAGCGCCTGCAGCTACTTCTCGAGTTCTCGCAGGAGCTGCCGCCGGTGCCGGCCGAGCATGCCGATCGTCCCGAACTGTTCGAGCGGGTCGCGGAGTGCCAGAGTCCCGTCTTCCTGCTCGTGGATGTCGTGGACGGCGCCGTGCGCGTCCATGCGACCGCGCCACCCGAAGCCCCCACGACACGGGGGTTCGCGAGCATTCTGGTGCAGGGTATGTCCGGCCTTCCCGTCGATGAGGCACTGGCGGTGCCGGACGACTTCCCGCAGTCCATCGGCCTCACCCGCGCGGTGTCACCCCTGCGGATCAGCGGGATGACCGGCATGCTCCTGCGGATCAAGCGGCAGGTACGCGAGAAAGCGCCACGGTGACCGACACCCGGTCGGTACGCGCGGTTCTCCCGCACGTGGGGCCCGTGATCGACCCGTCGAGTTCGGATGGTCGCGCCTGGCTGGACGCGGAGTACGCGGCCGAAGCCCCCCTCGTCCGCCTCAACATGGTCACGACACTCACCGGGGCCGCGGTCGGTCCCGACGGCACGAGCGACTCGATATCGAACCGTGTCGATCGCGCGATCCTCGCCGCGATCCGCCGGGCATCGGATGCGATCGTCGTCGGCGCGCAGACCGTGCGCGCCGAGCGCTACCGGCTCCCCGACGACCGCGTGCTCGCCGTCGTGACGCGCTCCGGGGATCTCGGCGACGACGTCTTCGACCGGTCGAGTCTCGAAGCCCGCGAGAACCTCCTGCTGGTGTGCGGTCGCGCCGACGCTGATGTCGTCGCAGCGCGGGCCGAGCAATACGGCTGCGACCACGTCGTCGTGGGCGCCGACGCGGTCACGCCCGCGGCGATCCGCGACGCGCTCGCCACTCGCGGGCTGCGACGCCTCGTCTGTGAGGGAGGCCCCTCGCTGGCGTCGCAGTTCGTCGCCGACGGTGTCGTGGATGAGCTCTGTGTGACCGCCGCTCCGAAGGTGGGGGCCCGCGCCGAGCCGTTCCTCTCACTCGAGAGCGGGCCGGACACCCGGGTGGCGCACCTTCTCGTGGATGACCTCGGCTACAGCTACCTCAGGCTGCGTCCGGTCCGGTGAGGCCCTGATCTTCGACGAACTGCGAGATCGCGTGGGTCCACCTCTCCTGGTCGTAGTTCCACAGCTTCGCGTGCCGAGCGGTCGAGAACACCTCGAGCCGCACCAGATCCGGTCGGGCGACCACGAGGTCGTGCGATGCGTCCGAGGGAACGAAGCCGTCGTCGTCGCTGTGCAGGATCAGAATCGGGTGGGTGAGCTCGCGCGCGCGAGCGACGACATCGAGTCGATCGAACGGGATGGCGCCCCCGGTGCGCGTGAACGGCGTCGCCAGGTCGGAGCCCAGCGCCCGCATGGCCGTCCGCGCCACCACGGGTGGGATGTCGTTGAGCGTGGCCTGGTAGTCGACGACCACACGCCAGTCGAGCACCGGCGAGTCCAGGACGATCGCCTGGATGACGTCGCGGTGGACGGAGTTCAGCGCGAGCTGCAGCGCGATGGCCCCACCCATCGACCAGCCCATCAGGACGATCCGGCGCGCTCCGCGGCGTCGGGCGTAGCCCACGGCCGCGTCGACGTCACGCCATTCGGTGGAGCCGAGCCCGTATGTGCCGGTCCTCGACCGCGGCGCCTCGCCGTCGTTCCGATACGACACGAGCATCGAGGTGATGCCGAGGTCGCGGAACACCGGGACCGCACGCAGCCCCTCCGCGCGCGTCGTCCCCCGGCCGTGGATCTGGATGACCCAGACGTCCGTGTCGTCCTCGGCGGGGAACACCCAGGCCGGGCACGGACCGACGGCGGACCCGATCAGCTCGACGTCGAACGGCAGATGCAGCTGCTCGGGCCGGTCGTAGTACCACCCGGAGAATCCTGCAGCTGCCGAGAGACGGGTCCGCTCGCCCACGTGCGTGAGAAGCTTCCGGGTCACCGTCCGCTCATCCTCCGACAGGACGGCTCCGATCTTCACGTACGATTCCGTGCCCTCCGTGAACAGCCCGTACCGACCGGGAAGCGCCGTATCGGCGGTCCGCTCGAGAGTCAGCGTCTGCGCCGCCGTGTCGACCTCCACCAGCATCGCGTCGGGGACGCGGCGCGCCGGGGTCACGAGCTTGCGCGCCATCCGCAACGAGACGAGGCCGATGAGCGCGAGAACGACCGACAGCGCCCCCGCCAGTGCGGTGGCGAGCAGACGGAGTGCGGTTGCCAGAGCCGGGGATGCGGTGACGGCGCGCCTGGGGATGTACATCGGTCCCTCACTCTAGTCTGAGTGGGTGCCCGCAGACTCCCGCTCCGGACAAGGCGACGCCTTCGATCAGGCCGTCGACCAGGTCCGCGCGGTAGATGTGCGGGAGGACCTGTCGGTGCGAGAGATCCCGGCACCCTCAGGACTTGCTCCCCATGCGCTCGCGATCGCCGGTGACGTTCGACCGGAGGAGTCGGGCGTCGACTCTGCGTACGGCACGGGGCGATTCATCCTGCTGCACGATCCGGACGAGCCCGACCCCTGGAACGGCGCCTACCGCATCGTGTGCTTCGCGCAGGCGCCGCTCGAACCCGAGATCGCGACGGACCCGCTGGTCGCCGACGTGGCGTGGTCATGGCTCGTCGACGCGCTCGGGTCGCGGTCCGCACGCTTCCACTCCGCCTCGGGAACCGCGACCAAGACGCTGTCGAAGGGGTTCGGCGCGCTCGAGGCGCAGGGCGAGGGCGCGCAGATCGAGCTCCGCGCATCGTGGTCCCCGGAGGGTCCTTTCGGAGCGCACATGGAGGCATGGGCCGAACTGGTCTGCATGCTGGCGGGGCTCCCTCCCGGGTCGGAAGGGGTGGCGGTTCTGGGATCGCGTCGGAGCAAGCGTGGCTGAATACACCGTGATCGCCGATCAGTCCGGACTGGAGGACGCGGCGCGGACGCTGGCGGCCTCCGAGGGCCCGGTCGCGGTCGACGTGGAACGTGCGTCCGGGTTCCGATACTCGCAGCGCGCGTACCTCATCCAGGTGTTCCAGCGCGACGCGGGACTCTACCTGTTCGACCCGCCCGAGATCTCCGACTTTCAACCTCTGCAGGACGCCTTGGCGTCCGCCGAGTGGGTGCTTCACGCGGGGAGCCAGGATCTCCCCTCCCTGCGGGAGCTGGGTCTCGACCCGGCGACCATGTTCGACACGGAACTCGCGGCCCGCCTTCTCGGTCACGACCGGGTCGGACTGGGCGCCGTCGTCGATCGCACACTCGGGATCACCCTGGCCAAGGCGCACTCCGCGGCCGACTGGTCGACGCGGCCGCTTCCGGATGCCTGGCTGGAGTACGCCGCACTCGACGTCGAGCATCTCCTCGACGTCCGTGACGCCCTCGCCGCGGAACTCGTCGAGCAGGGCAAGACGGAGATCGCGGCGCAGGAGTTCCAGGCCGTGCTCGATCGTCCGCCCAAGCCGCCGCGCCAGGACCCGTGGCGGCGGCTGAGCGGGCTCCACACCGTCCGGGGTCGTCGGGCCCTCGCGGTGGCACGAGCCCTGTGGGAGGCACGCGAGCAGTTTGCGCAGGAACAGGATGTCGCCCCCGGCCGGCTTCTCCCCGACCGCTCCATCGTCGCCGCCGTCCGGGCAGATCCGCGGACGAAGGCCCAGCTGGCCGGCACGAAGGACTTCATCGGCCGCGCCAGCCGCACTCAGCTCGACCGCTGGTGGGCGGCGATCGAGACCGGGCGCGCCGCCGAGCAGCTGCCCGCCGAGCGCGTGCCCAGCGATGCCCTGCCGCCGCCCCGGGCCTGGGCCGACCGGAACCCCGAGGCCGATCGCCGTCTGAAAGCGGCCCGACCGGTCGTCGAGGCGCACGCCGAGGCGCTGAGCATGCCGACCGAGAACCTCCTGACGCCGGAGACCCTGCGCCGCGTCGCCTGGACGCCCCCGGTCGCCGACGGCCAGATCACCCCCGCGTCGGTGGCCGCTGCCCTCGAGGGGCTCGGCGCGCGTCGATGGCAGATTGACGAGACCGCACAGAAGATCGCGGCAGCCTTTGTCGAAGCTGACCAATCGCCCGACGAGACCGCCGACGCCGGTTCGTAGGTTCGATCCAACCGATTCATCTGCCCGGGACGTGCCTCCTAGGCTGGCGGCATCCCCAACAGTTGGAGGCAGAGTGGCCGAGATCTCGGACGTCTTCTTCGTCGATGGAATGCGCACGCCATTCGGGCGTGCCGGCGAGAAGGGCATGTACTGGAACACCCGATCGGATGACCTCGCCGTCAAGGCGACGATCGGCCTGATGGAGCGGAACCCGGAGGTCCCCAAGGACCGCGTGGACGACGTCGCGATCGCCGCGACCAGCCAGACCGGCGACCAGGGTCTCACCCTCGGGCGCAGCGTGGCGATCCTCGCGGGCCTTCCTCAGACCGTTCCCGGCTTCGCGATCGACCGCATGTGCGCGGGTGCGATGACCAGCGTGACCACCATGGCTGGATCGATCGGCGTCGGCATGTACGACGTCGCTCTCGCGGGTGGTGTCGAGCACATGGGCCGCCACCCGATCGGATCGAACGCCGACCCCAACCCCCGTTTCGTCGCCGAGAAGATGGTCGACCCCGGGGCGCTGAACATGGGAGTGACCGCCGAGCGCCTGTTCGATCGCTTCCCCCACCTGACCAAGGAGCGGTCGGACCGTTTCGGCATGCTCAGCCAGCACAAGGCGCAGGCCGCCTACGACGCCGGCCGGTTCCAGCCCGACCTCGTCTCCGTCGCGATCAAGGATGCCGACGGCGCGTGGGGATTGGCTACGGAGGATGAAGGGCGTCGCCCCCAGACGACGATGGAGGACCTCGCCGGTCTCAAGACGCCGTTCCGCCCGCACGGCCGGGTCACGGCAGGCACCTCCTCGCCCCTCACCGACGGCGCGACGATGTCGCTGCTGGCCGGCGGCGGCGCGGTGAAGGAGCTCGGGCTCGCCCCGAAGATGAAGCTCGTGTCGTACGCTTTCGCCGGCGTCCAGCCCGAGATCATGGGCATCGGCCCGATCCCCTCGACGGAGAAGGCACTGGCCAAGGCCGGCCTCACGATCGATGACATCGGCCTGTTCGAGTTGAACGAGGCCTTCGCCATCCAGGTGATCTCGCTGCTCGATCACTTCGGCATCGCCGACGACGACCCGCGCGTCAACCCGTGGGGTGGCGCCATCGCGCTGGGACACCCGCTCGCCGCCTCCGGCGTGCGGCTGATGATCCAGCTCGCCGCGCACTTCGCCGAGCGCC
>JAUHYM010000142.1 GCA_030426515.1 Actinomycetes bacterium
CGCAAGCAGGTGCGCGAGTCGCTCGCCGACGACTAGTCTTCGAGCGCCGACGGGCCCTGTTCCACCAGCACACGGAACTGAGCCGCGTCGATGATGCGCACCCCCAGCTGCTCCGCCTTGGCGAGTTTGGACCCGGCGCCGGGGCCGGCGGCGACGAAGTCGGTCTTCTTCGACACGCTGGATGCCGCCTTCCCACCGGCCGCGAGGATCGCCTCCTGCGCCCCCTCGCGGGTGTAGCCCTCGAGTGTTCCGGTGGCGACCACGGTCACCCCGGCGAGCACGCCACCCTGCTCCGCCGCCGCCCCGGGGCCCGGATGCCCGGGGGTGGCCAGTCGCGCCCCGGCCGCAGCCCACCTCTCGACGATCTCGACGTGCCAGTCGACCTCGAACCACTCGAGCAGCGAGTCCGCGATGATCTCGCCGACGCCCTCGACGGCCGCCAGCTCGTCGCGGGTGGCCGCACGGATGCTGTCGAGCGAGCCGAACCACTGCGCGAGCGCGCGGGCGGCGACCGGTCCGACGTGGCGGATGCTCAGGGCGACGAGGAAGCGCCAGAGCTCTTTCGTCTTCGCCTTCTCGAGCTCATCGAGCAGCGTGCGCGCCTGCGCGGACGGATGGAGCACGATGTGATCCTTGCGGATGCCTTCGGCACGGCGCTCGGCGGGCGTGGCGTCCTCCCATCCGGGCGGGTAGGTGCGCTCGATCCGCTGGAACGGGGTGCGACGCACCGGCTCCCCGGTCTGCGGATCGATCCGAGGCTCCCCCGTCTCGGCGTCGCGGACGACCACTTCGATCGGGACGATCTCGTCCAGTGTCAGCTCGAACAGCGCCGCCTCGGTCTGCAGCGGGGGAATCGAGGGAGCGGCGGGCTGTGTGAGTGCGGCCGCGGTCACCTCGCCCAGCGCCTCGATGTCCAGCGCCCCGCGGGAGCCGATGTGCTCGACGCGTCCGCGCACCTGCGCCGGACACGTGCGCGTGTTCGGGCAGCGCAGGTCGATGTCGCCCTCTTTGGCGGGAGCGAGGGTCGAACCGCATTCGGGGCACGACTCGGGCATGACGAATGCACGCTCGGTGCCGTCGCGCAACTCGACGACAGGCCCCAGGACCTCGGGAATCACGTCCCCGGCCTTGCGCAGCACGACGGTGTCGCCGATCAGCACGCCCTTCGCACGCACGACCTCCTGGTTGTGCAGCGTCGCCTGCCGGACGACGCTTCCGGACACCCTCGCGGGAGCCATCACGGCGAAGGGGGTGGCTCGACCGGTGCGACCGACCGACACCACGATGTCGAGGAGCCTCGTGTTCACCTGCTCCGGCGGGTACTTGTAGGCGATCGCCCAGCGCGGCGCGCGGCTGGTCGCTCCGAGCTCGGCGTGGAGCGCGAGCTCGTCGACCTTGACCACCACGCCGTCGATCTCATGCTCCACGTCGTGCCGGTGGTCGCCGTAGTGAGCGACGAACTCCTGCACCCCGTCGACGTCGTCGGCGGTGCCGTAATACGGGCTGGCGGGCAGCCCCCACGTCGCCAGCAGCCGGTACACCTCGCTCTGCGCGGCGACCGGCGGGTCGGGCCAGGCGCCGATGCCGTGCACGAACAGTCGGAGTGACTCCAGCCGGGCCTGTCCTGCCTCGAGCTCGAGCCCGCTCTTCTTGTCGAGCTGCTGCCGCAGCCCGCCGCTGGCTGCGTTGCGCGGATTCGCGAAGGCGGGGAATCGGCGCTCGGCGCTGAGCACCGCGCGCGCCTCGTCGAACGCGCGGCCGCGGCTGCGCGCCTGCTCCACCACACGTTCGCGCAGCTGCGCCTGGAGGGCGTTGAGTCGCTCGAAGGAGGCGACCGGAATGAAGACCTCCCCCCGCACCTCCACGAGCGCGGGATGCCCTTCGCCGGCGAGCCGCTCGGGGACGCCGGGCAGTCGCACGGCATTGACGGTCACGTCCTCGCCGACGTATCCGGTGCCGCGCGTGGCGGCGGAGGTGAGCACGCCGTGCTCGTAGCGGAGGCTGATGGCCAGTCCGTCGATCTTGAGCTCGGTCAGCCAGCGGACGGGGCGCCCCGCCGCCGCCTGCGCCTTCTCGCACCATTCGCGCAGCTCTTCGGCCGAGAACACGTTGTCGAGGCTGAGCATCCGCTCGGCGTGCTCGACCGGGGCGAGGGCAGATGACTGCGCAGCCCCGACGGTCTGCGTAGGCGAATCCTGACCCTGCAGCTCCGGGTGCAGCCGTTCCAGCGCCTCGAGGCGCTGCAGCCAGGAGTCGTACGTCGCGTCGTCGACGAGCTCCGCGTCGCGGCCGTAGTAGGTCTCCCGCGCGGAGAGGATCCGGTCGGTCAGCTCCCGCGCCTCGCTGCGCGCGTCGTCCAGGGAAACAGCTGCGGGCGGGGCGGGATCGGTCACCTCGCCAGTCTAGGAGCGGGCACCGACAGTCACTGGCTCGCGCGGGACGGCCGAGACGGTGTGATCGATCGTGAACTGCCCCAGCACCCGCGTCCCGTCGTAGAGCACGGCGGTCTGCCCCGGCGCCACCCCTTCGAAGGCCTGGTCGGGGACGACGGTGATCACGCCCTCCGCGATCACCGCGTGTGCGGGGACCGGGTCGGCGTGGGCACGGATCTGCACATCGCACGCGAACGCCTGCTCGCGCGGGGGGCGTCCGGCCCAGGTCATCCGCGCTCCCGCGATCTGAGAGATAGCGAGCGCTTCCTTCGGGCCGACCACGACGGTGTTGTCGACGGGGCGCACCTGAAGGACGAACCGGGGCTTGCCATCCGGGGCCGGAAAACCGAGCTGAAGACCCCGCCGCTGGCCGACGGTGAAGGCGTGGGCGCCGGCGTGCGTGCCGATCACCTCACCCTCGCGGTCGACGATCGGCCCGTCCTCGGCACCGACCTTCTCGGCCAGCCATCCGCGCGTGTCGCCGTCGGGGATGAAGCAGATGTCATGGCTGTCGGGCTTGCGCGCGACACTCAGTCCCCGCTGCTCGGCCTCGGCGCGCACCTCGGCCTTGGACGGCGTGTCGCCGAGGGGGAAGTAGGTGTGCGCGAGCTGGTCTGCCGTCAGCACGCCCAGGACGTACGACTGGTCCTTCGCCGCGTCCGACGCGCGGTGCAGCTCCAGACCCTCCGGACCGGTCACCAGCGTGGCGTAATGGCCGGTGCACACCGCCTCGAACCCGAGCTCGAGGGCGCGCTCGAGAAGTGCGGCGAACTTGATGCGCTCGTTGCAGCGCATGCAGGGGTTAGGGGTGCGGCCGGCGCGATATTCCGCGATGAAGTCCTCGATCACCTCGTCGCGGAACTTCTCGGAGAAGTCCCACACATAGAAGGGGATCCCCAGCCGATCCGCGGCGCGCCGCGCGTCGAGGGCGTCCTCGATCGTGCAGCAGCCCCGGCTGCCGGCGCGAAGGGTGCCGCCCGCCCGTGAGAGCGCGAGGTGCACGCCGACGACCTCGTGTCCGGCGTCGACCGCGCGTGCCGCGGCGACCGCCGAATCGACGCCGCCGCTCATCGCTGCCAGGATCCGCATGCTCCCAGTCTACGAGCGGGCGGCTGACCCCGCTCTGCGAGCGGCCGCCGCGGCCCGCTCGTGCGCATCCGGGATCGCGCGCAGGAGCGCTTCGACGTCGGCCTCGGTGGATGTCCAGCCGAGCGTGAGACGCAGCACCGACTGCGCCGCGGTGTCGCCGTGCCCGAGGGCACGGACCACGTGGGACGGCTCGGCGACCCCGGCCTGACAGGCCGAGCCGGTCGACACCGCGATCCCCTCCTGGTCGAGCAGGAACAGGAGCGTATCGCCGCGCGCGTCGTCGAAGAGGATGTGGGCGTTGCCGGGGAGCCGTCCGACCGGGTCGCCGAGCAGCCGAGCCGTCGGGACGGCCGCGAGCACTCCGGCGATCAGACGGTCGCGCAGGCCCGCAAGGCGATCCGCCTCCACTTCGCGCTCCGCGACGGCGCACTCCGCGGCGACCGCGAACGCGGCCGCCCCGGCGACATCCTGGGTTCCCGAGCGCAGTCCGCGCTGCTGACCTCCGCCGTGCAGCAGCGCGGACGGCGAGGCGTGCCGCGAGACCGCGAGCGCACCCACGCCCACAGGGCCCCCCACTTTGTGGGCGGAGACACTCATGCCCACCAGCCCCGCCGCGCCGACCGCGTCGCCGCGCCAGCCGGCGAGATCGACCGGAACATGGCCGAAGGCCGCGATCGCGTCGACGTGCAGGGGCACGCCGGCGGACGCGGCGAGGCGCGACAGCTCGGCGGGATCGTTGAGTGTGCCGGCCTCGTTGTTGGCGGCGAGCGCGGTGGCCAGCGCGACATCCGGCTGATCGCACGCGGCGGCGAACGCATCATGCGAGATCCGCGCCTGTGCATCCAGCGGGACGTGCGCGAGGTGGGCGCCCTGCGCCTGCGCCAGCCATTCCGCCGTGTCCAGGGTGGCGTGGTGCTCCCCGTCGGGGAGCACGATCGTGCGCGCTCCGGCCGGCCGAGCCCACCAGAGGCCCTTCACCGCGAGGTTGACCGCTTCGGTGCCGCCGGAGGTGAAGACGACCTCGATCGGCTCGCACCCCATCAGCACGGCGAGCCGCTCACGCGACTCCTCCAGCAGCCGGCGGGCGTGCTGCCCCGCAGCGTGCACCGAGGCGGGGTTCCCGAGCGTCGCGGCGGCCCGCAGCCAGGCCTCTCGCGCCTCGGGGCGCAAAGGTGTGGTCGCGGCGTGATCCATGTACACCGGCATCGTCGACCTCCGTCGCTGCGTCCCAGCCCGCCCTCACTACTGTAGATCGCATGACACCCCCATCACCGGCGGCCCACCCGATGGCCGCGGGACTGCTGGATGCCGCATTCGACGACCTCGGCGTCACCCCTGTTCCCGGAGGCGGGCGCCTCCGGGTGTGGTCCGAGAACGCCCGCAGCATCGAGGCGGTCGTGTTCGACGCCAACGACCTGGACTGGATCACCGAGACGATCCCGCTCGAGGCCGTCGGGCAGGGCGTGTGGGAGGCCGTGAGCCCGGCGCTGGTGCCCGGCACCCGATATGCGCTGCGCGCGAGCGGCCCCCGCGATGGTCACCTGTTCAACTCGCGCACGCTGCTGATGGATCCCTACAGCCGCGGGCTGCTCAGCCGCGGGCTGGAGGACTGGCGGTCTGTGGTGGTCGACACGTCGTTCGACTGGGGCGGCGTCGGCAGGCCTTCGACGCCCCTGGACCGGACGGTGATCTATGAGGCGCACGTCAAGGGCCTGAGCAAACGGCACCCGGACATCCCTCCCGCACTCCACGGCACGTATGCGGGCCTTGCGCACCCGGCGATGATCGCCCATCTGACCGGACTCGGGGTCACCGCGGTGGAGCTGCTGCCCGTCCACGCGTTCGCCTCGGAGCCGCGGCTGCTCCAGCTGGGCCTGACGAACTACTGGGGATACAACACCGTCAGCTTCTTCGCGCCCCATCCCGCCTATGCCACCGCTGCGGCGCGCCGGGAGGGGCCGGACGCGGTTCTGCGGGAGTTCAAAGGCATGGTGCGGCTGCTGCACGAGGCCGGTCTGGAGGTGATCCTGGACGTCGTGTACAACCACACCGCCGAAGAGGGTATCGGCGGTCCGCGCTCGAGCCTGCGCGGACTCGACAACCGGGCCTACTACCGCCAGCAGGACGACGGCACGTACATCGACACCACCGGGTGCGGGAACACCGTGAACACCGCGACGGACGCTGCCGCACGACTGGTGCTGGATTCGCTGCGGTACTGGGCCGACGACGTGCAGATCGACGGGTTCCGCTTCGACCTGGCGGTCTCGCTCGGTCGCGACGAGGCGCACACCTTCACTGCCGAGCATCCGCTGCTCACGGCGATCCGAGACGACCCCGCCCTCGCGGGCGTGAAGATGATCGCCGAGCCGTGGGATGTCGGCATGGGCGGCTGGCAGACCGGAGGATTCGGCCGCGGCTGGAGCGAGTGGAACGACCGCTACCGCGACCGCGTGCGCAACTTCTGGCTCAGCGACATCGACTACCGGCGCCGGGCGGGATCCTCTCCCGCGGGCGTGGGGGGCTTCGCCACGCGCCTGGCCGGCTCGTCCAACACGTTCTCGGCCGAGCGCGGTCCGCTCGCGAGCATCAACTTCGTCACCGCGCACGACGGCTTCACGCTGCACGACCTCGTCTCGTACGACGTCAAGCACAACGTCGCCAACGGCGAGCACAATCGCGACGGGGCAGACACGAACCGCTCGTTCAACCACGGCGCGGAGGGGGCGACCGACGACCCGTGGATCCTCGCGACCCGGCGGCGGGCCATGCGCAACCTCATGGGGACGCTGCTGCTGTCGGCCGGTGTCCCCATGATCACCGCCGGGGACGAGTTCGGTCGCACCCAGCGCGGGAACAACAACGCGTACTGCCACGACTCCTCGCTCACGTGGATGAGGTGGGACCTCGAGCCGTGGCAGACGGATCTGGCGGCGCACGTGCAGACAC
>JAUHYM010000143.1 GCA_030426515.1 Actinomycetes bacterium
CGTGGTGCGGCCGCGCCCCGCATCGCCGTCGACACGTCGGGCGCACCGCTGCGCGCCGTCGTCGAGGCCGCGGCCGCCGATCTCATCAAGCCGAACGGCGAAGAACTGGCAGACCTGCTGGGGGAGTCGGTCGGCTCCGACCCCGATGACATCGAGGCCGCCGCCGCTCGGGCGGCACGGGTCGTTCCGGCCTCGTGCGCGGCAGCTCTCGTCACACTCGGCGCACGGGGAGCGCTCCTCGTCGACGAGCAGGGCGCGCTCTTCGGGGCGGCGCCACGCATCAGCGTTCTCAGCACCGTCGGCGCCGGCGACAGCTCGCTCGCCGGACTGCTCATCGCCGACACCCGCGGCGCTGACCGAGCCGAACGGCTTCGCGCGGCGATCGCCTACGGCGCCGCCGCCGCATCGCTTCCCGGTACCGGGATTCCGACCCCCGCCGACGTCGAGGGCTTCGACGTCATCATCACCGACCGGTCCGTCGCCCCGACGGATCGCTGACCGAGGAGAGTGCCCATGACGGACACGATCACCCCCGACCTGGTGTCTCTGGACGAGTCGCTGGGGACGGACAAGAGCGCGGTCATCCGCGCACTGGCCGCCCGCATCGCTGCGCGCGGCCGCGCCACCGACGCCGAGGCGCTCTACGCCGACGCCTGGGCGCGCGAGCAGAAGGACGAGACCGGGCTCCCCGGCGGGATCGCGATCCCGCACGCCAAGAGCGCCGCGGTGACCACCCCCTCGCTCGCCTTCGCCCGGCTTGCGCCCGGAGTCGACTTCGGCGCGCCGGACGGACCTGCCGACATCGTCTTCCTCATCGCGGCGCCCGAGGGCGCTGCCGAAGAGCACCTGGCGATGCTCAGCCGTCTCGCGCGCAGTCTCATGAAGGAGGATTTCACCACGGGGCTTCGCGCGGCGGCGACGGCCGACGAGGTGGTCGCTATCGTTCGGGAAGCGGTCGACGAGGAGGCTTCCGCCCCGAGCGCGGCGCCGACTCCGACCTCCCCGGCCGTCGGCGGATCCCGCGTGGTCGCCGTCACCTCGTGCGCGACCGGCATCGCACACACCTTCATGGCCGCGGACGCTCTGACCGCTGCCGGGAAGGAGGCGGGGATCGACCTCGTCGTCGAGCCACAGGGCTCGAGTGGGTATCAGGCCCTTCCGCAGGACGTCATCGACGCCGCCGACGCCGTGATCTTCGCGACCGACGTCGACGTCCGTGAGATCGGCCGCTTCGCCGGCAAGCCGGTCGTCCGGTCCGGCGTCAAGCGAGGCATCGAACAGCCTCGCCAGCTGATCGACGAGGCGCTGGCCGCGGCCGCCGACCCCCAGGGCGCGCGCGTGTCGGCAACCGCCGCCGCAGCGTCGTCTGCGACCGCGACCGAGTCGCTGTCATGGGGAGCGCGCATTCAGCGCATCCTCCTCACGGGCGTCAGCTACATGATCCCGTTCGTCGCCGGCGGCGGTCTGCTCATCGCGCTCGGATTCCTCCTCGGCGGCTATGACGTCACCGACGACGCCGCGAACGTCATCGTGCAGAACTCGCTCTGGGATCTTCCCGAAGGCGGCCTGGCGCAGTACCTCGGCTCCGTCGCGTTCATGATCGGCGCGACCTCGATGGGATTCCTCGTCTCTGCCCTTGCGGGATACATCGCCTTCGCGATCGCCGATCGTCCCGGCATCGCCCCCGGCTTCGTCGCCGGCGCCATCGCCGTGCTCATGAACGCCGGCTTCATCGGCGGAATCGTCGGCGGACTCCTCGCCGGGCTCGCGGCCTGGTGGCTGGGGCGCCTGTCCGCTCCGCCGTGGCTGCGTGGACTCATGCCGGTGGTGATCATCCCGCTGCTGGCGTCGATCTTCGCCTCCGGACTGCTGGTGCTGTTCCTGGGCCGCCCGATCGCGACGCTGATGACGTGGATGACCGACTGGCTCAACGCCATGGCAGGCACCTCGGGAATCATCGTGGTGGGCATCGTGCTCGGACTGATGATGTGCTTCGACCTCGGAGGACCGGTCAACAAGGTCGCCTACGCGTTCGCGACGGCGGGCCTGGCCGCAGGCTCGCCCGAGAACCCCACCCCGTACCTGATCATGGCCGCGGTGATGGCTGCGGGCATGGTGCCGCCGCTGGCGATGGCGCTCGCCTCCACCGTCATGGGCCGCCCGCTGTTCACCCCCGTCGAGCGGGAGAACGGCAAGGCGGCGTGGCTGCTGGGAGCGGCGTTCATCAGCGAGGGAGCCATCCCGTTCGCGGCGGCAGACCCCCTGCGCGTCATCCCCGCCTCGATGGTCGGCGGCGCGGTCACCGGCGCACTCAGCATGGCGTTCGCGGTCGAGTCGCTCGCGCCTCACGGCGGCATCTTCGTCTTCTTCGCGATCGACCCGGTGTGGGGTTTCCTGGTGGCGCTGGCGGCCGGTACTGTCGTGACCGCACTGCTTGTGATCGCGCTGAAGAAGTTCGTCGCGCCCAAGGAGCTGCAGGCGGCCGAGGCGGCCGTCGCGCAGCCGGCATGAGCCGGCGGATCGGATCGACCAGGGAGTAAACATGGCAGAACGCCAGGCAACCATCGCCAGCAGCTCAGGCCTTCACGCACGCCCCGCGAAGCTCTTCGTGCAGGCCGTGCAGGAGAAGCCCGTGCCCGTCACCATCGCCGTGCCCGGCGGGCCCGACCTCAACGCCGGCAGCATCCTGTCCCTCATGGGTCTGGGCGCGTCGCAGGGCACCGTCGTCACGCTGAAGGCTGAGGGCGAGGGCGCCGAGAAGGCGCTCGACGAACTCGTCGCTCTGCTCGAGACCGATCTCGACGCCGAGTAGTCGCACGTTCCTCAGCAGGATGCCGCGGGCCGATCGGTCCGCGGCATCCTGCTTTCTGCTCAGAACTCGATGCTGTCGCCGGCGTCGAGTTCATGGAACACTCCGCCGCCCTGCTGTGTCGCCCAGGCCAGGCGTGCCCGGTGCATGCCGCTACCGATCTCCGACAGCGTCTTGTCGTGTGTGCCGAACGCCGCCCGCGGCCCGACGGCCAGGACGAAGTTCATCGCCTCGCCGATCTTGAGCCACGGTGCCCCCAGCGGAGCGGCCAGCATCTCGACGTCGAGATCGTCCGGGACGGTGTACGAGTCACCGGGGTAGTACAGCCGCCCGTCGACGGCGACGCCGAGGTTGTCGACGACGGGGATCGACTCGTGGATCACATTGTGGCGGCCGCCGTAGAACGTCAGCGTGAACACCCCCGCGGTCACCGTCTCACCCGGAGCGACGAGCTGGACGTCGACGGACGTCACGGCGTCGACGACGCCCTGCGGCCCGAACACGGGGACCCCCGGCGCCTCCTCGCGCAGTCGCGCGAGGTGTTCGGGCGTCCAGTGGTCGGGGTGCTCGTGGGTGAGCACCACCGCATCGACCGTGGTCAGATCCGCCAGGGGTGCGGTGAAGCTCCCGGGGTCGATGATCAGGGTGCGTCCGGACTCTTCGACGCGCAATGTCGCGTGCTCGTGCTTGGTGACTCGCATGAGCCGAGTCAACCCCGCACGCCGAGATCGGGCAAGGGCGCGGTGTCCCACCAGCGGAGCACTCTCGTCGCGAAGAGCGTGAGCCACGGGGAGGGCTCGCCCACCGGCACATCGAGCTCGAACCAGACCCGGCCCGCGTACCGATGCTGCTGCGTCCATCGCCCGTGGGCGTCTGCTCCCGCGCGAATGATGTCGATCGCCTCAGCCAGACGGGGGTCCGGCGGCGTGCCGTCGAGGAGAGCGGCGCGACGGAAGTAGTCGGCGCTGTGCAGAACGGTCGCCACCCAGCGGAACGGATACGCGAACACCTGCAGCCGGTCCGAGATCGGCTCGCCGGTCGACAGACGCCGGTGCAGGCGACGTTCGAGCAGATACTCCTCGCCGCTGCGTCGCAGTTCGCGGGACGTATCGGTGCCGCCCGTCGCCGCGTCGTACGCCAGGAGACCCTTGAGCGCGTTGAGCGTGGAGTGCACGGACGATCGCGTCGAGCCCTCCTCCCACATGCAGTTCCAGCCGCCGTCGTCCATGCGGTGCTGCGCGAACCATGCGACGAGTCCGTCGACCTCGGCGCCCAGCCAGATCCCGTTGGCCAGCGTGAAGCCGTTGATGCAGCAGTCGACCTCGCCGCCCCAGTAGGGGAGGTCCTCGTACTCCCAGCGCGCGTTCTGATCGATCTTGCCGGCCGTGCCGGCGAGTGCCGCGGCATCCAGCCCCCACTCGCGCAGCGTGTTGAGCGTCCACGTCGTCGCCGTCCACGGCTGGCCCGGCTCCTCCGGCTCGTCGTGGAAGTCCCATCCCGCCGGGAAGTAGGCGCCACCGGCCCATTGCCCGTCCTCGTCCTGGAGCGCGAGCAGACGTGCTCCCATGCCTTCCGTCGCGATGCGGGCTCGGGTCGATTCCCAGACGTCGGGCGGCAGCTCCAGCAGGTCGCGCTCCACCTGCCAGCGCAAGGCGGGGTCCGTGTCGAGGAGCCAGGAGAGGAGGTGATCGTCTCGCATATGGGGCACGATAGCGACGAGGACCGACGCCCGCGCAGGGCGGTCACGGCGGCGCCGAACTCTGATATCCTGAAGTGTCACTCGTATGGCTCGCGTAGCCATGCCCGGAAGGACTTCTGGGTAATCGAGGACATCGCACAACAATCCGCTTCGCCCCGGCATCCGGTTTCGCACGCGTGCGCGTGTGCCGCCGCGGGGCCCGACACCCACAACCAACAAGGACAACCCACTACATGACTACCGCAACGACCGCCCCGGCCACCAAGCAGGTCGCGATCAACGACATCGGCTCTGCTGAGGACTTTCTGGCCGCGGTCGAGGAGACTCTGAAGTTCTTCAACGACGGCGACATCATCGAGGGCACGATCGTCAAGATCGACCGCGACGAGGTTCTGCTCGACGTCGGGTACAAGACCGAGGGCGTCATCCCCTCGCGCGAACTTTCCATCAAGCACGACGTCGACCCCAACGAGGTCGTCGAGGTCGGCGACCACGTCGAGGCCCTGGTTCTCCAGAAGGAGGACAAGGAAGGCCGTCTCATCCTGTCGAAGAAGCGTGCCCAGTACGAGCGCGCCTGGGGCGACGTGGAGAAGATCAAGGAGAACGACGGCGTCGTCACCGGCACCGTCATCGAGGTCGTCAAGGGCGGCCTCATCGTCGACATCGGCCTGCGCGGCTTCCTGCCGGCATCGCTCATCGAGCTGCGCCGTGTCCGCGACCTCACCCCGTACCTCGGCCAGGAGCTCGAGGCCAAGATCCTCGAGCTCGACAAGAACCGCAACAACGTGGTCCTTTCGCGTCGTGCTCTGCTGGAGCAGACGCAGTCCGAGTCGCGCACCCAGTTCCTCAACGCCCTGCACAAGGGTCAGGTCCGCAAGGGCACCGTGTCGTCGATCGTCAACTTCGGCGCGTTCGTCGACCTCGGCGGCGTCGATGGCCTCGTGCACGTCTCGGAGCTGTCCTGGAAGCACATCGAGCACGCCAGCGAGGTCGTCGAGGTGGGCCAGGAGGTCACCGTCGAGATCCTCGAGGTCGACCTCGACCGCGAGCGCGTCTCGCTGTCGCTGAAGGCGACCCAGGAGGACCCGTGGCAGGTCTTCGCGCGCACGCACGCGATCGGCCAGGTCACCCCGGGCAAGGTCACCAAGCTCGTCCCGTTCGGCGCATTCGTCCGCGTCGCGGACGGCATCGAGGGCCTCGTCCACATCTCCGAGCTGTCCGGCAAGCACGTCGAGCTCGCGGAGCAGGTCGTGTCGGTCGGCGAGGAGGTCTTCGTCAAGGTCATCGACATCGACCTGGAGCGTCGTCGCATCTCGCTCTCGCTCAAGCAGGCGAACGACTCCGTCGACCCGTTCGGCACCGAGTTCGACCCGGCCCTCTACGGCATGGCGACCGAGTACGACGAGAACGGCGAGTACAAGTACCCCGAGGGGTTCGACCCGGAGACCAACCAGTGGAAGGAAGGCTTCGACGAGCAGCGTCTCGCATGGGAAGCCGAGTACGCCGCTGCGCAGGCTCGCTGGGAGGCGCACAAGGCACAGGTCTCGAAGGCGATGGAGGCCGAGGCTGCGGCCGACCAGGCCGGCGCGTCGTCCTTCGCGTCCGACGCCGTGGGCGCGGGCACGCTGGCCGACGACGAGGCTCTCGCCGCTCTGCGCGAGAAGCTCTCGGGTCGCTGATCAGCTGATACCACCCGTCACGATGGGGCCGGGACCTTCGGGTCCCGGCCCCATCGGCGTCTGCGCGCGGTACGCGCAGGTGGCATCCTCGGATCATGCCCCTCATCGCGCTCACCGGCGGAATCGCCTCGGGAAAGTCGACCATTGCGGCGGTTCTCGCCGATCACGGAGCGGTGATCGTCGATGCCGACCAGATCGTGCGGGATGTGCAGCGGCCCGGCAGCCCGGTGCTCGA
>JAUHYM010000144.1 GCA_030426515.1 Actinomycetes bacterium
TCCGCGTCTTCGGCGAGCATGCACGCCCGCACACCGCCCAGGGAGTGCCCGCCGACGATCCACGTGCCGACGTCCGGGGCGAGGTCGGTGAACGCCGACAGCGGACGCAGGTCGAAGAAGGCGAGGTTCAGCCAGGGCTTCGTGATCACCACGGTCAGTCCGTCGTCGGCGACGACGCCCGAGAGCTTCGACGCGTACGCCCAGGCGTCGACCTTCGCGCCGGGGATGTAGACGAGCCCCACCCCGGTGTCGCCCGTCGCGGGGGAGAGGACGATCGCGGCATCCGTCTCGCTGATGGTGATGTCAGGGTCGGCCTCGACCGCGGCGACCGGTGCGGGCTCTGCCTGCATCACGCCGACCTGGCTGTAGATGAGGATTCCGATGACGGCCGCGACGATCAGTCCGCCGAGCCCCGCAAGGATCCACAGGGCGACGCGGCGTCGGCGCGGGCGGGGGCGGTCGCCGTCGGCCTCGGGAGGAGGAGAGCTCATTCCTCGAGGCTAACGGCGCCGGCGACTCCGCCCGCGCGCGCCCCTCAGGCCCGTACGGCCCGCAGGCGTGCGGCGACCGCGTCGCGGACGCCGGGGAACAGCGGATGATCGGGTGAGAGCCCGGTGATCTCGGTCGTCGCAGCGTCGGCATCCGTCGCGGTCCGCAGCAGCTGCTGCAACTCGACGGACTGCGCGTCGTCCGGGTCGTCGAACGCGAGAGCTGCGGTGACCGCGGCCACGAGAGCGCTCGTCGACAGCCCAGACTCCGCCGCCTCGGCCGCCGGGCCGATGAACCGCTCGTTGCGCGAGAGCTTTCTCAGCGGCTGGCGGCCGACCCGAGCGACGGTATCCGGCAGGCCGGGGTTGCGGAACCGGTCGAGGATCGTCTCGCGATAATCGGCGAGCTCCTCGGCATCCAGCCCGTGTTTGCGCACAAGCACCGCGGAGGTCTCCTCGAGGGCGGCAGCCACCTGCGCAGCGATCTGCGGGTCCGCGAGGGCGTCGCTGATCTTCTCGTGACCGGCCTGCGCGCCGAAATACGCGGTGGCGGCGTGGCCGGTGTTCACGGTGAACAGCTTGCGCTCGATGTACGGCGCGAGGTCGTCGACGAAATGCGCGCCCGGGATGTTCGGGGGCGCATCGCCGAAGGGCGCGGCCTCGATCGCCCACTCGAAGAACGGCTCGACGGTGACGTCGATCCCCTCGCCGGCGGGCTGCCCGGGCACGATGCGGTCGACCGCGGTGTTCGCGAACACCGCCTTCGCCGAGAGCTCCGCCCACTCGTCGCCGGCGACCTCGGCGGCCTCCCGACGGAGGAGGTCGGTGGCGCCGATCGCGTTCTCGCACGCCATCACCTGCAACGGCGGTGCAGACGCCTCGCGGGCGCGCAACCCCGCGACCAGCGGTGGGGCGACGAATCGCAGGATCGTCGGCCCGACCGCGGTGGTCACGACGTCGGCGCTCGCGATCTCGTCCACGAGCGCGTCCGGGTCGTCGGCGCTGTTGATCGCGCGGAACCCGGTGACCACCCGATCGGCGCCGCCGGTGCCGACCTCGTGCACGGTGTACGTGTCGACCGCGTTGATCGCATCGACCAGAGCGCCGGCGACGTCGGAGAACACCAGCTCGTAGCCGCCTTCGTGAAGCAGCTGGCCGACGAAGCCTCGTCCGATGTTGCCGGCGCCGAAGTGAACGGCCTTCATGCGTCGTTCACACTCGACAGAAGCGCGTAGAGCTCCTCAGGCGTCTGCGCCGCGCGCAGCTTGGCGACCTCGTCCTCCTCGGAGAACAGGAGCGCGATCTGCGAGAGGATCTCGAGGTGCTCGTCGCCCTTGCCGGCGATGCCCACCACGAACCACACCGGCTCCCCACCCCAGTCGATGCCGCCGTCGTACCGGACGAACGACAGGGCCGAGTCGAGGATGGCCGCTTTGGTCTCGTTGGTCCCGTGCGGGATCGCCAGCCCATTGCCCATGTAGGTCGACACGGTGGCCTCGCGCTGCTGCATCGCATCGAAGTACGCCGAGGTGACGGCGCCGGCCGCCTCCAGGATGTCGGCGGCCTCCTTCATCGCCTCTTCGCGACTGGCGCCTCCCGAGTGGATGCGCACCTGACCGACGGTGAGTACCTGACCTGCCATTTCCTGCTCCTTTCGTCCTGAGGCCACGGGGCCGGGGGCATCGCGCCGTCCCGGCCCCGTGGTGTCTCAGATGGTTATGCGTTGCCCTGATGCTGGTCGCGGACCATCTCCACGACCTCGTCGTACTTCGGCGAGTTCATGAAGTTGTCCACCGACACGTGGACGGCGTCGGGGGCCTGCGCCCGGGCGCGGTCGGTCAGCTGGTTCTGGGTGATCACCAGGTCGGCCGAGGCGTCGAGGTTGGCGACCGCCTTGTTGACGACCGTGACGTCGTCGATGCCGGCCTTCTTGATCTTGTTGCGCAGCACGCTCGCCCCCATGGCGGAGGAGCCCATGCCCGCGTCGCAGGCGAACACGATGCTGTGGACCTGCTTGGTCTGCAGGTTCCCACCGCTGAGCTGGCCGTCGGTGCGGCGAGCCGTCTCGGCCTCGTCGTATGCGGCCTCCGCATCCTTCAGCGCGGTGCGGTCGCCCTCGGCGCTCGCACGCAGCCCCGCCAGTGCGGCCGACTCCTTGCCCTTGTTGGCCTCGGTCTGGGCGATCGCGGCGCTCAGGTCGCCGGTCAGACCCGCCTCGAGGTCGCGCTTGCGCGTGGCGCGCAGCATGACGCCGGCCAGCAGGAACGTGACCGTGGCTGCGAGGATCACCGAGAGGTACACGACCAGCAGGTTGCCCACGCCGGGTCCGATGGCGGCGAAGGTGACGGCGATGATGCTGCCGGGGGCTGCCGGGAAGGCCAGGCCACCGCCGAGAAGCATGTTCGTCGTGACGCCGGTGGCGCCACCCGCGATCAGCGCGAGGATCGTGATCGGCTTGCTCAGGGCGTACGGGAAGTAGATCTCGTGAATGCCACCGAAGAACTGAATGATGATCGCGCCGGGGGCGGAGGCCTTCGACGCGCCGATCCCGAAGAAGGTGAACGCCAGCAGCAGGCCGAGACCCGGGCCGGGGTTCGCCTCGATGAGGAACAGGATCGACTTGCCGGTCTCGGCGGCCTGCTCGATGCCCAGCGGGGTGAACACGCCATGGTTGATCGCGTTGTTCAGGAACAGCACCTTCGCCGGCTCGACGATGATCGAGACGACCGGCAGCAGGTTGAACGACACCAGCCAGTCCACCGCGGCGCCCAGCACGAAGCTGATGCCGAGCATGATCGGCCCGAACGCGAAGAAGCCGATGATCGCGAGGATCATGCCGAGGATGCCTGCTGAGAAGTTGTTCACCAGCATCTCGAACCCGGGCTTGATCTTGCCGTCCCAGAGGAGGTCCATCCGCTTGGTGACCCAGGCGGCGATCGGGCCCATGATCATGGCCCCGAGGAACATCGGGATGTCGGTTCCGACGATGACACCCATCGTCGCGATCGTCGCGACGACGCCGCCGCGCTCGCCGTACACCATCCGGCCGGCCGTGTTGGCGATCAGCAGCGGCAGGAGGTAGACGATCATCGGGCCGACGAGGCCGACGTACGAGAAGAAGTTGCCGTCAGGTCCCTCGCTGAGCTGGAGCATCGCTCCCTCCCAGCCGATCTCGGCGGCGTTCCCGCCGCTGCCGAGGATGTCCGACACCGGGTACCAGTGCCAGCCGAACGGGCTGTTCGGACCGAGGAACCCGGCCGGGATGAAGAGCATGGTGATGAAGCCCCATGCGATGAACGCTGCGATGTTCGGCATGATCATGCCGGACAAGAACGTGCCGAAGCGCTGCACGGCGACGCGTGCACCGCCTGACGTGGACGCCGTTGTCATGTTGGTCTCCTTGTTCGGGAATGTTGCTGTTTCTCAGGGGTGTCGAGGGGATCCTTCTCGGGCGGCCTCCAGCGCCAGCGCGAGCGCGCGGGTGCCGTCGAGGTCGCCGAAGATGTCGGGAGGCAGCACCGCGACGTTCACGCCGCGGGGCTCTGCCTCCTGTCGGATGACGTCGATCTCCTGCTCGAGGTGGGGTCCCACGAGCAGGATGTCGGCGGCGTCCAGGTCGATCGGCAGGGAGGGCAGCGTGCCCGCGACTGCCACGCACTCCACACCGCGTGCGTGGGCGGCGCGTCGGACGCGCTGTGCGACGAAGGTGCTCGACGCACCCGCACCGCAGACGACAAGGATCCTCATCGACAGCCTTTCTTCGTGGATCTCATTGTTGTGAGATCGCTGAGAGTCGACAAGGGAGGCGATCTTCCGCAGGGGCGGAAGACGTCACGGCCCGCGCGTGCGCATGTCGCAGCCCCCCGGCGTCGCGGGCGTGCTTGACTTGTGCGCGAGCGCACTGAGGGAGGCCCGATGACGAGCGCCCGGCAGGATCGCCTCATCGCCGTGCTGCTGCGCGCGGACGACTGGATGACGGCGTCGACGCTCGCCGATCTCCTCGGTGTCACCCCGCGCACCGTGCGCTCCTACGTCACGGCCATCAACGCGCGCAGCGTCGACGGCGAGGCCATCGCCTCGGGACCGCAGGGGTATCGGGCACAGGCCGCGGCGGCCACCCTGCGCGCGTCTTCGGCCGCGGCCGGCACCCCGCGGGACCGGCTCCACACCATCGTGCGCGCGCTGCTCGACACCCCCACGGGGGTGGATCTGGAGGAGCTCTCGCGCCGACTGTTCGTGAGCGACTCGACGCTCGATGCCGACCTGGTGCGCGTGCGAGCGCTGCTGGCGGGCACCGACCTCGTGCTCGAGCGCTCCGCGTCGATCGTGCGGCTGCGCGGCACCGAGATGGCGCAGCGGCGGCTGCTGAGCCGTCTCGCGCAGGACGAGATGGATGCGGGTGCCATGGACCTGCACGGGCTGCGGCGGGCGCTGGGCTCGGAGACGCTCGACACCGACGCGTTCGGGCCGTTCAAGACCGACCTGGTCGCCGAGCTCGGCGCGCTCGGGTACTACGTGAACGAGCTCGGCATCGCCGATGTCGTCACCCACATCGCGATCACGGTGGATCGGGTCGCACGCGGCTACCCGCTCGATGCCGTGTCCGGCGACGCCGATCCGCGGCGCGACACGATCGGCGCGCGCGTGAACGACCTCACCCGCCGCCACTTCGGTCTCGAGCTGGGCGTGGGCGACGGTCAGCACCTGGCGACGCTCGTGCTCACCCGAGTCGTCGCCCCGGACGCGCGGGTGGGGCCGGATGCTGCCCGATCTCGCATCGACCCGGAGATCTTGCGCGTCGTCGGAGAGGTGATCGCATCCGCCTCAGAGGCCTTCGTCGTGGATCTGGCCGACGAGGACTTCGAGGTGCGGCTGGCGCTGCACGTGCAGAACCTCGTGCACCGCGCGCGGCAGGGGGCGTTCTCGCGGAACCCGCTGACGTGGTCGCTCAAGTCGAGCTACCCGATGATCTACGAGATCGCGGTGTTCATCGCCAGCGCGCTGCACGACCGCCTCGACATCGAGGTGCAGGATGACGAGATCGCCTACATCGCGATGCACGTGGGCGGACGACTGGAGCGGGCGCGCAGCGCCGAGGCAATGCTGTCGGCGACGATCGTCTGCCCGGGCTACTACGAGCTGAACGAGCTGCTGCGCTCGAGCGTCGATCGCTCACTGGGACTCGACATCGAGGTGGTGGGGGTCGACACCCGCATGGACCCGGCGTGGGAGGAGATCGGCACGGATCTGGTCCTGACGACGATCGACCCGCCCGTCCCGGCCGACCACATCGTGCGCATCCAGCCGTTCCTGGGCGATGCCGATGTCGAGCGCGTGCGCACCGCCGCCGCGCGGGTGCGGCGCGGGCGACGTCTGCACCGGCTCCGCGACGAGCTGCAGCGATACGTGCACGCGACGGCATACATCAATCCACTTGCCGATGCCGGCGAGGAGACCATCATCCGCAGCCTGGGTGCCACCCTGGTAGCCGAGGGCATCATCGACGAGGACTACGTCGAGCGGACCATCGAGCGCGAGCGGATGTCGTCGACGGCGTTCAGCGACGCGCTCGCGGTGCCGCACGCCCTCGACATGTCCGCGACTCGCACCGCCATCGCCTTCGGGATCGCCGACGGATCGGTGGCCTGGGGCCCGGGGCGCGTGCACGTGGTCGCCATGGTCGCGTTCAGCCAGAGCGACCGCGAGGCGTTCCAGACCGTCTTCGAGCAGCTGGTCGAGGTCTTCAGCGAACGCGACAGCGTCCAGCGCATCCTCCGGCGCAGCGCAGACTTCGGCTCGTTCCTGGACGAGCTCGCGTCGGTCGTCGACGGCTGACGCCGGCGCACACGCGAGCGGGGACGGCCGCTCCGGGCCGTCCCCGCTGTGCGC
>JAUHYM010000145.1 GCA_030426515.1 Actinomycetes bacterium
CCGGGCATCGCCTGAACAGCTGGGCCGATGAGCGTGCCGTCCGCGCTGCCGCGCACGGCGCCGAGGGGCGCGAGCGCTCCTGGTCGTCTCGCGCCGGCGACCCGCCGGTCGATGTGGGCGTCGAACCGCCGGGGGGCCGCTGAGAGCGCTCAGGCGTCCAGGTCGTCGACGCCGGGCGTCCAGGCCTGACCCGGGCGCCCCCAGCCGCGCTTGCGGGCGATCTTCTGCGCGGTCTTCCAGTCCCCGTCGCTGATGCGATCGATGTAGAGCACGCCACCGAGATGATCGAACTCGTGCTGCAGGATCCGGGCACGCCAGCCGTCGACCTCGATGCGCACCGCGCCGCCGTCCAGATCGGTGCCCGTCAGCAGCGCCCGCTCCGCGCGGCGCAGCGCGAAGCGCTCACCGGGGAACGACAGGCACCCCTCGGACTCCTCGTCCTCGTCGGGCTGCCCAGGCTCGGGCGGCGATATCCACAGCGTGGGATTGATCACCACACCCCGCCACGGCGCGCCCTCGTCGTCCGCATAGCTGTAGGTGAAGATGCGCAGCGGAACGCCCACCTGCGGGGCGGCGATGCCGACCCCGGGGGCGGCGTCCATCGTCTCGAACATGTCCGCGACCAGATCGCGGATCTCGTCGGTGATCTCCTCGACCGGGGACGCCGGCGCGTGGAGAACGGGGTCTCCCATGATGCGGATCGGCAGAATGGCCACGTCCTGAGCCTAGTCGGAGGCCCGACCGGGTAGTGTCTACTCGTGATCTGGGCGGGAACGGAGCTCGAAGACGTCGGCGAGACGCTCGTCGGGGCTTTTCAGAACCCCGATCTGCTGCTGGGAATCCCGCTCGCGCTTCTGGGTGCGGTCTTCATGTCGTTCGGCGCGCAGTATCAGCACCGTGGCGTGGCGAAGGTCGAGAGCCTCACCGGGTCCGCGGCGACGAGCGGACTGACCGGCTCGCACCTCCGAAAGCTGATCTCACGGCCGTCCTGGGTGCTCGGCTCGCTCATGCTCGGTGCGGCGATCATCTGCCAGCTCGCGGCGCTCTCCTTCGCGCCGCTCATCGTGGTGCAGCCTCTCGGGGCGATCTCGCTGGTGATCACGACGCTGCTCAATGCCCGGATCAGCGGACATCGCCCGACCCGTCGGTCGCTCATCGCGATCGGCGCGTGCGTCGGGGGCATCTTCGTCTTCGTGACGATCGCGGCCGTGTTCGCGACCGAGAAGCCCGTCTCGGACCGCCAGCTGATCACGATCCTGCTGCTCATGGCGGTGGTCGCCGTGGTGTTCACCGCCGCCTGGATCTGGCTGCGGGGACGCATCACCGCGCTGTTCTACATCATGGCCGCCGGGGTCATCTACGGGTTCGTCGCGACGCTCGCCAAGGTGGTCATCACCCGCATCCAGGCGGGCGACTTCGAGTGGCTGACGCTCACCTGCCTCGCAGCTCTGATTCTCGGGACCGTGCTGGGGGCGTACTTCGTGCAGACGGCGTACTCGTCAGGTCCGCCCGATCTGGTGATCGCCGGACTCACCGTGGTCGACCCCATCGTCGCCGTGCTGATCGGCCTCATCGTGCTCGGCGAGGCCACCGGCGCCCCGCTGTGGGTGTACATCGCCTTCGGGGTGGTCGGCGCCGTCGCGGTCTGGGGTGTGTTCCAGCTCGCCCGCCACCACCCGCAGGTGGTGAGCGACAGCCAGGAGCTCCCGATCACTCGGGGAAGCTCGGGTACGGGGGAGGATCTCGGACCGCCCTCGACCGGATCGATCCGGATCACGGAGGCCGTGCAGAAGGTGTGGCCCGAGCCGCCCGTGCACGATCCCGCCGACGACGAACGCTGACCTGGTGCCCCGAGCGGGGCTTGAACCCGCGACCGACGGATTATGAGTCCGCTGCTCTGACCGGCTGAGCTATCGGGGCTCGCCGGTACGATCCTAGGCGACGTCACCGATCTCGTCGGCGACCCAGGCGTCGATGTCGGCCCAGCGGTCGTAGAGCCACGCCTCGCGATCCGCCGGCGGGGGGATCTCCTCCGCGCGCACGACCCAGGTGCGCGCGCGCACGCTCGCGTCCATCGGGATGCCGCGCCACAGGTCGCGAACGGTGACGAGCTTCTCCAAGCCGACGTGACCGACGAAGATCACGTCGGCCGTGGGAGCCGCGGTGATCGCGGTGAGCGCGCCGGTGGGCTTGGGAGGCAGGAGGTGCTGCATTCCGCGTGCGCGCTCGGCGAGGTCGTCCCGCTGGGCGGCGATCAGGCGCTCGATCGCGGCCTGATGCCGTCGCGGCGTGAAGTTTCCGCCCTCCGGGAACAGAACGAGGCTGTCGACACCGGTCATGGTGGCCGACAGCGCGCGGATCTCCTCCACCACTCGCGCGCCCGCGCGATGGCCGGCGGGCACGAACGCGCAGGGCACACGGCTGAGAACCACATCGATGCAGGGGTCCCATTGGAGACTGTCTTTCAGGACGATCCGCGGATGGCGGCCCTGACGGTTGAGCACCGCATCGACGAGCAGGAAGGAGTCGCCGGGACCGGCGTGACGCGAGAACACGAGGAGCGGCCGCGCCTCACCGGCTTCTGGAACTGTCGCCGAGGCGAGATCGAGGTCGATGCGCAGCGAGAACGTGCGTCGGGCGCTGCCCATCACCCGTCTCAGCCACCATCCCGCCACGCGGTAGTGGCGCTCCACCCACCTCGTCGTCGCCATGCGTGCACCGAGCCCGCTGCCCACCCAGAGGGCGAACAGGACGATCAGCATCAGCGCTTCGAGCTCGATGTACAGGAAGAGGAACCACAGCACGCGCAGCGGCCGCCAGCGCCCGGGGACGAACCGCGAGATGAACGCGGCCACGAGCAGCCACACGGGCATGAGCGCGATGAACAGGACCGCGATCACGATCACGAGCGGCGCGATGACGAGTCGTCGCACCACCAGAGGCGGGGGCCCCGTCATGCCGGAGGCTCCTGCGCGGCAAGGTAGGCCCGCGCAGACTCGTACGCGTTCTGTGCGAGCTTCGCGGCATCGTCGAGGTTCGTCCATCGCAGCTGGCGCCGGTCGTCGAAGGCCAGCACCTGCGCGCTGGGGAGCATGTGCACCGTCACGCCCTCCGGGACGCCGGCGATACTCGCGCCGAAACGGTGGCGCCGCGAGATCTCGAAGGCGACCATCGCCGACTCGTGGAATCGCCGCGGCGGCCGCAGCGCCTGCTCCACGCGACCGACCTGCAGGACGTAGATCTCGCGGGCGCCGCTGGCGACGGCGCGGTCCAGCGGGATGGAGTTGACCAGACCGCCGTCGTAGAAGTGCTCCCCATCGATCACCACCGGCGGGAACAGTCCCGGGATCGCCGCCGACGCCATCACCGCCGGCAGAACGGGGCCGGTGGTGAACCAGTGCTCCGACGCGCGCTCCACCGAGGCGGCCACACAGGAGAAGGGCACCGAGAGGTCCTCGATGCGACGACCGTCGAGCGCCTCCTCCAGCAGGGCGCGCAGGGCCGAGGGATCGTTGACGGCGACGCGGTGGCGACGGAGCGCGGTGAGCCAGCCGAACGGCCCTCGCGTCCCGAACCCGCCCTCTGCCACGTTCTGCCAGAGGGCGGCGATGCGCTCCACGCCGGCAGCGGTGGGATCCGCCGCGTACACCGCGCCGTTGAACGCGCCCACCGAGGTGCCCAGAATGAGATCCGGCGTGCGCCCGGCCTCGGTGAGTGCTCGCAGCATGCCGACCTGCACAGCACCCCACTTGCCTCCGCCTCCGAGGACGAAGGCGCGCTCAGGTACCTGCCCGGTCACGGCAGTCAGCCTAGCGGCGGGTCGGCGCGCGCGGGTGATGGACAGCGGACGAATTGCATGGTTGTGATTCGCCTGCCACATGGGCGATAATGGCCCGAGAACCGAACATTCGCCGGCTCACCGGGACCAGGTCGTAGGGGAAGACGCACCTGATCGAACGGAGAGAACGATGGCGACACCACAGGCGCGTGGAGTGATCCTCATTCACTCTGCGCCCCGAGCTTTGTGCCCGCACCTGGAGTGGGCTGTCGGTCGCGCCCTCGGGCGTGCCGTCAACTTCGATTGGGCGGAGCAGCCCGTGCTCGCCGGTTCTCGCCGCGCCGAGTTCTACTGGGAGGGACCTGCCGGGACGGGTGCTGCGCTGGCCACGGCCATCCGCGGCTGGGAGCACCTGCGGTTCGAAGTCAGCGAGGATCCCACCCCACGCAGCGATGGAGGGCGCTGGCTCCACACGCCGGGCCTCGGCATCCACTATGCGCAGACCGATACCGCGGGGAACATCGTGATCGGGGAAGACCGGATCCGCTATGCGATGGAGGTCGCAGCCGGCGACGCCGCGGACCTGCAGCGTGAACTCGCCGTCGCGCTGGGTTCGGCCTGGGATGACGAACTCGAGCCTTTCCGGCACGCCGGCGACCAGTCGCCGGTAGTCTGGCTGCACAAGGTGGGGTGATCACCCGATCCAGACCTCAGACGGAGCGAGGCGCGAGTACCGGACGCCGGTCGACGACGTCCTGGCCGCTGGAAAAGCGAATCGCCCGTCTGACACGACAGACGCCCCCGGAACGGCTTCCCGGGGGCGTTCGTCTGCGTTCTGGCTATGCCGTCTCGAACGCGGCCACAGCGTTGTGCCCGCCGAAGCCGAAGGAGTTCGAGATCGCCCGGTGCGGCCCGTCGCCCAGCGGCGTCGGCTGACCCGACAGGCGGAAGGGCACCTCGGGATCCTGCGTGGTGAGGTTGATGGTGGGGGGCGCGACCCGGTCGCGCAGCGCGAGGACCGTGAACATCGCCTCGAGTGCGCCGGTGCCGCCCAGCAGGTGCCCGGTGGACGCCTTGGTGGCAGAGACGGGGATGTCGTCGACGCGTGTCCCGAAGATCCGGCGCAGCGCCTGGTACTCGTTGGGGTCGCCCACGGGTGTGGAGGTGGCGTGCGCGTTGATGTGCGTCACGTCGTCCGCGCTGGCGTCCGCCTGCGCGAGCGCCATCTCGACCGCGCGGGAGGCGCCGTGGCCCTCGGGGTCGTTGGCGGTGATGTGGTACGAGTCCGCGGTGACGCCGCCCCCGACGACGGCCGCGTAGATCTTCGCGCCGCGTGCGCGGGCGTGATCCTCGGTCTCGAGAATCAGTGCGGCCGCGCCCTCACCCATCACGAAGCCGTCCCGGTCGACGCTGGCGGGGCGCGAGGCGGTCGACGGGTCGTCATTGCGCCGCGAGAGGGCCTGCATCGAGGCGAAGGACGCGATGGTGATGGGGTGGATCGCGGACTCGGTGCCGCCGGCGATCACCACGTCGGCAAGGCCGCGCTGCAGGTGCTCGACCGCGTTGATGATCGACTCGGTGCTCGACGCGCAGGCGCTGGCCACCGTGCGCGCGTACGCGCGCGCACCGAAGTGCAGCGAGAGGTTGCCCGCGGCGGCGTTGGGCATGAGCATCGGCACCGTCATCGGCATGACTCGGCGCGGGCCCTTCTCGCGCAGCGTGTCCCACGCGTCGAGCAGGGTCCAGACCCCGCCGATCCCGGTGGCGAAGTCCACACCGAGCCGCTCCGGCTCGACGTCGGGCTCCCCGGCGTCGGACCACGCCTCGAGTGCGGCGACGAGAGCGAGCTGCGACGCGGGGTCGAGGCGCTTCGCCTGCGGGCGCGGCAGGACAGTGTCGGGCCGCACGAGTGCTTCCGCGGCGAACGTCACCGGCAGGTCGTACTCGGCGACCCAGTCGTACTCGAGGGACCGCGCGCCGGAGGTGCCCGCGAGCAGGGCGTCCCAGCTCTCGGGTGCGGTGCCGCCGAGCGGGGACGTCGCGCCGATGCCCGTGACGACGATGCGGGGCTTGCTCATGGGATCTGCTCCTCGGAAGGGACGGGCGGGCGGGGCGCGAGGCGCACCCGCCCGCGAGTGTTACGCCTGGTTGGAGGTGATGTACGAGACGGCGTCGCCGACGGTCTTGAGGTTCTTGACCTCTTCGTCCGGAATGGTCACGCCGAACTTCTCCTCGGCGTTGACCACGATCGTCATCATCGAGATCGAGTCGATGTCGAGATCGTCGGTGAACGACTTCTCGAGCGCGACCTCGTCGGCGGCGATTCCGGTCTCGTCGGTGATGAGCTCTGCGAGTCCGGCGAGGACCTCGTCGTTGGTGAATGCCATGGGTGTTCTCCTGTTCTTCGGGGATAAGCCGGCCCGGGCGGACCGTGGTTCAGTCTAGGTGCGAGTGGAGTCAGGTCAGGGGAGCGCGACCACCTGTGCGCCGAACACGAGTCCGGCGCCGAAACCGATCTG
>JAUHYM010000146.1 GCA_030426515.1 Actinomycetes bacterium
TCTGGGCGCTGTGGATGGCCTGGAGCCGCACCTACCTCGAGGCGCACTGGCTGAGCGACGTCATCGCGGGGCTGCTCGAGGGCATCGCCGTCGCCGCCTTCGTGTGGGCGGTGGTCGAGGCGGTGCGCGACCGACGCGCACGGCGGTCGCAAGAGTCCGCGCAGTAAGTCCACGCAGTCGGCGGGAAGCTCTGACCCGCTGCCGACGTTGCCCCGAAAGCACCAACCGAAGGAGTACCACCCATGCGTGGAGTTGTGATGTACGCGCCCGGCGACGTTCGCGTCGAGGACCGTGAGGACCCGACCATCCTCGAGCCGACCGACGCCATCGTCCGTGTGACGGCGACCTGCATCTGCGGGTCTGACCTGTGGCCGTATCGCGGCATCGAACCCGTCGACCACACCCCGATGGGGCACGAGTACGTCGGCGTCGTCGAAGAGATCGGCGCCGACGTGAAGACCCTCGAGGTCGGCGACTTCGTCGTCGGCTCGTTCGTCATCTCGGACAACACGTGCGAGATCTGCCGGTCCGGCTACCAATCGCAGTGCGTGCACCGCACGTTCGTCTCGGAGATCGGCACGCAGGCCGAGAAGGCCCGCATCCCGTACGCGGACGGCACCCTGGTGGCCACCCCGGGCGCGCCGAGCGCAGAGCAGGTGCCCCACCTGCTGGCAGCATCCGACGTCCTCGGGACGGGATGGTACGCCGCCGTCGCCGCTGAGGCCGGCCTGGGCAAGACGGTCGCGGTGGTCGGCGACGGCGCGGTCGGGCTGATGGCGGTCCTCGCCGCGAAGCAGCTGGGCGCGGAGCGGATCATCGCCATGTCGCGTCACCCCGAGCGACAGGCTCTGGCCCGCCACTACGGCGCGACCGACATCGTCGAAGAGCGCGGCAAGGAAGGTGTCGCCAAGATCAAGGAGCTCACCGGCGGTCTCGGCGCGCACTCGGTGATCGAAGCGGTCGGCACGCAGGAGTCCTTCATGCAGGCCGTGGGCGCGACCCGCGGCGGCGGCCACATGGGCTACGTCGGCGTGAACTACGAGGTGAAGATCCCCGGGATCCAGCTGTTCTTCGCCGGCATCCGCGCCGAGGGCGGTCCCGCACCCGTGCGCCGCTTCCTGCCGGATCTGATCCAGCTGATCTGGGACGGCGCGATCGACCCGGGCAAGGTCTTCGACCTCACGCTGCCCCTCGAGGACGCCGCCGAGGGGTACCGTGCCATGGACGAGCGACGCGCGACCAAGGTGCTGCTCACCCTCTGACGCTCCACGGGGCGATGCCCCCGGTCGGAACCCGTCTGCGCGACGGTCAGCCGCGCAGGCGGGTCATCTCCGGATCGAACAGGGGCTCCTCGGCCACGGTCGCCGGCACCCTGTCATCGAAGTAGCCGATCTCCACGCTGTCGCCGACCCCGACCGAGGCGGGCAGCCACGCGTAGGCGATGGGGGTGCGCACCGTGTACCCATAGGCGGCGCTGGTGACGTAGCCCACCGGGTGACCGTCGACGAACACCGGCTCCTTGCCGAGCACGACCGACCGTCCGTCATCGATCGTCAGGCACCGCAGCCGACGGGTGGATGCTGCGGCCCGCGCCTCGAGGGCCTCCTTGCCGACGAAATCGTCCTTCGCGCCCTTCACCGCGAACCCGAGACCGGCTTCTCCCGGCTCGTGCTCGGTGTTCATGTCGGCTCCCCAGGAGCGGTAGCCCTTCTCGAGCCGCAGCGCGTTGAACGCCGCCCGGCCCGCCGGCACGATCCCGAACTCCTGTCCGGCCTCCCACAGGGCGTCCCACAGGTAGCGGGCGGTGTCGGCCGAGCAGTACAGCTCCCATCCCAGCTCGCCCACGTACGACAGTCGCATCGCCGTGACCTGCACGCCGGCGATCGACACGCGCGCCGCGCGGAAATACCTGAGGGCGTCGCTGCTGAAGTCGTCGGCAGACACACGCGAGACAACGTCCCGGGCCCGCGGCCCCCAGAGGCCGATGCAGGCCGTGCCGCCCGTGATGTCGCGCACCGTGACCCACTGCGCCGGGTCGCTCTCGCTCTGGCGGCGCGCTTCACGCTCCAGGTGCACCTGGTCGATGTTGCCGTTCGCCCCGACCTGATAGGTGTTCTCGTCGAGTCGCGCGACCGTGATGTCGCTGCGGATGCCGCCGGCGGCATCCAGCAGCAAGGTGTAGGTCACCGCGCCGGGTGCCCGCAGCATCTGCCCCGTGGTGAGCCGCTGCAGCAGCGCGCCGGCACCGGGGCCGGTCACCTCGAGCCGCTTGAGAGGCGTCATGTCGTACATCGCGACCGCGGTGCGCGTCTTCCACGCCTCGACCGCGGCGATGGGCGAGCTGAACCTCGCCGCCCACGGCTCGCGCTCGGGTGGCGTCCATTCGGCGGGCAGCTCGTCGAGCAGGGCCGCGTTGGACTCGAACCAGTGCGGGCGCTCCCAGCCGGCCCCCTCGAGGAACACGGCACCGAGCTGCGCGTGCCGCTCGTAGAACGGGCTGGTGCGCAGCGGGCGAGGCTCCTTCTTCGGCTCGAGCGGGTGCAGGATGTCGTACACCTCGACGAAGTTCTGCTCCGAGGTGCGCTGCACGTACTCGCGGGTGAGCTGCGCCTGCTCGAACCGGTTCAGGTCGCTGTCGCCGAGATCGACCTCGGAGAAGCCCTGGGTGATCAGCTGGGCGAGCGCCCGTGCGATCCCGGCCGAGTGGGTCACCCACACGGCCTCGGCGACGAAGAAGCCGTCGAGCATCGGCGCCTCCCCCACGAGCGAGCCGCCGTCCGGGGTGAAGGAGAAGATGCCGTCGAACCCCTTCTGCAGCTGCGCGTCGCGGATCACCGGCAGCAGCTCGCCCGCGTTGCGCCACGCGCGTTCGAACGGCTCGGGGGTGAACGGGAGGCTCGAAGGCATCTGCTCAGACGAGATCGTGTCGGCCGAGTACTCCTCGAGCGTGTCGATGTCGACCGGCATCGGGTCGTGGTCGTACGAGCCGACCCCCAGCCGGTCGCCCCACTCGCGGAAGTACAGGTCGCGATCCTGGTGGCGAAGGATCGGCAGCGATGCTCCCGCGGGCTGCTCGTTGCGCCCGGCGAGCGCTGCGAGCGGCGTCGTCCACGCGTACTGGTGCGCGAGCGGGACCAGCGGCACCGTGAGCCCGATCATCGCTCCGAGCTTGGCACCCCAGAACCCGGCGGCCGAGATCACGATGTCGGCCGGGATCCGCTCGCCGTCATCGACGAACACCCCGGTCACCGCGCCGCCCGCCTGGTCGATCCCGGTCACGGTCGTCGCATCGCGATACTGCACGCCGGCGGCGCGGGTCCGCTCGATGAGAAGCCGGTCGGCCTGCACGGCGAGCGCGATGCCGTCGCGGGGCGTGTAGTACGCGCCGAGCACCATCTCCTCGTTCAGCAGCGGGTACAGCCGCTTCGCCTCCGCCGTGTCGATGACGTGACCCTCGTGGCCGCGCGACGCCGCCCATCCCGCTCGTCGATGCAGTTCGGCGAGTCTCTCGGGGGTCGTCGCCACCTCCAGTCCGCCCAGGTGCAGGAACGATCCGCGACCGTCGGCCGTGGTGAGCCCGCTGAACTTCTCGATCGTGTACTGCGCGAAGGTCGTCATGCTCTTCGACCCGTTGGTCGCGAACACGACCCCGGGGGCGTGCGAGGTCGAGCCGCCGGGCACGGCGAGCGGGCCCTTGTCGAGGACGAGGATGTTGGTCCAGCCGCGCTGGACGAGCTCGTCGGCCACGTTGACGCCGACGACGCCGGCTCCGACGATGACCACGCGTGGTGTGGTTGTCATGACTGCTCCTGCTCCCGTATGTCGATCTTCGCGCGGCGGCGAACGGTCAGCACTCGACCATCCCCACGTTCAGGGCGAGGCCGCCGGCGGCGGTCTCCTTGTACTTGTGGCTCATGTCGACACCGGTCTCGCGCATGGTCTTGATCGCGCTGTCGAGGGACACGAGGTGCACTCCGTCGCCGCGCACGGCCATGCGCGCGGCGGTGATGGCCTTGACCGATGCGATCGCGTTGCGCTCGATGCACGGGATCTGCACCAGCCCGCCGACGGGGTCGCAGGTGAGGCCGAGGTTGTGCTCGATGCCGATCTCGGCCGCGTTCTCGATCTGGGCGGGCGTGCCGCCGAGCACCTCGGCGAGACCGCCGGCCGCCATCGAGCAGGCCGAGCCGACCTCACCCTGGCAGCCGACCTCGGCGCCCGAGATCGAGGCGTTCTTCTTGAAGAGGGTGCCGATCGCGGTGGCGGTGAGGAAGAAGCGGACCACCCCGTCGTCGTCGGCGCCCGGGACGAAGCGCGTGTAGTAGTCGAGCACGGCGGGGATGATGCCGGCCGCCCCGTTGGTCGGGGCGGTGACGACCCGACCCCCGGCCGCGTTCTCCTCGTTGACGGCGAGCGCGGCGAGCGTGACCCACTCCATCGCGTGGAACGGGTCGCCGGTCTCGCCGGCCGCCTCCAGCTGCTCGCGCTGGATGGCCCCGCGGCGCCGGACGTTGAGGCCTCCGGGCAGCGTCCCGGTGTGGTGTGTGCCGTTCCGGATGCACTCCTGCATCACCGACCAGATGTGCAGGATGCCGGCGCGCACCTCCTCCTCGCTGCGCTGCGCGCACTCGTTGGCGAGGACGATGTCGCTCAGGCGCAGCCCGGTGTCGTGCGCGTGCCCCAGCAGTTCGGTCGCGGTCTGGAACGGGTACGGGATGTCGGTGTCGGTCTCGGCGGACGGTTCGTCGAGCTGGTCCTCATCGAGCACGAACCCGCCGCCGACGGAGTAGTACTCACGTGCATCGAGGATCTCGCCCGCAGCGTCGGACGCCTCGAAGCGCAATCCGTTGGGGTGGAACGCCAGCCTCTCTCCGAGGTGCAGGACGACATCGCGCGCCACGTCGAAGGGCACGGCGTGCGTGCCGGCGAGCGCGAGCATGCCGTCCTCCTGCGACGCCGCGAACCGCTGCTCCGCCGCGGCGGGGTCGACGAGGTGCGGCTGTTCGCCCTGCAGCCCCAGGATGACCGCCTTGACGGTTCCGTGACCGTGACCGGTCAGGCCGAGCGAGCCGAACAGATGCGTCTGTACGCGGGCGACGCGCGGCAGCATCCCAGTGGCACCCAGGCGCTCGACGAAGGTGACCGCGGCGCGCATCGGTCCCACCGTGTGCGAACTCGACGGGCCGATGCCGATCGAGAACAGGTCGAACACGCTGAGGGACACATCAGCTCCGGGGGGATGCCGGGTAGGCGAGGGGGTCGGCGAGAGCGTCGAGCAGCCAGTCTGCGACGTACGGGGCGAAGGAGGTGCGGGCGATCAGCTCGACGCGAGACACATCGGGCGACCGCGCGATGAACAGGACGTTCGCCTGCGCGAGCATCCCCTGGACCGCCGCCCCCTCGCCGAACGGGCCGGGGCGCAGGTCGAGAGCCGTTCCCTTGGCGAGAAGCCCGGGCACGTCACCGTCCAGCAGGAGCGAGACGCGCTGTCCCGACTGATCGACGACAGCGCCCGCGGAGCCGACGACCTCACGCAGCTGCGTCTCCAGGTCTCGGTCGCCACCGGGCTCGATGACGAGCCACTCGTCGGGGCCGAGCCACACCACGGTGCGGCCGGTGGCGGTGGTCGCCGCCGACAGGGCGCCCGGCAGCGCGGTGTCGAGCACCTGTGCGATGTCCTCGAGGCGTCCGGCGGCGACATCGACGCGCAGGTTGAGGTACCGCGCGGGCGGGGCGACCGTGATGCGCACGGCATCCGAGGCGCTCTCAAGCGCCGCCCGGCGGGAGTCGAGGATGCCGCGCACCCGCAGTGTCGTGTCAGCCATCGCGTCGGGCTCCTTCCGGATCGAACAGCACGTGCCGGGTGATGGTGGCGGGGACCGCGCGGCCGTCGACGACCGCATGGATCTTCTCGCCGTAGCGGTGGTGCCCGCCGTCGACCAGGGCGAGCGCGAAGGTCGACGCGAGGGCCCGGCTGTCGTAGCTGGAGGTGACGAACCCGTGCATCGGCACCGGCAGTGCGGTGAGGTCCTCGGTCGCGACCAGCTGCGAGCCCTCGGGGATGAGTGTCTCAGGGTCGTCCGGCAGCAGCCCGACGAGCTGACGGCGTCGGGGTTCGAGGTTCGCGGCGCGGGCGAACGAGCGCTTGCCGATGAAGTCGGGCTTCTTCTTCGACACGACCCACGACATCCCGAGGTCGTGCGGGGTGATGGTGCCGTCGGTGTCCTGCCCGACGATCGGGTAGCCCTTCTCGGCGCGCAGC
>JAUHYM010000147.1 GCA_030426515.1 Actinomycetes bacterium
GACTACGCGTCGAAGCTGTATGCGGAGTCCTTCGATAAGAACATGATCGACAAGGACGAGTACCCGCGCACCGCGGCGGCCGAGGAGTCCTGCTGGCGGATGCTCGCCGACCTCTGGCACGCGCCGGACGTCGCCACCACCATCGGAACGTCGACCATCGGCTCCAGCGAGGCGGCGATGCTGGGCGGGCTGGCCTTCAAGCGTCGCTGGCAGCACGCGCGCCGCGCCGCGGGCAAGTCCACGGATCGTCCCAACCTGGTCATGAGCAGCGCCGTGCAGGTCTGCTGGGAGAAGTTCTGCAACTACTGGGACGTCGAGGCGCGCTACGTGCCCGTGAGCGCCGAGCACCCGGTGCTCGACGGCGCCGATCTCAAGGACTACGTCGACGAGAACACGATCGGCGTCGTCGCGATCCTCGGGGTGACCTACACCGGCGCCTACGAGCCGGTGGAGCAGATCGCGCAGGCGCTCGATGCGATCCAGGCCGAGACCGGGCTGGACATCCCCATCCATGTCGACGGCGCATCGGGCGGCATGGTCGCCCCCTTCCTTCAGCCCGAGCTGATCTGGGACTTCCGCATCGACCGCGTCCACTCCATCAACACCTCGGGGCACAAGTACGGCCTGGTGTACCCCGGCGTCGGGTGGGTCGTCTGGCGCTCGACCGACGTCATGCCCGACGACCTGGTGTTCCACGTGAGCTACCTGGGCGGCGACATGCCCACGCTCGCGCTCAACTTCTCACGACCGGGCGCGCAGGTGCTGCTGCAGCTGTACCTCTTCCTTCGCCTGGGACGCGAGGGCTACACCGCCGTGCAGCAGACCGCGCAGGATGTCGCCCTCCACCTCTCAGCGGGCATCGCCGAGATGGGCGCGTTCGAGCTGCTCAGCGACGGGTCGGATCTTCCGGTGTTCGCGTACCGGCTGAAGCCGGGCCACACCGACCGGTGGGACCTGCATCACCTCTCCGAGCTCCTGCGCGCCAAGGGGTGGCTGATTCCGACCTACCCGATGCCGGAGTCGATGGCGGATGTGACCGTGCAGCGCATCGTCGTGCGTCAGGGACTGTCGATGGCGCTCGCCGACGACCTGCTGGACGACATGCGGGCGACCGTTGCGCGCCTCGACGACCTCGAGGTGCCGCTGCCGAGCCTCGCCGACCCGTCGGGCTTCCACCACTGAGGTGACCACGCTCGCCACGCGCGTCCGCCGGGAATCGTGGGGGTTCGCCGCCGGATCCGTGCTGTTCCTGGTCGGAGCGCTCCCGGCGTACGCCAACGCCGTCGGGCCTGTCGCGGACGCGGCGACGTTCGCCGCCGGCGCGGTCCTGTTCACCCTCGCGGCGTTCATCCAGCTCGCGGTGAGCGGGCGCCGGCCACCGCGTCGCGCCTCCACACTCGCGGCCTGGTGGGACTGGATGTCGGCGGCGATCCAGCTCCTGGGCACGCTGCTGTTCAACGTGTCGACGATCGCCGTGCTGATGGCCGCCCTCCGCGACCCCGACAGGCTCACGGCGGGGTGGATCCCGGACGTGTGGGGTTCGGCGTGCTTCCTGATCGCCGGCATCCTCGCCGTGATGGCCGCGCGCCGTCGGCACGAGCTGTGGGACGTACGCGCGCGCACCTGGCATGGGACGCTGTTGAACCTCGTCGGGTCGGTCGCGTTCGGCGTCGCCGCCGTGGGCGCGTGGGTGGTGCCCGACACGGGCGAGCTGTTCAGCGAACGGTGGATGAACGTAGGCACCGCGTTCGGGGCGCTCTGCTTCCTCATCGCAGCCGTCCTCGCGCGGCGGGCAGCCGACGCGGGGAATACCCGACCCGACGCGGGTGGTTGACCTCGTTGTGACCGAGACTCTCCGTATCGACGTGTTCAGCGATGTCGCCTGCCCCTGGTGCTACATCGGCAAGCGCAACCTCCAGGCGGGCCTCGCCCAGACCGCCTCCGACGACGATCCGCCCGTCGTGGAGGTCGTGTTCCGCTCGTACGAGCTCTCGCCCGACACCCCGGTCGACTTCGAGGGGGACGAGCTGGACTTCCTGTCCGAGCACAAGGGGATTCCGCGGGAGCAGGTGCAGCAGATGCTCGACCGCGTCACGGGTGTCGCTGCCGAGGCGGGGCTGGAATATCGGTTCGACCTGCTGCGGCACACGAACACCGTGAAGGCACACGAGCTCCTTCACGCGGCGAAGGCACAGGGACGCCAGCACGAGATGGCCGAGCGTCTGATGGCGGCGTACTTCACGGAGGGTCGGCACATCGGCCGCGTCGACGATCTTGTCGCGCTCGCGACGGAGGTCGGTCTCGACGCTTCCGACACCCGCGACGCGCTCGCGTCGGAGCGTCATCTCCCCGACGTCCGAGCCGATCAGGCGCAGGCGGCAGCTTTCGGCATCACCGGGGTGCCCTTCTTCGTCATCGACGGCACGTACGGGATCAGCGGCGCCCAGCCCCCGGAGGCGTTCGCGCAGGTCGCGCGGCAGGTCTGGAACGAGCGCCGCGCCCCAGAGACCGGGGCCGCGGAGACCGCCGACGCCGCGAGCGTCTGAACGCAGCGCCCCGTGCGGGTCGCCGCGCGCCGTCCAGACCCTGTCAGCAGACGCCCGCGTGAGTCTGGGAGAATGAACCGATGACCGCGACCGCCGCCCCCGCCCGCGCCCTGCGCATCGGGCCGATCGAGCTCGACGCCCCGGTCGTGCTCGCTCCCATGGCGGGCATCACGAACACGGCCTTCCGTCGCCTGTGCCGCGAGTACGGAGCGGGTCTCTACGTGAGTGAGATGATCACCACGCGTGCACTGGTGGAGCGCAATGCCACCACGATGCGGCTGATCACACACCACGAGTCGGAGACGCCGCGGTCGATCCAGCTGTACGGGGTCGACCCCGCGACGGTCGAGCGCGCGGTGAGCCTGCTGGTCGACGAGAACCGTGCCGACCACATCGACCTGAACTTCGGCTGTCCCGTCCCGAAGGTGACCCGCAAGGGCGGCGGCGCGGCGCTGCCGTGGAAGCTGGGACTGTTCGGTGAGATCGTGCGACGCGCCGTCCGCGCGGCCGGAGACGTGCCGCTGACGGTGAAGATGCGCAAGGGAATCGACGACGACCACCTCACGTACCTCGACGCGGGACGCATCGCCGAGGACGCCGGGGTCGCCGCCGTCGCGCTGCACGCGCGGACCGCGGGGCAGTTCTACTCAGGTACCGCGGATTGGGCGGCGATCGGCGCACTCAAGCAGACGGTGACGTCGGTGCCGGTGCTCGGGAACGGCGACATCTGGTCGGCCGACGACGCCGCGCGGATGATGTCGGAGACCGGCTGCGACGGGGTCGTGGTCGGGCGCGGATGCCTGGGACGTCCCTGGCTGTTCGGTGACCTTGCGCGTGCACTGGGACAGCCCGGCGCAGCGACCGCCGAGCCGGTCGATGCATCGCTCGGCTTCGTCGCGGCCGCGTTCCGGCGTCATGCCGAGCTGCTGGTCGAGTTCTTCGACGACGAGGGGCGCGGATGCCGCGACATCCGCAAGCACGTCGCCTGGTACTTCAAGGGGTACCCCGTCGGCGGCGACCTGCGCGCGCGCCTGGCCACCGTCTCCTCACTGCGCGACATCGACGACCTCGTCGCGGAGCTCGACCTCGACGCGCCGTATCCAGGCGCGGCGGCCGAGGGTCAGCGTGGTCGCGCGGGCAGCCCCAAGCGGACGGCGCTCCCCGAGGGGTGGCTGGACTCGCGTGAGATGGCGGCCGACGCAACCCGCACACTTGCCGACGCGGAGCTCGACAACAGTGGCGGGTAGGGCGCACGCGACCCTCGGCGTGTCCTCGGGACGCCCACCGGGGTATGGCGAGGAGGACGCGGCGCGCTTCTACGCGGAACGCCACCGATCGGAGCGGGACGACTTCGCCCGCGATCGTGCGCGCGTGCTGCACTCGGCGTCGCTGCGACGGCTCGCGGCGAAGACGCAGGTGCTCAGCCCGGCCAGTGTCGCCGACTTCGCGCGCAACCGCCTCACTCACTCCCTCGAGGTCGCGCAGGTCGGCCGCGAGCTCGCGATCGAGCTGCGCCTGTCGCCCGACATCGTCGACACCGCGTGTCTCAGCCACGACCTCGGACATCCGCCGTTCGGGCACAACGGAGAGCGCGCGCTCAACGACTGGGCGGAGCAGTTCGGCGGCTTCGAAGGCAATGCGCAGTCGCTGCGGATCCTCACCCGCCTCGAGTCGAAGGTGCTCGATGACGAGGGGCGCAGCCGAGGTCTCAACCTCACGCGCGCGAGCCTCGACGCCACGTGCAAGTACCCGTGGACGGCCGAGCACCCGCTGCCCGATCCGGGTGGTCGCCTCAAGTTCGGCGTGTATCCGGACGACGAGCCGGTCTTCCACTGGCTGCGCCAGGGCGCGCCGGGACGGGTCCGCTGCATCGAGGCCGAGGTCATGGACCTCGCCGACGACATCGCCTACTCGGTGCACGACTTCGAGGACGCGATCGTCAACGGCTACCTGGATCCGGCAGCCCTGGCAGACCCCGCCTCCCACGAGGCGCTCGTCACCGCCATCCAGGCGTGGGTCGGGTTCGACTTCGCCCGGGACGAGCTGGACGACGCGCTGTTCCGCCTCACCCGACTGCCGCAGTGGCTCACCTCGTTCGACCACTCCCGGGCGTCCCTCGCGCGACTGAAGAATCTCACCTCCGACCTCATCGGCAGGTTCGCCCGCGCCGCGACGACGGCGACCCGTGAGGCGTACGCGGGGCCGGATCTGACCCGGTACCGCGCGCACGTCGTGGTGCCGCGGGTGATCGAGGCCGAGATGGCCGCACTGAAGGGCATCATCGGCGCCTTCGTCGTCTCGATCGAAGGGCGCAAGGAGCTCTACAAGGAGCAGCGCCGCGTCCTCAAGCGCCTGGCCGGTGTGCTCTGGGACCGCGGCGGGGTCGATCTCGATGCGGTGTACGCCGCCGACTTCGCCGAGGCCGCGGACGATGACGCGCGCCGCCGCGTGATCGTGGATCAGGTGCAGAGCCTCACCGACCAGCTCGCGATCGACTGGCACACCCGCCTCGTCGGCGAGCTGGATCCGACATCCATCGGCATCTGGGTTCCGCGCGCTCCCGGGAGTCCGTGATGCCGGGGCGCATCGCCCAGCAGGATGTCGAAGAGGTCAAGACCCGCACCAACATCGCCGACATCGTGGGAGAGCGGGTCTCGCTGAAGTCCGCGGGTGTGGGCTCGATGAAGGGACTGTGCCCGTTCCACGACGAGCGCAGCCCCAGCTTCCACGTGCGCCCGCAGGTGGGCTTCTACCACTGCTTCGGATGCGGCGAGTCCGGCGACGTCTACACGTTCCTGCAGCGAATGGATCACGTCACCTTCGCGGAGGCCGTCGAACGGCTCGCCGCGCGGATCGGGTACCCGCTGCACTACGAGGACGGCCAGGCCGCGCCCGAGACGAGCGGGCGCGCACGCCTGTACGCCGCAAACGCGGCGGCAGCGGAGTACTTCCGCGCCCAGCTGTCGGGCGGGGATGCCGCCACCGCACGGCAGTTCCTCGGCGATCGCGGTTTCGACGCGGGCGCGGCGGCCCACTTCGGCGTCGGGTACGCACCGCGCGGCTGGGAGAACCTCACCAAGGCATTGACGGCGCAGGGGTTCACCCGCGACGAGCTGTCGGCAGCAGGGTTGGTCTCGCAGGGACAGCGCGGCGTCTACGACCGCTTCCGCGGGCGCCTGGTCTGGCCGATCCGCGACATCACCGGCCAGGTCGTCGGGTTCGGCGCGCGTCGCCTCTATGAGGACGACAAGGGCCCGAAGTACCTGAACACCCCCGAGACTCCGATCTACCACAAGGCGCAGGTGCTCTACGGGCTCGACCTCGCCAAGCGAGACGTCTCGCGTGAGCATCAGGTCGTCGTCGTGGAGGGGTACACCGACGTCATGGCGTGCCACCTCGCCGGCATCACCACCGCGATCGCGACGTGCGGCACCGCATTCGGCTCTGACCACATCACCGTGCTCCGGCGCGTGATGGGCGACGACTCCGCGGCGGGCGAGGTCGTGTTCACCTTCGATCCCGACGCCGCAGGGCAGAAAGCGGCTCTGCGCGCCTTCGCGGAGGAGAAGCGATTCGCCGCGCAGACCTACGTGGCCGTCGCCCCCGACGGGCTGGATCCGTGCGATCTGCGACTGGCGCGCGGCGATGCCGCCCTCCGCGGCATCCTGGAGTCGAAGTCGCCGATGTTCGAGTTCGTCA
>JAUHYM010000148.1 GCA_030426515.1 Actinomycetes bacterium
CGAGCTTCACCGTCCAGGGGCGCAGCACCATCGGGGTTCCGTGCAGCATCCCGTTCCAGGCGGCGCGGGTGGCCCGCTCGGGGGTGAGGATCGGCGTCAGCAGCGGCCCCCGCGCCCCCTCGAACATGCCGGTCGCCACGAAGCTCGGGCAGAAGGTGGTGACCGCGACGTGCGCGTGTCCTGCGGCCGCGAGCTCCAGCCGCAGCGACTCGCTCCAGCCGATCAGCGCCCACTTGGATGCGGCGTACACGCTCATCCGGGGGTTTGCGAGCGTGCCCGCGGCCGACGCGATGTTGAGGATGCGCTTGGCGCGCGAGCGGTCGGCCATCATCGCCGGCAGCGCCTCGCGCGTCAGCCACATCGGGGCGAGGGCGTTGACATGCATGGTCGCCGCGATGTCGCGGTCGGGGTCGTGCTCCCAGAACGGCGCGCCACGGACGATGCCCGCGTTGTTGATGAGGATGTCGGGGGCGCCGAGGTCGTCGCGCGTCCGCGCGTAGCCGTCCCGCACCGCGTCGGGGTCGGCGATGTCGACCGTGTACGCGCGCACATCCACGCCCGACCGTGACAGATCGGCCGCCAGCGACTGGGCCGCCGTCTCGTCGACGTCCCACAGCGCCACCGCCCGCGCCCCGGCGGCCACCGCGCGCCGCGCGTACAGCCCACCCATTCCGCGGGCACCGCCGGTGATCAGCACGACGGCGTCCTCGACCGGGTGCGCTTCTCGGTGCGACATCGAACCTCCCATGATCGGATGCCTCTCAGCGTATGTCGTGAGACCGAGCAGGACGCCGCGGGCGACGGCGTGCGAGGATGCGGACATGCTCACTCTTCGCGACACCTCCGCGGCGGAATCCCGATGACCGCGCGCGGCGCCGACGCCATGCACGCACTGTCGGACCAGACGCGCTCGACGGTCGACATCGTGCTCGACTACGCCCGCCGCCGGGTCATGTTCCACGACGTCCCGCTCGACGAGCCCGCCGACCCGGCAACGCTGGGCGCGCAGGCATCCGGATCGATCACCGCCGGCGGGATGGGCGCGGCCGCTGCGACCACGCTGTTCGAGGACATCCTCGCGCCCGCCTGTCTGTCGACCGATCATCCCGGCTACCTCGCCTTCATCCCCTCCGCTCCGACCAAGGCGGCATCCGCGTTCGACCTGGTGGTCTCGGCGTCCTCGATCTACGGCGGTTCGTGGATGGAAGGTTCGGGGGCGGTGTTCGCCGAGAACGAGGTGCTGCACTGGCTCGCCGCCGAGTTCGGGCTGCCCGCCGGTGCCGGCGGAGTGTTCATGCAGGGGGGAACGATCGGCAATCTCTCGGCGCTGGTGACGGCGCGGGATGCCGCCCGGCGACGCAACCGCGCACAGGGCATCGACGACCCACACCGCTGGGTGGTGGTGTGCAGCCAGGAGGCGCACTCGTCCGTCGCCTCCGCGGCGGGGATCATGGACGTCGAGGTCGCCACGGTGCCCACCGGCGACGACGGACGCCTGCACGGCGACGCGGTCGCCGCCGTCCTCGATGCCCGGGAGAGCGCGGTGTTCGCGGTGGTCGCCACCGGCGGCACGACGAACTTCGGGATCGTCGACGACATAGCCTCGATCGCCGCGGTCACCCGCGACCGGGACGTCTGGCTGCACGTCGACGGCGCGTACGGGCTGGCGGCGATGCTCGTGCCGCGCATGCGCACCGTGTTCGCGGGTGTCGAGCACGCCGACTCGGTGATCGTCGACCCCCACAAATGGCTGTTCGCCCCCTTCGACGCGTGCGCCCTGCTGTACCGCGACCCCGAGCAGGCGCGGCTGGCGCACACCCAGCACGCCGAGTACCTCGACACGCTCACCGAGCGACCCGACTGGAATCCGTCCGACCTCGGCGTGCAGCTCACCCGCCGAGCGCGCGGTCTGCCGCTGTGGTTCTCGCTCGCCGTCCACGGCACCGATCACTACCGGGCGGCGATCGAGCACGGTCTCACCCTGGCGCGTCAGATCGCCGACGTCATCCGCGAGCGCCCCGGCCTCTCGCTCGTGCGCGACCCGCAGCTGTCGGTGGTCGTGTTCCGCCGTGAGGGCTGGAGCGCAGCCGACTACCAAGCCTGGTCGGATCGGATGCTGCGCGACCAGCGCGCGTTCGTCGTCCCGAGCTCACACCGCGGCGAGCCGGTGCTCCGCTTCGCGATCATCAACCCGCTCACCACCCTCGACACGCTCACCGGAATCCTCGACACGCTCGCCGACGAGCCCTGAGCCGACGCGGAAGGGGGTGCGTGCGCGAGAGATCCGGAGGATCATCGTGACCGAAGACGTCGTCCGTGCGAAGGAGCCGCCATGTCTGCACCGCTCGCCCCCCGCCACTATCCGGCCATCCCCGGACTCGTGCGTCGCTCGCGCGGCGACATCGACCCGGCGGCGCTCGACGCGCAGGTGCGCGGGCGCGCGGTGCTGCGCACCTCGATTCCGGCCGGCCCCCGGCATCCCCGTCTCGTCTCGAGCGCCCACGGCGCTCTCGACCGGCTCCTGCTGACCGTCCCCGCCTACGCGGCCGGGACGGTCGAGGGGCAGACCAACCCGATCGCCGCCGCCTACCGCGACCTGATCGCGGCGCTGCCGGACACGGTGCGGTACACCGTCGTCACCCACGACGCCGTCGCCGACGAGGTCGCCGGATGGTTCACCGGCTGCTCCGATCCCGAGATCATCGCCGCCCCCGACCACCTGCACTTCTCGGTCTGGGCCGAGGACGGCTACGTCGTCGCGCGGGATGCCGCGGGCGAGACCTTCCTCATCGAGCCGTTCGAGTTCCCCCGTTACGGCGATGGACTGATCGCGGACTTCGTCAGCAACGCCACCGCGCTCAGCCACACCCAGGCGCCGCTGTACTTCCAGGGCGGCAACGTGCTCATCGGCGACGACTTCTTCCTCATCGGCGCCGACTATCCGGCCAAGTCCCTCGGCTACCTGAACCGGGTGCTCATCCCGGCACCGGGAGAGGCGCCGGCCGACGCCATCCACCGGCTGTACCGCGAGCATCTCGACGACCAGCGCTCGCTGCACTTCGTCGGCAGCACCGTGCCGGTGCCGACGCAGACCACGCGACAGATCGAGATCGACGGCGAGCTGTGGACAGAGGTGCTGCACCTCGGCAACGGGCAGGGCACCGTGCAGCCGCTGTTCCACATCGACATGTTCCTCACGCTCGCGGGCCGCGACGCCCACGGCCGGTATCGGATCGTCGTCGGCGACCCGGGGCTGGCGGCGTCGGTGCTGGGGGTGCCGCCCTGGCCGCACGCGATGCAGGAGGTATTCGACAACATCGCCCAGCAGCTGCGCGACCTCGGGTTCGCGGTCACGCGCAACCCGCTCCCGCTGGTGTACGTCGACGACCCGGTCTACCGCGAACGGCAGTGGTACTTCGCGACCGCCAACAACGCGCTCGTCGAGGTCGGCGACGCCGGCCACGACCGGGTCTGGCTGCCCGCCTACGGCTTCGGGGCCTGGGAGGAGCTCTCGGCCACCGACGCGGCGAACCTCGACGTCTGGCGGGGGCTGGGCTTCGAGGCCACCCTGCTGGCCGATTTCCACCCGTTCGCCGCGAACCTGGGTGCGGTCCACTGCATCACGAAGTACCTCGGCCGCGGTCTCGAAGAAGAAGGGATGCCGCCGGTCGGCGGCGCCTGAGACGGCACGCACGACATCGGCGCCGCGACCTCACGGCCGCGGCGCCGATCACACCGGTGTCAGCGGTCGCCCCGCACGCGAACCAGGACGTTGCCGCGCTTGCGGCCCGTCTCGACGACGGCGTGCGCGTCACGAATGCCGGCGAGGTCGTACGTGCTGTCGACGACCGCTCGCAGGGCGCCCGTCGCGAGCAGATCCCGCACCTCCATGAGCTCGGGCAGCGTCTCGTCGCGCCGGCTGCGCGTCGTCACGACACGTCCGCCGGGGGCCAGAAGGGCTCCGGCCGACCGGCCGCGCAGCGTGCCGACCGTGTCGAACACGACGTCGAACCGGGCTCCGGCCTCTCGCACATCGACCGTGGCGTGATCCAGCACCTCCTCGGCACCGAGCTCACGCACGAGGGTGGCGTTGCGTGCCGAGGAGACACCCGTCACCCGTGCGCCGCGCGCCCGCGCGATCTGCACCGCGAAGGTGCCGACGCTGCCGGACGCGCCGTTGACGAGCACACGCGTTCCGTGCCCGACCCCGCCGGCGTCGAGGAAGTGCAGCGCGGTCATCGCGCCGACCGGCACAGGGGCGGCCTCGGCGAACGCGACATGGTCGGGGATCTCGACGAGCAGCCCGTCGGCGGCGACGCGAACGAACTCGGCGTGCGCGCCGTGCGCGGTGCCCGACGTGGCCCCCATCACCCGCGCCCCCGGCGCGAAGCCCACGGCCTGATCGCCGACGGCGACCACTCGACCGGCGAACTCGTGGCCGAGCACCCGCTTGGGGGTCTCGCCGAACGCACGGACCACGAGTCCCGGCATCCGGCGCAGCACCACGTCGCCGCGGGTGACGGACGTCGCATGCACGGCGACCAGCACCTCGTCCGGCGCCGGCGCAGGCACCGGCAGCTCGGTCAGCTCCAGGTGCGCGGCGCTGCCCGCTCGGCGGGTGCGGACGGCTCTCATCATCTGCGGTCGCGGCGCGGGCCCGGCCGGCGACCCGGTCGTCGCGTGCGCCGCGCGCCTCTCTTGGGCGTTCACAGGTGCGCTCCGTCCGCCTCGACCGCGCGCCGGGTCCACGCCGCGTGGTCCACGCCCTTGATGAGCAGCCACAGTCCGAACAGCAGCTCACCCGGGACCGCGAGCACGATCACGACGATCTCGAGTGGGCCGGCAAGGCCGGGGTGGATGAGCACCCCGAAGCTCTGCACCAGATAGCCGACGCCGGCGAGCCCCAGCAGAATGCCGAGCACCCGCGGCACGAACCCGGAGCGGAACGCGAGCCATCCGGTGATCACCAGCGACAGGCCGAAGAACAGACCCCAGACGAGGATGATCGAGCCGTCGGCATCCTGGAACAGCTGCGCGAGCGCCTCGGCCTGCCCCGGGCCGAAGGCGGTGAGGTAGCCGGCGCCGCCGAGCGCGACGAGGGTGAGGATGCTGGTGAACACGTTGCCGGCGGCCATCACCACGCCCTCGGCGACCCGCGACAGCGCCGCCGCGAACGACCCCGCCCGGCTCACCGGGCGAAACAGCACGTACAGGATCGCCGCGAGGGCGACCTCGATGAGCACGATCGACGCTTCGCCCGCCATCCCGAGGCGGAACAGCCCCTCGCCGGCGCGGATGTTCTCGGCGGTGGCGGCGGCATCGCCCGGAACGACGAGAGAGCCGCGGATGCCGGTGGACAGCGGGTAGACGACGAAGATCGCCAGATACAGGATGCCTGCCCAGCGCGTCAGGCGTCGCAATCGCTGCGCGGTGGGGGCGGCAGGGCGGCCGCGGACGGCCGTGGTGGCGGACATGATTTCTCCTTCGAGGTGAGATGCGGCCTCGGCCGCGATGGGGGTGCGGGGGCGGTCAGACATGGGCGGTGGCCTTTCTCTCGTGGGCGATGCGTGTCGCGGCGTGGGCGATCTCGCCGCCGGCGAGCGCAGCGAACAGGACGGTGACGATCCAGACGCTCGCGGCACCAGTGACAGTGAGACCTGCGGCGAAGACGGCGCCACTCGCGAGAATGATCGCGTCCGGGCGGCGGCGGGACGAGGGGCGTGGTTCGGCGCGGGTGGGAGCGGCGGCGGCCAGGGCGATGTGCACGGCGGCGAGCGCGACGATCATCGTGATCGCGCAGCCGACCAGCAGACCGGTCAGCGCGGTCTGCGCCACCCCGCCCGTGATCGACTGCGAGACGACGATCACGACATAGCCGGCGAAGACCGCCGTCACCGTGGCGATCACCGCCCAGGCGCTCTTCTCGGTGAAGCTCATCGGGTTCCTCTCGGTCGATACGTGTCGATGTGACCCCCACGGTAGGAATCACCCGGTGCTCGGGTCTTGACGCGCGCGGCCGGGTTTTGGGCAGGCGCGGCCATCGGCGGACGGATGTCGTGCACTACGCTGGCGAATCGAGCGGGGGTGTCGGGGTGAGCGTTGTGCGCGGGCCAGTCATCCGGCGCGTCATCGACGCCGCCCGCTGCGGCGATTCGCGCGAAGAGCTGCTTCGTCGCGTCGGGCTC
>JAUHYM010000149.1 GCA_030426515.1 Actinomycetes bacterium
AGGAAGCGACGGCCGCGGCCCCGTTCTCCCTCGATGACAGCCCGATCGCCCGCGAACTCGCTGATCTGACGGCGCGACGCCGGGCGCTCGATGAGGTCGACGTCTCGCTCAGCGGAGAAACGCGAATCATCACGGTCTCCAACCAGAAGGGCGGGGTGGGCAAGACCACGACCGCCGTGAACATGGCGGCGGCGCTGACGTCGGTCGGCGCCCGCGTGCTCGTGATCGACCTGGATCCGCAGGGAAACGCGTCGACGGCGCTGGGTGTCACCCACACGGCCGACACCCCGAGCGTGTACGACGTCCTCATCGACGAGTTCCCGTTGAGCGACATCGTCCAGCCGAGCCCCGAGGCGGACACCCTCTGGTGCGCGCCCAGCACGATCCACCTGGCCGGCGCCGAGATCGAGCTGGTGACACAGGTCGCGCGAGAGCACCGGCTGCGGACCGCTCTCGAGGAGTACCTCGCCGACGAGAACCGCAATCTCGACTTCGTGATCGTGGACTGCCCTCCATCGCTCGGGCTGCTCACCATCAACGCGTTCACGGCGGCGCACGAAGTGCTCATCCCGATTCAGTGCGAGTACTACGCCCTCGAGGGCCTCAGCCAGCTCATGGGATCCATCCGGATGATCCAGAAGCATCTCAATCCGCGCCTGCACATCTCGACGATCCTGCTCACGATGTTCGACGGCCGCACACGGCTCGCCCAGCAGGTGGCGGAAGAAGTGCGCACGCATTTCGCGCGGCAGGTCATGCAGACCGTCATCCCACGGTCGGTCCGCGTCTCCGAGGCTCCGAGCTTCGGTCAGACGGTCATCACGTACGACGGGCAGTCCGCGGGCGCGATCGCGTACCGCGAGGCGGCGGTCGAACTCATTCATCGCGGCGCCGCCGCATCCGAGCAGGGAGAGAGCTGATGGCGAAGAGAACAGGCCTGGGCCGGGGAATCGGCGCGCTGATCCCCACCGGAGAGACCGCGCAGGCGCGGCCCGTCGACGTCTTCTTCCCGGGTGCGGCCGTGGATGTCGGCGAGCGTCCGGACGAGAGCGCCCCGACCGCGGCGGCCGGCGAGACCGAAACGGCGGCCGAGGATCTCGTCGCCGTTCCGGGCGCGCGACTGGTCCATCTCGATCCCCGCGCCATCGTCCCGAACCCGCGACAGCCCCGCACCCACTTCGACGCGGACGACCTCGCCGAGCTGGTGCACAGCGTGCGCGAGTTCGGTGTGCTCCAGCCCGTCGTGGTGCGTGCAGCGGGTGCGGACGGCACCTACGAGCTCATCATGGGGGAGCGCCGCACGCGTGCCGCCCGCGAGGCTGAGCTCGAGAGCATTCCCGCCATCATCCGGGACACCGCCGACGAGCACCTGCTGCGCGACGCGCTTCTCGAGAATCTGCACCGCTCGCAGCTGAACCCGCTTGAGGAGGCCTCCGCCTATCAGCAGCTCCTCGACGACTTCGGGATCACGCAGGAGCAGCTCGCGACCCGCATCGGGCGGTCACGACCGCAGATCTCCAACACGATCCGTCTGCTGCGCCTGCCGGTGCCGGTGCAGCAGCGCGTCGCCGCGGGCGTGCTCTCCGCGGGTCACGCCCGCGCGATCCTCTCGCTCGAGACCCCCGAGGCGATGCAGCGGCTGTCGGACAAGATCGTGAACGAGGATCTGTCGGTGCGCGCGGCCGAGGCGGCGGCGAAGACGCTCGAAGCACCGGGAACCCGTGCCCCCAAGCCCCAGGCCGGCGGTCGACAGGCGTATCTCGACGATGTCGCGGGCCGTCTCGGTGACCGCCTCAACACCCGCGTGAAGATCGCCCTCGGTGCACGAAAAGGCCAGGTCACGATTGATTTCGCGAGCGTCCAGGATCTCAACCGCATCCTCGGCGAGATCGGCGAGGACGGCTACGGCGCCGCCTGAGCGCCACGTGCGCAGGATGCGGCGGCACGTCGCGGTCGGTCGTACCCTGGAAGGGTGAGTTCCCCCACCCCATCCCGCCGCCGTGGCGAGAGTCTCGAGGTGCTGCGCGCCGAGGCAGCCGATGAGCGCTCGGTCCTCGTGCACGAGCGCCTGCGGTCGGGGGAGGACCCGTGGGACTTCATGGAGGATCTGCCCACCGTCGATGAGCTGGTCGTGTTCCTGCTGAGGGCCGACGAGTTGGCCGCCCAGGACGACCGGCGTCCCTCTCGCGCGGCGAACTACACGCTGATGCGTCAGATCGCCCTCGACTACCCGCCCCTCACCCGCGCGGTGTGGCGTCTGCTCGGCACCGACGAGTCTTACCGCCGGTGGAGCGACGGACTGGCTGCGGACGCGTCCTGACCCGCAGACGACGATGCCCCGGTCACCCGGGGATCACAGGATCCGCCGGATGCCGGGGCATCGGGAGAAGAGATCAGCCGAGGTAGGCGGCGAGGTCCTTCTCGAGCGCGAACTTCGGCTTGGCGCCGATGATGGTCGTCTCCACCTCGCCCTTGTTGAAGACCTTCATCGCCGGAATCGACGTGATCTGGTACTTCATCGCGAGGTCGGGGTTCTCGTCGACGTTCAGCTTGAGGATGGTGATCTTGCCGGGGTGCTCGGCCTGGATCTCGTCGAGCACGGGCGCGACCATGCGGCAGGGACCGCACCATTCGGCCCAGAAGTCGACGAGCACGGGCCCGTCGGCCTGCAGGACGTCCTCATCCCAGGTGTTCGTGGTGGTGGCCTTGGCAGTCATGTGTCTCCCTTTCGTGAAGGCTTGTAGACGGAAACGGACGGCGACCGGGGATTGTTCCCCGGTGTCGTCGATGTCAGGACGCGGGGACCTCGGCGAGGCCGTCGATCTGCGCGTCGTCGGTGTCGGGGGCGCCGGCGTCGTGCCGCGCGGCGAGGTAGTGCTCGGCGTCGAGCGCGGCGACCGTTCCGGATGCCGCGGCCGTGACCGCCTGACGGTAGGTCGGGTCCACGACATCCCCCGCGGCGAACACGCCGGGAAGGGTGGTGCGCGACGAACGGCCGTCCACCTTGATGGTGCCGTCCTGCGTGAGCTCGAGCTGGTTGTGGACGAGGTGCACGCGGGGGTCGTTGCCGATGGCGACGAACACGCCGGTCACATCGAGGTCGCGCTCAGCGCCGTCGACCGTGCTGCGCACCCGCATGCCGGTCACCGCGTCGTCGCCGAGGATGTCGACGACCTCGGCGTTCCAGACGAACTCGATCTTCTCGTTCGCGAACGCGCGCTCCTGCATGATCTTCGATGCGCGCAGGTGCTCGCGGCGGTGCACGACGTAGACCTTCGAGGCGAAGCGGGTGAGGAACGTCGCCTCCTCCATCGCCGAGTCGCCGCCGCCGACCACGGCGATGGTCTGCTCGCGGAAGAAGAACCCGTCGCAGGTGGCGCACCACGAGACGCCGTGGCCCGAGAGACGCTCCTCGCCGGGCAGGCCCAGCTTGCGGTACGCGGAGCCGGTGGCGACGATGACCGACTCGGCCTCGTGCGTCGCACTGCTGCCGAGCGTCACGGTCTTGACCGGGCCCTCCAGCGACATCTCGACGACGTCGTCGTAGAGGATCTCGGCGCCGAAGCGCTCGGCCTGGGCCTGCATCTTCGTCATGAGCTCGGGGCCCTGGATGGCCTCGGGGAACCCCGGGAAGTTCTCGACCTCGGTGGTGTTCATGAGCTCGCCGCCGATCTCGACCGAACTGGCGACGACCAGCGGGCTCAGGTTCGCGCGGGCGGCGTAGATGGCCGCGGTGAATCCGGCGGGCCCGGAGCCCACGATGATGACCTGACGCATGGCGCCCCTTCCGTTTCGGTGTGTCCATTCTGCCAACAGCGGGCAGGCGAACAGCATTCCCGACGCCGAAGAACGCCAGGTGAACGAATCGGCCGTCAGCGCCGGATCAGACGCCGCACCATCGTCCACGCCTGGCCAAGGTCGGGCGAGCGCAGCAGGGCGAGGACGGCGACGTAGACGACGAGGGTTGCGACCCCGATGATCGCGGTGCCCGCGGCCCCGGCGAGCTGACCCGACACGGTCCACCCGGCATCCCCGCCGAGAAGCACGTAGACGCCCCACCCCGCCAAGCCCGCCGGGATGGCCGCGAGGGTGAACATCGCGAGCGCGCCGAACCAGCGCCGCACCTGCAGCTCGCCGAGTCGGCGGCGCAGCAGCCATGTGGCGAGCACCACCTGCACGATGCTCGAGAGCGACTGGCCGAGGGCGACGCCGGTGGTCAGCAGCTCGACGGGCAGGGTGGCGGAGGCGACAAGTGCCAGCGTGATGACGACCGCGACCTGCACCATCGTGAACAGGAACGGGGTGCGCGTGTCGTTGAACGCGTAGAACGTGCGCTGGATCACGAAGAGGACGGCGAGGGGCACGAGGCCCACCAGAAACCCGTCGAGCACCATCGCCGCCGCCTGCGCTTCCGCGGCGGTGTTCGTGAAGATGCGGGATGCCGGCACCGCGGCGGCCGCAAGAGCGGCAGTGGCCACCACGACGAACAGACCGAGGGTGCGGATGCTGCGCCGGATGTCGACGCGGACCTCGTCGATGCGGTCGGCCTGCGCGTGCTCACTGAGCTGGGTGAAGTACGGGGTCCCGATCGAGAGCACGATGATCGAGTAGGGGAGCATGAACAGCAGCCAGGCGTTGGCGAACACGAAGTTGGCCGCGTCGCCCGAGGCGACCGAGATCACCCGCGACTGCACGAGTCCCGCCAGCTGACCCGCGAGCACCATCAGGAACGTCCAGCCCGCGAGGCGGCCGATGCGGCGCAGCCCGACGCCGCGCCAGTGGAAGTCGGGGCGCAGGTGAAGTCCGGCGCGGCGCCAGAACAGCAGCAGCACGCCCGCCTGCGCGACGATACCGGCCGTGGCGGTGCCGCCGAGCAGCGCGACCATCGTGGGGGTCCAGTCGGCGACCTCGGTGAGCGGACCGCCGAAGATCGCGATGAAGACGAGGAACCCGGCGATCGAGACGACGTTGTTGACGATCGGCGCCCAGGTGAACGGCCCGAACACGCGACGGGCGTTCAGGATCTCGCCGACCAGCGCGTACAGGCCGTAGAAGAGGATCTGCGGCAGGCACCAGTACGCGAACGCGGTGGCCAGGGCCAGCTGGTCGGCCGAGTAGCCGGGCGCGTACAGCTGCACCAGCCAGGGTGCGGCGGCCACCGCGAGGATCGTGGTGACCAGGAGGATGACCGTGCCCAGGGTCACCAGCTTCGAGATGAACCCCTTGCCGCCGTCCGGGTCGGCCGAGACCCGCACGATCTGCGGGACGATCACCGCGGTGAGGATGCCGGTGGAGATGATCGCGAAGATGTTGTTGGGCAGCTGGTTGGCCACCGTGAACGCGTCGCCGACCGCCCCGAACGACCCGATCGCGGCGACGAGCACGACGGTGCGGACGAACCCGGTCAGGCGCGAGATGACCGTTCCCGCTCCGATGAGCAGGCTGGCGCGCCCCATTCCGCCGCTCACGCGTCGATCTCCGCGGGCTCGTCCGCGGTGCGGCGGGCGCGGACGCGGCGGCGGATGGTGCGCACGACGCCGACCACCAGCAGACCGCCCACGATGAGGGCGAGCCCGACGATCCCGAAGGCCTCCCACTCGGCCCGCACGTGCACATCGGCGCTCTGCCGGTCGCCGATGGCGACGCCGGTGGGGCTGCGCAGCTGGAGGTCGATCGTGAGCTCGCCGCTGCCCACGCGGGCCTGCACGGGCACCTGCACGCGGGTGTTGCTCGACGGGCTCGCCTCGACGGGCGTCATGCGCTGCACCTCCAGGCGCAGATCGTCGGGGGTCGCGAACAGCACGACGTCGACCGGGAACGGCAGGTCGTTGCGGATCCAGAACGGCAGCGGCGTCTCCGAGCTCAGCAGCTGGATGCTGCTGGGGGGCAGGATGCCGACGCTGTCGAGTGTCTGCGCGGTGTCGGCATACGCGTCGTTCACGGCGATGGACCAGCGGCCCGGCTCGGTCGTCCAC
>JAUHYM010000150.1 GCA_030426515.1 Actinomycetes bacterium
TCGATCCTCGGGCTGGTCATCTCGAAGCGGCTGGGATTGCGCGCCAAGCTGATCGCGGCGAGTGACACCAACCCGCTGCGGGCCCACGCAGGCCCGGTCAACGAGAGCCAGACGGTGCGTCTGGGCGAGGTCGGACAGCTGCTGCTCACCGTCGCCCTGTCGACACTCGTGATCGAGGGCGTCGTCGCCCTCGCACTGTATCCGGCGCTGATCCTCGCCGGCATCGACCCGCTCAACGCCCTGTGGGAGGCCCCGTACTACGCGGCGATGTCGTTCACCAACACCGGCTTCACCCCGAACCCCGGCGGGGTCGGCGTGTTCGCCGACGACTACGTCCTGCTGACCATCCTGATGATCAGCGTCTTCCTCGGCAGCATCGGCTTCCCGGTGATCTACACCCTGTGGAAGCACTACTGGCACGTGAAGAAGTGGTCGCTGCACACCAAGCTCACCCTCATCACGACCACGCTGCTGTTCCTGGCCGGCGCCGCCGCGTTCCTGACCCTGGAGTACAACAACCCGCTCACGTTCGGCCACATGGATGCCTGGGACACCACGTTCCAGGCGTTCTTCCTGTCGGCGATGACCCGGTCGGGCGGCTTCAGCGTGGTCGAGATCGGCGATCTGAACGGCTCGTCTCTGATCGTCGGCTGCATGCTCATGTTCGTCGGCGGCGGGTCAGCCTCGACCGCGGGCGGCATCAAGGTGACCACGCTTGCCGTCCTGGCCCTGGCCGTGTGGTCCGAGGCGAAGGGCCGCCCCTCGGTCCAGGCGTTCGGCCGCCGCATCCCGAGCGACGTGCAGCGGGTCGGCCTGTCGGTCGTGGCCTGGGGGGCCACGATCGTCGCGGTGTCGACGGTGACGATCGCGCAGATCACGAAGGAGCCGATCGCGAACGTGCTCTTCGACGTCATCAGCGCGTTCGGCACGGTGGGCCTGTCGACGGGTCTGACCGGGGATCTGCCCGATTCGGCCGTCTACGTCATGGCGCTGACGGTGTTCATGGGCCGCGTTGGTACAGTGACTCTCGCCGCGGCTGTGGCCGCGACATCCCGTTCGCAGCTGTACTCGCTCCCGGTGGAAAGGCCGATCGTTGGTTGAGCAGATCCGCGGAGACGCGCCCGTCCTGGTGATCGGTCTGGGGCGGTTCGGCGCCGCGTGCGCCGGCGAGCTCGACCGGCTCGAGCGCGACGTGCTCGCGATCGACGAGAACCTCGAGCTGGTGCAGAAGTGGTCCGAGCGCGTCACGCACGCCGCGCAGGCCGATGCCCGCAACATCGAGGCGCTGCGCCAGATCGGCGCCCAGGACTTCCAGGTGGCGGTCGTGGCGACCGGATCCAGCATCGAGGCATCGGTGCTCATCACCGCGAACCTCGTCGACCTGAAGGTGCCGCAGATCTGGGCGAAGGCCGTCTCGCAGTCGCACGGGAAGATCCTGGCCCGCGTGGGCGCGAACCATGTGATCTACCCCGAGCGCGAAGCGGGTGAGCGCGTGGCTCACCTCGTGAGCGGGCGGATGCTGGACTTCATCCGCTTCGACGACGACTTCGTGCTCGCCAAGATGTACCCCCCGCGCTTCATCCGCGGCGTCGGCCTGAACGAGTCCGGTGTGCGCACTAAGTACAACGTCACCGTCGTCGGCGTGAAGAGCCCCGGCAAGCCGTTCCGCTACGCCGAGGCCGACACGGTCGTGACCAACCACGACCTCATCATCGTCTCGGGTACCAACAGCGATATCGAGCGCTTCGCGTCCCTCGACCGCTGAGGTCGCGCGCCGCTCACCCCGAGGCGGCCGCGAGTTCCTTCGCCCGCGCCAGCGCCGCGTCGGTCGCACGCGAGAAGATCGCCGGCAGATCGGCATCGGCCATCACCGCGATCGCCTGCTCGGTGGTTCCCCGCGGGCTGGTCACCTTCCGGCGCAGCTCCGCCGGATCCTCGCCGGACGCCTCCAGCAGGGCGATCGCGCCGGCGAAGGTCTGCTGCACGAGCGAGTGCGCGGTGTCGTCGTCGAATCCCTGGTGGCGGGCGGCGGCGACCATCGACTCGACGAGAAGGAACACGTAGGCGGGGCCCGACCCGGAGATCGTGGAGAGCGCGTCGATCTGCTCCTCCGGCACGACCACGACGTCTCCGACGGTGCCGAACAGCGCGCGGACGAGCGCGATGTGCTCCGGCTCCGCCTCGCTGCCGGCAGAGACGCCGGTCACGGCGCGCCCGACGATCGCCGGGGTGTTGGGCATGGAGCGCACGACCGGAATGGCCGGGCCGAGGATCCGCTCGAAGGTCGCGATGGTGACGCCCGCGGCGAGGCTGACGACGACCGTTCCCGGCCGCAGGTGCGCGCCGATCTCGCCGAGCAGGTCGGGCACCATGGCGGGCTTGACCCCGACCATCACCACGTCGGCCGCCGCAGCCGCCCGCGCGTTCGCGTCCGGCTCACGGTCGAGGGCGATGCTCGTGACACCCGGCAGGTCGGCGAGGGCGTCGGCCTTCTCGGGCGACCGGTTGGTGACGGTCACCCCGCCGGCGGTCATCCCGGCGTCCACGAGACCGTGAAGGATCGCCCCGCCCATCGATCCGGCGCCGAGGATGGCGAGAGAGGGGCGGTCGGTGGATGCATCGGTCATCCCTCCAGCCTACGGTTGGCATGCGGCATGCATCCGCGGGCAGACTGGCGGATGCGGAAGGAGACGCTCATGGTGGATGTCGAAGCGCAGCTGACGGCGGTCGCGCGCGAGGTGGTGTCGGAAGAGATCGACGGGTACCCCTCGAGGGTGCAGACGCTGGCGCAGCTGCTGCACACGTCGGTCGACACGCTGTGGGAGGTCCTGACCGACCCGGCGCGCATCGCCGTGTGGTTCGCGCCCGTCACCGGCGACCTGCGCGTGGGCGGGCGATTCCAGATCGAGGGCAACGCCTCCGGCGAGGTGCAGGAATGCGCGCCACCGGCAGAAGGCACGGCCCACCTGAAGATCACGTGGGAGTTCGGCGGGCTCCTCAGCTGGGTGACCGTGCGCCTGGAGCGTGTGGATCCCCTCACGACCCGCCTCGAATGGGAGCACATCGCGCGCACGGAGGCAGCCCCGGACCCGCTGTGGGAGACGTACGGGCCCTCGGCGACAGGGATCGGGTGGGACCAGGCCCTGCTCGGGCTGCGCCTGCACCTGGATGCCCCTGACGCTCCGCGCCCCGAGGACCCGCTCGCCTGGGCCGCGGGTGCGGAAGGCCGGCGGTTCGCGCGCGGATCGGCGGACGCCTGGGCACTCGCGCACATCGCCGACGGCGGCGATCCGGAGACAGCCCGCCGCACCGCCGACGCCGCCTACGCGCTCTACGCAGGAGAGCACGAGGGCGCTGACACGCAGACGCCCGCGGAGTGAGCCCGCGAGCCCCAGGACGGGCCCGGATCCCACGGCTATAGTCGAGGCGACGGGGCCGCCCGGCCACCGTCACCTCCGGGTGACCGACGATGATGAAGGACCTCGCATGACGCTCTTGGACGGCATCACGGCACGGACGATCGACACCGACCGGATCCGGGTGGGCGTGCTCGAGCGAGACGGCGACGACCCGCAGACACCGCCGGAACGCACCCTGGTGCTCATTCACGGGAACGTCTCGTCCGCACTGTTCTGGCAGGAGCTGATGCAGGATCTTCCGGGCGACCTCCGCGTCATCGCGCTCGACTTGCGGGGCTTCGGCGACGCCGAGCCCGCGGCGGTCGACGCGACACGCGGCGTCCGCGACTACAGCGATGACGTGCATGCCGCCCTCACGGCCCTGAGCGCGACCGGCGCGCACCTCGTGGGGTGGTCCATGGGCGGCGGCGTCGCCATGCAGTACGCCCTCGAGCACGAGGTGCGCAGCCTCACCCTGCAGGCCCCGGTCTCGCCGTACGGATTCGGTGGAACCCGACGGGACGGGTCGCGACTCACCGACGACGACGCCGGGTGCGGGGCGGGCGGCGCCAACCCCGACTTCGTCCAGCGGCTGGCGGACGGGGACGACTCCGACGCGGCGCCGACCTCGCCGCGCAGCGTGTTCCGCTCCGGCTACGTGGCTCCCGGTCACCAGGCGCCGCACGAGGATGTCTGGGTGCAGAGCATGCTGACCACCTCCACCGCGCCCGGCAACTACCCCGGGGACAGCATCCCCAGCGCGAACTGGCCGGGCTTCGCCCCCGGCACGACAGGGGTCCTCAACGCGATGGCTCCGCAGTGGTTCGACACGTCGGGCATCGTCGATCTCGACCCGAAGCCCCCGATCCTGTGGGTGCACGGGACGGTGGATGCCATCGTGTCGGATGCCTCGCTGTTCGATCTGAACAACCTGGGCAAGCTCGGGGTCATCCCGGGATGGCCCGGCGACGAGGTCGCTCCGCCGCAGCCGATGGTCACCCAGACCCGCGACGTCCTGAACGCCTATGCCGCCGCCGGCGGCGTGGTCACCGAGCTGGAGCTGGAGGGCGTGGGCCACTCCCCCCATCTCGAGCGCCCCGCAGAGGTCCGCCGTGCCCTGCTGAGCGTGATGGACTACCTGGGGTCGCCCGCCGATCCCGCGCCGCCCACCGAGGCGATCATCCTGCGCGCGTCGGACTGACCGCGTGAGCGCCTCCGGCGGCGGAAAGGCCATCGTCGCGGCGTTCCTCGCGAACATGGGGATCGCCCTCGCCAAGCTCCTCGCGTGGCTGGTGTCCGGGTCCGCATCGATGCTCGCCGAGGCGATCCACTCGGTCGCCGACAGCGGCAACCAGCTGCTGCTCATGCTCGGTGGCCGCCGCTCGCGGCGCGAAGCCGACCGCGAGCATCCGTTCGGTCACGGACGCGAACGCTACGTGTACGCATTCGTGGTCGCGATCATCCTCTTCTCGGTCGGCGGGGTGTTCTCGATCTACGAGGGCGTGGAGAAGATCATCGACCCGCACGTGGTCACCGACCTGTGGATCCCGATCGTCGTGCTCGTCATCGCCATCGGCCTCGAGTCGTTCTCCCTGCGCACCGCAATCCGCGAGAGCAGCCGCCTGCGCACCCCCGGCCAGTCGTGGGTCGCGTTCGTGCGGCGGGCGAAGGCCCCCGAGCTGCCCGTCGTGCTGCTCGAGGATGTCGCCGCGCTCACCGGTCTCAGCTTCGCACTCCTGGGCGTCGGCCTGACCGCGGTCACCGGCGACCCGCTCTTCGACGCGCTGGGCACGATCATGATCGGCACCCTGCTCGTCGTGGTCGCCATCGTGCTGGGCATCGAGACGAAGAGCCTGCTGGTGGGCGAAGGCGCCACCGACGCCGATCTCGCCCAGATCGTCGCCGCGATCGACGGCGACGACACACCCCACGCGCTGATACATCTCAAGACGCTCTACCTCGGTCCAGACGAGCTGATGGTCGCCGCCAAGCTCGGCTACGACGACGACCGCGCACTGTCACAGGTCGCGGCGGACATCGACCGCGCCGAGGCGCGCATTCGCGCGGCCGTGCCGGTGGCGCGCGTCATCTACCTGGAACCCGACATCCGCCGCCGGGCGGACGCCGGGAGGGCGCAGGACTGAAAGACTGTGGGGATGGAGTTCTGCATCTTCACCGAGCCTCAGCAGGGGTTCAGCTACGACGACCAGCTCGCGTTCGCCCAGACCGCGGAGCGCCACGGCTTCACCGGGTTCTTCCGCTCCGACCACTACCTGCGCATGGGCCCCGGCGACCCGCTGCCCGGCCCCACCGACGCCTGGACGACGCTGGCCGGACTCGCGCGGGAGACCTCCACCATTCGCCTCGGGACGCTCGTCTCGTCGGTGACCTACCGCACGCCGGGTGTGCTGGCCATTCAGGTGGCGCAGGTCGACGCGATGTCCGGCGGGCGTGTCGAGCTCGGCCTGGGCACCGGCTGGTTCGAGCGGGAGCACGCCGCCTACGGCATCCCGTTCCCGGAGCGCCGGTTCGGGATGCTGGAGGAGCAGCTCGAGGTCATCACCGGACTGTGGGGC
>JAUHYM010000008.1 GCA_030426515.1 Actinomycetes bacterium
CGTCCCACTGGGTCGAGCACTGCAGCGGCATCGCGATCACGTCGTCGGCGCCGCCGATGCCGTGCGGAAAGCCCTGGTTGCCGCGCTCGGCGTCGACGCCGGTGTCGGTCATCGTGTGCACCGGGTTTGTGCGGCGCCGCCAGCCCTTCTGCGGGCCGTTCGTGTCGAACGCCTGCGACAGCGACACGACGCGCCCCTCGGCGACCAGCTGCGCTGCGGCGACGCGGTGGCCGGGCCCGATGAAGTTGAGCGTGCCGCGCACGTCGTCCTCGCCCCAGCGCCCCCAGTTGCGGAAGGCTTCGGCGCGCGCGGCGATCTCGGCCTCGGGGTTCTGCCGGTCGAGGTCGGCGGGGTTCTCGCTGGGCGTGCTCATGCCGTCGCCTCGGCGACGCAGCGCACGACCTGGGTGCCGAGGCCCTCGATGGATCCGGTCATGATGTCGCCGTCGCGCAGGAACCGCCTCCAGTGCTGGCCGTTGCCGGGAGGGCTCCCGGTGAGCAGCAGGTCGCCCGGCAGCAGCGGCATGTTCTGGCTGGCGTGCGAGATGAGCGCGGGGATGTCGAACAGCAGGTCGTCGGTGTTGCCCGTCTGCATCCGCTGACCGTTGAGGTCGAGCGTGACGCCCAGGTGGCCGCCGTCGACCGCCGTCGCCGGCACGAGGAAGGGGCCTGTCGGAAGGAAGCCGGGAGCGTTCTTGGAGCGGTACCAATCGGTGCCGATCTCCTTCATGTCCTTGCGGAACACCAGGTCGCGCGTGGTGATGTCGTTGACGATCGTGTACCCGGCGACGTGGTCCATCGCCTCGTCGCGCGACACCCGGAACGCTTCGCGGCCGATGACGATCGCCAACTCCAGCTCCCAGTCATGCACGTCGCTGTAGGCAGGCAGCGTCAGCGGCACGTCGTCGCCGACGACCGCGGTGGGCAGCCCGATGAAGAAGTACGGCTCGCCGTTCGCCGCACGCTCGTCCATCATGTCGGCCGCGAACGCGCGCGCCTCCTCCGGAGTGCGGTCGGTGTTGTTGGTGAGCCCCGCCGCGACGAGCTCGATGACGTGCTCGCGGTAGTTGGCGCCCGCCTGCAGCACCTGACGCGGCTGGACCGGCGCGGTGAGAGTGACGTCACCCAGCGGCATCCAGTCACCGTCCTGGGTCGCCCGAGCAGCCAGGCGATCCCAGTCGGGGGACGCCAGGAACGTGTTCAGGTCGGCGGACCCGAGGTCCTCCGGCGTGAGCTTCCGGATGCGGTCGCCCGACACCAGGCCAAGACGGCCGCTTTCACCGTCGCGGTAGCGGGCGAGCGCGAATGGTGCGGTGAGCCCGCGGGACATCGTCGTCATGATTCCTCCTCACACAGACTGCATGCGACGGCCCGCATCAGGGAAGTGGATCCCGTTGATCCGCACTATCGACTGAAATGATGTGCCGGTAGGATCAGAGGAACCCACCGACCAGGAGACACACCGCCGTGCCCGACCTCCCGCTGCTCTCGCGGCTCGACCTCAACCTTCTCGTGTCGCTGGACGCGCTTCTCACAGAGCGCAGCGTGACGCGAGCCGCCGAGCGACTCCACCTCAGCCAGCCTGCGCTGAGCGCATCCCTCGCGCGCCTGCGCACGCACTTCAACGACCCGATCCTCGCGCGCCGCGGCAACACCTACGAGCTGACCCCACTCGCGCTCCGCCTCAGCGAGCACACCACGACAGCGCTCGAAGCGGCACGACGCGTCTTCGAGAGCCAGGCCACATGGGATCCGACACAGTCGACCCGCGAGTTCTCCGTCTACGGGTCGGACTACGCCTTCACCACCATCGGACAGGCCGTCGCCCGCTTGGCCGCCGAGAGGGCTCCTGGCGTCAGGTTCCGCTTCATGCTGCACAACCCGCAGATCGTCGACGATGCGGAGACGAGTCTTCGCTCGGTGGACGGAATGGTGCTCCCGCACGGTCATCTGAACGACCTGCCGTACGACGACCTCTGGCAGGATCGCTGGCTGGCGATCGCCGACGCATCGAATCCGTCGCTCGCAGGGCAGCTCACGATGGCCGACCTGCGCGCTCTTCCCTGGGTGTTCAGCTACCAGTCCCGCTCGGCCTTCACGGGAGCGGGACGCCAGCTGCAGATGCTGGGTGTTGAGCCACGCATCACCGCGGTCGTGGAGAGCTTCCTGGCGCTCCCGGCGTTCGTGCGCGGGACGTCGGGAATCGCGCTGATTCAGCGCGGCGCGCTGAGCGCGATGGACATGAGCGGTCTGCGCACCTACGAGCTGCCGTTCGAGGCGCCCCCGCTGGTGAATGCGCTCTGGTGGCACGCGATCCACGACCGCGATCCGGAGCACGTGTGGATGCGAAGGCTGTTCATCGAGGCCGCGGACGCTCTGACAGCCACGGACTGAACCCCTCTTCCGGGTGATGCGCCGCATCGACAGCGCGAATACCACGCGCGCTCGAAATATAGCGGTGTTACATTTCTCTCGTCGTCGAAGGAGACGGGAGACACCATGGACGCGACTCAACGACCGATCGTGATCATCGGGGCAGGCCCGGCCGGAATGGCCACGGCACTCGCCCTGCACACCGTCGGGCATCGCCCGATTCTGCTGGAGCGCTACCGCGAGGCACGCCCGGCCGGCAACATCCTCAACCTGTGGCCGCCGCCGATCAAGGCGCTGCGGGCGATGGGCGTCGACACCGAGGATCTCGGCGCGCCCTGCCACGGCACCTTCCGTGGCATCAAGGGGAACATCCGGGCCGACGTGCAGATCCCCGAGGATGTCGTCAAGGAGTACGGCGGCGGGTTCATCGGGCTGTTGCGCCCCGAACTGTACCGGCGGATGCTGGCGGCCATGCCGGAGGGCGTCCTGCGCACGAACGTCGCGGTCACGGGCCTCGAAGACACGGGCGACGGCGTGCGCGTCTCGCTCGGCGACGGCACCGAGATCGACGCGGCCGCCGTCGTCGGCGCCGATGGCATCGACTCGATGGTGCGGACCCACTTGTGGGGCCCGAGCGAGAAGCGCGATCACAAGCTCGCCATCATCGGCGGCTACACGTTCACCGACGTGCCCGGCACCGAGTGGGGCGAGGTCACGCTCACCCACAGCCGCACCGTGCAGGGCACCTACTCGTCGATCCGCGACAACGGCCGGGACGGCATCCAGTGGTGGGTGCTCCAGGCCTGGGACCCCGACGAGCCCGCACCGACCGACCTGAAGGCGCACGCTCTCGAACTCGCGAAGCCGTTCCCTGGTGCGCTTGCGGGACTCGTCGAGGCCACCGACCCGGCGCACACGCAGCGCTGGCCGATCCGCGACCGCGTGCCGCTGAAGCAGTGGTCGAAGGGCCGGATCACACTCGCCGGCGACTCCGCGCACTCGACTTCGCCCTATGCGGCGTACGGCGCCGGAATGTCGATCGGCGACGGCTACACGCTCGCGCAGGAGCTCACGGGGGTCGACCTCGACGACACCGCCGCCGTCACTGCCGCCCTGCTGCGCTACGACGACCGTCGCATCGCGCACACGACCTCGCAGGTGCAGCAGGCCTACATCCTGGGCAAGGTGTTCCACCACGCGCCCGCCTTCCTGAGGCCGGTTCGCGACTTCGTCCTCGACCACACGCCGATGCTGCAGAAGCAGGTCGGCGAGAAGAGCCCGGGTGAGATCGTCGACCAGCTCGAGGAGATGGGCGATGGCCTGAAGGCGCCGGCATCCGCGTAGCATCGACGCGATGACCACCGTCACGAACGCCGCCCCCGGCGAGCGCGCGCCCCAGCAGTCGCGCAGCCGCGAAAGCTGGGACCGTGTGATGCAGGTCGGCATGGAGCTGTTCGCCGAGCGCGGGTGGCAGGGCCTCACGATCGCGGAGGTCTGCCGCCGCGCCGGCGTCACTCCCCCGTCGATCTACGCGCGGGTCGACGGCAAAGCGGGCCTGTTCCGCGCCGTGCACGAGCGGTGGCTGGAGCAGATCCGTGAGACCGAGGCCGCTCAGCGCAGGGAGCATGTCGTCGAGGGCGCGTCAACGGCGGATGCCGCAGCCAACGCGGCGCGGGTGGTCATCGGGGTCTTCGATGCGCACCCCGCCGCATTGCGTGCTCTCATCGATCGCAGCGCCCACGACCCGGAGCTGCTCGCCCGCGGCGGGGCCGCATCGCGTCACATGCTCGCGGACATCGCCGGCACGATTCCCGGGAGAGGCGGGGCCGCCGTGGTGCGTGCGGTCTACGCCGAGTGCTTGCTGCGACTCGTGTACGGGCCACGATTCCTCGAGCCGCTCGACGAGACCGACGGGCAGTTCCGGGACCGCGTGGTCGGCCTCGCACAGAAACTCGCGTCGGCGTGATCTCGCGGCGCGACGACCGCCACGCCAGACGCTGACCTTAGCGACGACACCCTTGCGCGGCTGATCAAGTGATCAGTACGCTCGCCTCGTGACCGAGGAGGAGCGGAACGCACGCGAGCGGATCGTCGCAGCCGCTCTCGCGCTGTTCGCCGACCACGGGGCCGACGCGGTGTCCCTTCGCGACATCGCGTCCCGCGCCGACGTGTCACAGCCGCTCATCTCGCACCACTTCGGGTCGCGGGAGGGACTGCGCGCGGCCGTCGACGATCACGTCACGGCGACCTTCGACCATCTTCTCCAGATGAGCATGGCCGAGCTGGCGGACGGCGGCGCCACCACCGCCTCCGGCTTCGTCGAGGCGCTGGTGGCCGGGCTCCCGCCCGGGTCGCCGATCCCCGCCTATCTGCGGCGGATGCTGCTGTCGGGCGAGCCCGCCGGGCGGGCGCTGTTCCGTCGCTGGTACGCCGTGAGCGTCGACATCCTTCAGCGGCTCGACGCGGCCGGCCTCGCGCGCCCGACGTCAGACCCGCCGATGCGCGCGGCGTTCCTGCTCGCGAACGACCTCGCCATGATCCTGCTCCACGACCATCTCAGCGACGTGCTGGGCGCCGACCCGCTCTCGCCCGAGGGCCTGCAGCGCTGGGCCGCCGATGCCATGGACGCCTACACCGACGGCGTCTTCCGAAAGGACCCGACATGACCACCACCGTCACCACCGACCGCGGCGTGCGCACCCGGGGACTGACCCGCTTCTTCGGCACCGGAGACGCCGCCGTCCACGCCCTGAAGGGCATCGACCTCGACATCGCCTCGGGTGAGCTCGTCGTGATCCTGGGGCCCTCCGGCTCGGGCAAGACCACCCTGTGCAACATCCTGGGCGGCATCGACCAGGCCACCGCCGGCGAGGTCGTCGTCGCCGGCGACGACATCTCGTCGCGCGACCCGGGGACGCTCAGCGACTTCCGTCGCGACCACGTCGGTTTCATCTTCCAGTTCTTCAACCTCATCCCCACGCTCACCGCGCGCGAGAACGTCGAGGTGATCATCGAGATGACGGGGCGCGGCGACAAGACCCGCGTCCCCGACCTGCTGGATGCCGTGGGGCTGGGCGATCGGATGGACAACTTTCCCGCGCAGCTCTCAGGCGGGCAGCAGCAGCGGGTCGCGGTCGCCCGCGCGCTGGCAACCGACCCCGACATCCTCTTCGCCGACGAGCCCACCGGGGCGCTCGACCTGCCCACGGGCCGTCAGATCCTCGGGCTGCTCCAGGACCTCCACCATCAGGGCCGCACCGTGATCATCGTCACCCACAACGTGTCGGTCGCGCAGATCGCCGACCGCGTCGTGACCGTCGTCGACGGGCGCGTCGAGTCGTCCGAGGTCAACGCGAACCCGGCCGCCGCAGCCGACGTCACTTGGTGAGTGCGATGCGGGCCTCGACCAAGAAGATCTACCGCGATCTGTGGCGCCAACGCGGTCAGGTGATCGCCGCCGGCGTCACCATCGCGCTCGGCGTCCTCATCTACATCTCGACCGCCGGCGCGTACCAGAACCTGTCGGCCAGCTACGACGAGACCTACGACCGGCTCGCCTTCGCCGACCTCGTTGCGACCGGCGGCGACACGGATGCCATCGCCCAGGCGGCCCTCGACGCCGGCGCCGACGAGGCGATCACCCGCACGCAGGTCGACCCGCCCATGCTCATCGAGGACGTGAAGCTCCTCGGGCGCGTGATCTCGATCCCCGTCGATGACCACCCGGCGATCGACGACGTGGACGTGATCGAGGGCGACTACCTCGACGGCACGGCCGGTGACATCCTGCTCGAGACGCACGCCGCGGACGCGTTCGAGATCGGCGTGGGCGACTCGTTCGAGATCTACAGCCTCGCGGGCTGGCAGCAGGTCACGGTCGCGGGCGTGGTCGACTCGCCCGAGTACCTGTGGCCCGCGCGCAGCCGGCAGGAGATCCTCAGCGATCCGATGTCGTTCGCGGTCGTCTTCGCGGGGCCCGACGACGTCGCCGCCTGGTTCGGCATCCCCGACAACCAGACCCTGGCGCTGCTTCCGACCGGATACACCGACGACGATCTCGACGACGTGTCGGCCGCGATGACCGATGCCGGCGCGGCCTCGATCGAGACACAGGACGACCAGCCCTCCAACGCGACGCTGTCTGAGGACCTGCAGGGGTTCGATCAGATGTCGGTCGCGTTCCCCGCGATGTTCCTGGCCGCGGCCGGCGTCGCCTCGTGGGTGCTGCTCACCCGCCGCATCGTGCAGGAGAAGCCGATCATCGGCACCCTGATGGCCGCGGGCGCCCGACGCGGTCGCGTGCTGCGCCACTACCTCAGCCAGGGTCTCGTGATCGGCCTGGCCGGCGCGGTGGTCGGCGCGATCGGCGGCGTCTTCGCGAACACCTGGGTCACCTCTGCCTACACCGGGTTCGTCGGCGTGCCCGACACCGTGGTGCGCAACTATCCCTGGATGATCGCCGCGGGCCTCGCGTTCGGCGCGATCATCGGGATGCTGGGCGCCCTGGGCCCCGCCATCACCGCATCGCGCACGGCGCCCGCCGCGGCCATGCGCACCCAGGCCGAGGTGAAGGCGCCCGGACGCTGGAGCGGATTCGTCGCCCGGCAGCGGTGGCTGTCGACCTCGGGGCGGATGGCGCTGAGAGACGTCGTGCGCTCGAAGCGACGTACGTTCGCGACCATGCTCGGCGGTGTGCTGTCGCTGGTGGTCGTCCTCACCTCGGTGGGACTGATGACCTCGATGCTCATGGCCATCGAGATCCAGTTCAGCGAGGTCGAGCTCGAAGACGCGAACGTCGTCGCGCAGGCGGGCGCAGGGGTCGACACGCAGCTCCAAAACCTCGACGGGGTGCGCGCGGTCGAGGTCACCGAGACCGGCAAGGTGACGGTCGAGGGCGCCGACGACTCCTACGCCACCGTGCTGCACGGATTCGAGCCCGACACGCAGATGCACGGGTTCACCGGGATGGACGGCGAGCCCGTCTCACTGCCCGACGACGGCGTGCTCGCCGGGCACAGCATCGGCGATCTGCTGGATGTCGAAGCGGGCGACACCGTCACACTGTCGACCGAGGCGGGCGAGACGGGGGTGACCATCGTCGCGTTCCTCGACGAGCCGATCGGCACCGCGGTGTATGCGACGAACGCCGTGGCCGCCGGCATCCTGCCTTCCGCCGACGTCGAGACGTTCGCGCTGTCGTACACCGACGACGCCGACCGCGAGCAGCTGCGCAGCGACATCACCCAGCTCGACGGTGTCGTCGCCTACCAGGACGTGCGGTCGGTGGTCGGGATCCTCGACCAGTACCTCGGTCTGTTCTGGGCCTTCATCGGTGTGATGATCATCGCGGGCACCGCGCTCGCGCTGGCCGTCATGTACGTGACGATGGCCGTGAGCGTGGTCGAGCGCACCGGCGAACTGGCCACCCTGCGGGCGGCGGGGGCCCCGCAGCGCAAGGTCGCCGGGGCGATCGCGATGGAGAACATGATCGCGACGCTCCTGGCGATCCCGATCGGCCTGGTGCTGGGCGTGTGGGGCGCGTGGGCGTTCCTGCAGTCGTTCAACGACGATCTGTTCACGCTCGCGCTGCGCTGGCCGTGGTGGACGCTGCCCGCCGCCGCGGTCGGCGTCCTGCTGGCCGCGCTCATCTCGCAGTGGCCGGCATCGCGTCAGATCAGGAAGATCGACATCGCGACCGTGGTGCGCGAGCGCGCGTCGTGATGGCCCCGAATCAGGGGGAAGGCGGCGTCTCCCAGCGCACCCCGGGGAAGCGCCCGAAGTCGCTGTCATAGGTCACGACGACGGCACCGTACTCGACCGACAGCGCGGCCAGGTGCGCATCGTTGACGAGGTTGCCACCCCGCGCACCGGTCGTCTCGAGCAGCTCACGGAGGCGATGAACGTGCCGTGAGTCCGGCTCCGGGATGACGGCAGCGGGTGCGGCCAGCCACTGATCGACGACGGAGAGTGCCTGGTCGGCGGTCAGCGGATGCTCGAAGATCCGGGGATGCGTCGTGAGTCGCACGAACGCCAGCGTGCTCACCCACGGAAACAGCACCGTCTCCCGACCGGTGAGAGCGGCATCCAGCCAGGATTTCGCGGAAGCATGATGCCGCGCACCGACGTCGATCGCGTAGATCAAGACGTTCGCGTCGACCAGCCTCACTTGCCGACGTCCCGCCGGCGGACCAGTTCCTCATCCTCCAGGTCTGCCGCTACCGACAGCGCCCGCTCCAGCGGAACGCGCGCCGCTCCGAGGTCGAAGGTAGGCGTCTCGAAAGGAGCGGGGGCACCGGCGGACGTGAGCCCGTCGACGATCGCGGCGTTCACCGCATCCTTGAACGAGAGCCCACGTTCACGCATCACCTTGCGGACGAGCCCGTCCGCCTCGGGGGTGAGAGTGATCGTGGTGCGCATGATTGTGCATCATAGCATCATACGCATTGATGCTGTGATGCATTACGCGCCTGCGAGCGGCCCGCAGTCGACGGACACGAGCATCGTGCGCGCACATCGCCATCCGTGATGAACGCCATCACACGACCGGCCCGCACATAGGGTGTTCCCGACCCGGCCCGCCGGGCAGACGACACGAAGGAGTGATCGATGGCCGACCATCAGCCCGACCTGCACCACGCCGAGCGCACCGACCCTCGCGGCTACGAGGGCTTCGGCGGCACGGTCGGCCCCCGCTCCTCGCAGTCGACACCGTGGTGGCCGGCGCCGGTGCGCGCACCCGAGAAGGCGCCGAACGTCATCGTCATCCTCATCGACGACATGGGCTTCAGCGACGTGGAGCCCTTCGGCAGCGAGATCTCGACGCCGGCGATCCAAGCCCTCGCGGACGACGGCTACCGGCTGACCAACTTCCACGTCGCGCCGGTCTGCTCCCCCACCCGTGCAGCGCTGATGACCGGGTGCAACCCGCACCGGGCGGGCGTCGGATCGGTCGCGAACATGAACCCGGGGTACCCCGGGATTCGCGGGGCGCTGCCGCAGAACATGCCCACGCTGGCCGAGACGTTCCGCGACAACGGGTACGCGACGCTCATGGTCGGCAAGTGGCACCTCACCCCCGAGACCGAGATGCATGACGGCGCCGACCGGTCGACGTGGCCGATCCAGCGCGGGTTCGACCGGTACTTCGGGTCTCTCGAGGGCTTCACGACGATGTACCACCCGCACCGGCTGCTGCGCGACAACTCCCCGATCACCGAGGAGTTCGGCGACGATGACTACCTCACCGAACGGCTCACGGACGAGGCGATCGACATGATCGACGGCGTCCGCACCGGCGGGCCCGACAAGCCGTTCTTCCTCTACTTCGCGCACAACGCGGTCCACGGACCGGTCCAGGCGACCCCCGACGACACCGCCGCGCATGAGGGTCGGTACGCCGCCGGGTGGGATGCGATGCGCGCCGAGCGGTTCGCGCGGCAGAAGGAGCTCGGACTGTTCGCCGAGGACGCCGAGATCTCGCCCTCCGGCCCCCAGAACACCCAGGGTGTGCCCCCGTGGGACGTGCTCGACGACGAGACGAAGGCGCTGTACGCGCGTCACATGGAGGTGTACGCCGGCGCCGTCTCGGGCATCGACCGCAGCGTCGCCCGCCTCGTCGCGCACCTGAAGGAGATCGGCGAGTACGAGAACACCGTGATCGTGTTCACCAGCGACAACGGCGGCACCAGCGAAGGCGGGGTGGCCGGTACGCGCAGCTACTTCAGTCAGTTCACGTTCGCCTCGGGCCTGCCTGACGACTGGGTGCGGGACGTCCCGCGCCCGCTCGATCAGATCGGCGGCCCCCGCGTGCACGGCCACTACCCCGCGGGCTGGGCGCACGTGTCGAACGCCCCGTTCCGGCTGTACAAGGGGTCGGTGCACGAGGGCGGCATCCACAGTCCCCTCATCGTGAGCTGGCCCGCGGGCCTGCCGCGCAGCGAAGGGGATGCCGGGGTGCGCGAGGACTTCGCGTTCGTCTCGGATCTCGCCCCCACCCTGGAGGATCTGGCGGGGGTCACACGTCCGCAGACGCTGCGCGGGGCGCCGACGGCGGATCCGGACGGATCCAGCTTCGCCGCGGTGCTCGCGCCGGGCGCCGCGGCGCGCGCGCGTGAGGGGCAGCACGTGACCTTCCTCGGGCAGCGCTCGTACTTCGAGGGTCGGCACAAGCTCGTGGGCATGGGCTGGGCGCGCGAGGGCGACGGCCCCGCGTTCTGGAAGCTCTTCGACCTCGCCGCCGACCCCGCCGAGGTGCACGACATCGCCGTGGACCACCCGGATCTCGTGGCAGAGCTGGCGGAGAAGTGGTGGCAGGCCGCTTGGCACAACACGGTCTTCCCGCTGCCCGATGAGCCCACGATGCTCGCGACCGTCCCCTCGACCGACCTCGAACTCGAACAGCCCGTTCGACTGCGCCCCGGGGCGCCGGGGCTCGAACGGGTTCGGTCGTACAAGCTCATCGCGATGCGGTCGTTCACGATCGATGCACGGTTCGACGGGTCGATCGGCGACGGGGTCATCGTCGCGCACGGCGACCAGGGCGGCGGATACATCCTGTTCGCCGAGGACGGCGCCCTGCACTTCTCCTACAACGCGTACGGCGATATGCACCGCGTCGAGATCCCGGTCGCCGGCGCCGTGTCGACGGTCGCGCTGACCTTCGATGCGCGGGACGAGTTCCGGTGGGCCATCTCGGCCTCGGTCGACGGCACGACGATGCTGCTCTGCGACAGCGTGCCGATGGTGATGGGCATGGCGCCGTTCACCGGCATCAGTGTCGGCTACGACGGCGGCGGTCCCGTCGACTGGGACATGCACGAGCGCCACGGCTGGTTCCGGCACACCGGCGGACTGCGCGATGTCAGCTACACGCCCGGCCCCAAGGCCGCGTACAACGATGAGATCGTCGTCGCGGTGGACGAGGTCAGCGCGCGCCTCATCGACTGACGGTCACGCCGCCCGGTCGTCGCGATCGAACCGCGCGCACCGGGCGGCGCGCACCCGTCAGTTGCGCACGACCACGGTGATCGCCGGGCTCTGAGCGGTGTTGCCCGCGTCGTCGCTCGCGCGGGCATGGACGGGGTAGGTCCCGTTGGGGAACCCGCTCGTCGAGAGCGTGGCACGCCACGTGCCGTCACTCGCGAGCGCTCCGCTGCCGAGCCGGGTCCTGCCCGACCAGAACGTCACGGCCGTGACGCCGACATCGTCCGACGCGGTGGCGACGACCGTTCCGGTGCCGCTGACCACGGTGCCGGAGGACGGCGACACGATCGCGACGGCCGGCGCCGTCGTATCCGGCGTCGGCGTGGGGGTGGGCGTGGGAGTCGGCGTCGGCGTGGGAGTCGGCGTCGGCGTCGGCGTGGGCGTGGGAGACGAAGTCGGCGTCGGCGTGGGAGTCGGCGTCGGCGTGGGAGTCGGCGTCGGTGTCGGTGTCGGCGTCGGGACGACACCGCCCGTGGGGACGGTCGACGCGAGGTACCCGAAGTGCCGCCCGGGAATCGGCGAGAGCGGATCGCCGGCGAAGCGATGGCCACGCTCGGCGGCCACCTGCGCCTGCGCCAGGACGGTGCCGCGGATCTGCGCGGCGGAGCCGGCGCAGTCTCCCGCTGCGAGACAGTTCAGGACCACGCCGCTGACCGCGGCCGCCGACATCGACGTGCCCGATTGGATGTACCCGTACCGATCGCCCTTGAGCGTCGTATACGGGCACATCCCCGGCGCCGCGATGGTGTGCGCCCGGTCGGCGGCCGAGACCGCGTAGTTGGTGTTCACCGCCGGGTGGTCATCCTGCGTGCTCACCGAGCAGGGCGCGGCCGCGAGTCCCCCCGGCTGTCCGTCGTAATCGCCGACGTTCGTCACCGCCAGCACCTCGTCGTATGCCGCCGGGATCCATCCCGCCAGGTCGGTGTCGGAGTTCCCGGCCGAGCCGACGATGACCAATCCCGCGCTCTCGATCGCACAGATGGCCTGATGGAGCGGATCGCCGTTGGAGTACCCGCAGTTCCCGTCGTCCGTGCCACGGGTGGCGAGACTGAGGTTGAGCACCTCGATCCCCAGGCTCTCCGCGTGGGTCGCGACCCAGTCCAGCCCGCACAGCAGCGACGACAGCGTGCCGCGGTTCTTGGCATCCATCACCCGAACGGAATATACCGGTGCGCCCGGCGCGACGCCGACCGTTCCGGAATCGTCGTCGAACGCGGCCATGTAGCCGGCCACCGCGGTGCCGTGGCCGTTGCCGTCGCTCTCATCCAGACCCGGGAAGCAGCTCACCGCTCCCGCGAGATGGTAGTCGGGGTGAGGGTTCACCCCCGAGTCCACGATCGCGACCGCCGGGCCGGACCACTGCGTCACCCCGTCACCGGCGTTCACCGGCGCCTGGTCGGCTTCGACCGACGGGACGTGCGGGGGGACGGTCTGCGCCATCCCCTCGATCGCGATGTCGGGTGTCACCGCGCGCACGCGACGGTCGCGCGCGAGCGCGGTGGCCTCGGCGGCCGTGAGCTCGACCGAGAACCCGTTGAGCGCCGCGGAGAAGCGCTGATCGCGCTGGATGCCTGCGGTCCGCGCGAGCGCGGCCGCGTTGACGTCCTCGTGAAGGACGACGATGTAGCTGCCGGCGGGCAATGCCGCGGCAGGCTGCGCGGCGACGAGCGTCGCGCTCACCAGCGCGATCACCGCCGCCAGGACGGTTCCGAAACGGAACCTCGATCCGGCGTCCCCCCGGGCGCCGGATGTCGATCCGATCATGTTGTTCAGCCCCCTAGCTGATCACCGGCTCCTTCGCCGCCGGCTGTCGGCGCCACCGTGACCTTTCACGGAAGTTCTCATAGGCCGCGAGCGTGCGCGCGGCGATCTGATCCCAGTCCAGCGCCGAGAGGTCGGCCCTCTCGGGGCGCCCCTCGGCCGTCGCCCACGCGAGGGCGCTCGCCAGGTCCTCCGGGGTGAGCTCACCGTCGTACAGCCGCACCCACTGGTCGGACAGCTGCGACTGCAGCTCACGCATGCCGCCGAGGTCCGGGACGAGCACCGGACGATCGGCAGAGGCGGCGAGGATCGCGGAGCCGGAGTTCTGAATGCGCGCGTAGGGAAGGACGACGACATCGGCGGCGGCCAGCACCACCGGCAGCTGGTCGTCGGGCAGGAAGCGCAGGTCCAGGATGACGCGCGGGTCGTCGCCCGCGGCCGCGCGCACCTCGTGTTCGAGCTCAGCGGGCGAGGCTTTGCCGGCCACCAGCAGGACGGCGTCGAGGTCGAGGGACCGGAAGGTGGTGATCAGGTGCGGGATGTTCTTGTACGGCCGCAGCTGGCCGACCGCGACGATGACCGGACGCTGCGGGTCCAGACCGAGTCGTTCGCGCGCCTGGGCGCGGGTCAGCCCGAACGCGTAGTCCCCGCGGTAGTGGCCGTGCGGAGTCACCGCGGCCGGGATCTCGCGCAGTCGCGGGTAGGCGGCGTGTGCGGCCTGGACCCCGTCCTCGGTGAGCGCGATGATGCCGTCGACGTTGCTCAGCAGCAGCCGCTCGGCGGCGCGTCTGACCCGCGGCGAGGATCGCTCCTCGTGCGAGGCCACATTGTGCACGGTCCACACCAGCACCGTGCCCCGGGCGCGCACCGCGCGCAGGGCGCTGTAGAACCACAGCAGGCGCGCGGCGTGGATCAGCCGCCGCGACCCCGACAGGAACGACAGGTCCGGCCAGTGCAGGTGGACGACGTCGGTCGGCTCGACGAGCAGGTGCCAGTAGTTCAGGTCGGTCACGCGAGCGCCGCGGCGCTGGAGCGCACGGTACAGCCGGCCGTTGTACGGGTTCGCGTGCTCGGTCCGGAAGGCCGGCTCCGCCTGCACCCGCAGGGGCGGAAGCACGACCGCGGGGGTGCGGCCGAACAGGGTGCGCTCGGCAGCGGGGTATCCACGGCGCCAGGCGCGACGGTTACGCCAGACGTCGCGCCAGGTGCGTCGGGCGGAGCCCGTGACCCGCTCGAGAGCGGCCCGCACCCCGGCGCCGGCCTGCAGCAGCAAGGTCCCTGCGAGGGCCGGCAGCGGGCGCCACGTCAGGGCGAGGTACGTGACCTTTCCGGCCATCACCATCCCCATCTTGCGTCCGCTCGACGAGGTCGACCCCCCGACGTCGTGCTGGATGACCGCCTGCGGCACGATGACGGGCGCGAAGCCCCGACGCTGCGCGCGCGCCGAGAACTCGGCATCCTCACCGTAGAGGAAGAAGCGCTCGTCCATGCCGCCGATGCGGTCCCAGTCCGCCCGCCGAGCCAGCAGCAGGCATCCGGTGATCACGGGCACCTCCCGCACCGTGTCGCGCGGCCACCGCCCCAGAGACTCGGGGTCGAAGATCGGCGAGTGGCGGAAGGCGGTGGTGAGCCCGAGGGCGAAGCAGGTCAGCGACCAGAGGGTGGGCGCCCCCCAGCAGGACGAGGGGTCCACCGTGCCGTCGGCGCGCACCGTGCGGCCGCCGTACACGCCGTGGCGGGGGTGGGCCTCAGCGAAGGCGATGAGCGCCTCGAGCGAGCCCGGGAATACCGTGGCGTCGGGGTTCAGCAGCAGCACGTAGTCCGCGTCGGACGCCGCCACCCCGCGGTTGACCCCGCGGGCGAAGCCGAGGTTCTCCCCGGCGTCGACGAGCGTGACCTCGGGATGCGCGTCGGCGATCGCGGCGAGACTTCCGTCCTCGGACCCGTTGTCGACCACGATCACGCCGACGCCCGGGATCGCCTGGTCCCTCACCGAGTCCAGGCACTCGAGAGTGCGCTCGCGCGTGTTGAAGTTGACGACGATCACGTCGACAGTCGGACCGGTCATGCCGACCCCTCCGCCGCAGCGCCCGCCGCGTCCGTGCGCCATCCGATCACGGTCGCCGGGATGCCGCCGGCGATCGCATCGGCCGGGATGTCCCGTGTCACCACGGCGCCCGCTGCGACGATCGCGCCGTCGCCGATCGTGACGCCGGCGAGGACGACGACGTCGGCCCCGAGCCACGTTCCCGCCCCGATGACGATGTCCTGTTCGATCTTCGGCTGGTCCATCGGCGGGATCCCGCGCACGGTGCCGTAGTTGGACGCGGTGACGGTGACCCGAGGGGCGAGCAGCGACTTCTCGCCGAAGGTGATGCGGCCGGTCGAATTGCCCGCCCAGATCGTCGAGTACTCGCCGATGTGGGTTCCCGCGCCGATCGTGATCCGCTCCGCGTTGCGAAACGACACGTTCGGGGCGAGGGAGACGTCGGCACCGCGCGTGAGCCGACGCACCTGTGAGACGTGGGCGTAGCCGTAGAAGTGCAGGATCCGCAGCCCGTGCAGGTACACGCGGGGGTCGATGAGCGACCCGATGGCGTGGAGCACCCGTCTCATGCCGCCTCCCGCCGCGCGTCGTCGGCCGTCTCCGCCTGGGCGTGCGCCTCGGCAGCCAGGTCCGCGTGGATGCGCTCGGTCATCGCCTCGACGTCGAACTCGAGCCGGGACGCGACGGTCGTGTACAGCGTCCCGTCGTACACGGTGCCGAGCACCGAGATCTCGCTGCGCGGATCCCCCGCCGGAAGGAAGGCGATGCGCGTCACCCGCGCATCGCCGAACCACAGCGGCCGATCCGAGAGCTGCATGAGCGTCGCATACCCCACCATCCGTCCGCGGGGCCGCTCCGGCTTCTCCTCATTGCGCACGATCGCGCGCACCGTCGCACGGATGCCGGCCACGCGATCGGCGAGCGGCGCATCGGGCGCCGTATGCACTCGGGCCATCGAGACGTGGTTGCGGGAGTCGGCACCCGCGCCCGCACGGCGGTGCGAGACGGGCACCAGCATGTCGATCCCCCGGTCGTCGTCGTCGACCGCGCGGGTGGCGGCGGCCACGAGCAGGTCGGAGAGCGAGCCGCGCAAGCGCGCGGCCGCGCGGCCGGCGAGCGACGCGTCGACGTCGAACATGGCGGTGCGCGTGTCCGGAAGCATCCGGTCGCGCATGCCGGTGCGGCGGATCCAGTACTCCTTGAACGGACGGATGCAGCGCCCGCCGGCACGCCGGGCTCGCTTGAGGAACGGCTTGCGCCAGTACTCGCGCCACGCCGCGGACGGGGTGGGGTTGGCCGCGAGAAAGCGTCGCAGAGCGACGACCGGGATCGTGAAGGGCGTCCGCGGCGCGCGCCCCGGGTGCGGCAGGGACGCCGCGTGGTCGGGTGCCTGCGGCTCGGTGAGCGTGACGCGCCTGATGACGCTGAATCCCCACTCGCCGTCGCCGACGACGTGGTGCATCCGTGCGCCGAGGGCGATCTCGCCCGTATCGAGGACGGTGAACCGCACATCCCACAGCGGGCGGTCCTGGGGCAGCGGCGGCCGGTCGAACCCGGCCAGCGCGGGGATGGTCTCTCCGGTAAGAGGCGTCGGTGTGTCGTCGAAGCTCACGTGATCGCGCAGGTCGAACTGCTCGTCCGGCACCCAGGCGGGCGTGGTGATCCCGAGCGGTGCGTGCATGAGCCGCATCGAGAACTCGGGCACGCGCGAGAGCGACGAGCGCAGTTGCGCGTGGATCCGCTCGCGGTCGATGGTGCCGTCGGGGCGGAGGAAGGCCCCCCCGTCCATGACGATGACGGCGCCGATGTGCATCGCCTCGAAGACGAGGCTGTTGACGATCTTCTGCTCGTCGAGTGTGCGGATCAGCTCGACGGTGACCGGGGTTCGGCTCATGACACAGCTCCTTCGGCTCGCAGCACGGGCACGCGCTGGGGGGACCAGGGAGGGACGAACCGCTCGCCGACGAGCGGAACACGTGAGACATCGACGACACCCCGGACGAGCCCGCGCGCCATCGCGCGCTCGTGGGCGGCGGAGCCGCCGCGCCGTCGCGACCGGGCGATGCGCGCACCGGTGCGGCGGGTGAGCGTCCATCCGATGCGGACGCCGAACCACGGGTCCAGCCGCAGCCACTTGCCGACGAGGGCGCCCAGCCCCAGGCCGTAACCGCGGTGGAGGTCGACATAGGCGTCACCCACGCGCGTGTTGGCGTGCAGGACGACGCACTTGCCGTCGTGGACGACGTCGGGACCGGCGCGGAGGATGCGGATGAAGATGTCGAGATCCTCGGCGCCGGCGTGCTTCTGCCCCGCACCCATCAGGTCGTCGAACCCACCGAGCCGCAGCAGCACCTCACGCCGAAAGGCCATGACCGCGCCGTGGCCGGCGTCCAGCCCGCTCAGCGGCGTGGTGTAGCGCGCGGGGCGCGAGTAGGGCGCGTCGGCGGTCAGCGTGTGGTCGAGCATGCGGCCCGTCGCCGCGGCGACCGCGGGATCGTCGAAGCACGCGAGCAGGCGCTCGATCCAGCCGGCCGTGGGTCGGCAGTCATCATCGGTGAACACCACGAGCGGACGCGCCGCCGTGGTGATCCCGGCGTTCCGCGCGACCGAGAGACCCTTGCCTGCACGCACGTAGCCCACGCCGGCCGCGTCGGCCACCTCGCGCGTCTCGTCGGTGTCGCTGGCGCTGTCGACGACGAGCACCTCGGCCTCGGGCGGTGATGCCGCCGCGATCGCGGCGAGCGCCTCGGCGAGCATGCCCGCGCGGTTGCGCGTGCAGACGATGATCGTGATGTCAGACGGCTGCGGCATCGCGCACCCCCGCCCGTGCGATGGCCTGCGCATAGGCGTCCACCAGAGCCTCGGCCGCCGCATCCCACGTCAACTCCGGCGCGTGGTCGAGCGCAGCGCCGCTCAGACGGGCGAGCTCGCTGCGGTCGGCGTCGAGCCGATCGAGCTGTCGGGTGAGTTCGGCGACGTCGCCGGGCGCGTGCAGCAGTCCCTGCACACCGTCGTCGAGGACGGCCCCTGCGGCGGTCGACACCAGCGGCACGCAGCCGGCGGCCTGCGCCTCGTAGGTGACCAGCGCACTGCCCTCTTCGAGCGAGGGCAGCACCATCACGTCCGCCGCGGCGAGGACGGCGTCCACACGGTCGCTGAAGCCGACGACCTCCACCCGCGGGTGCGCCAGCAGCGGCGCGAGCATCTCCGCGTACGCGGGCAGCATTCGCCCGACGATCACGAAGCTGCCCTCGGTCGACGCGGTCGAGTCCGTCCAGGCGCGCAGCGCGTGATGAAGCCCCTTGCGCGGCTCGGCGAGCCCGACGTACGCGACGCGCAGCGGCCGTCCGCCCCCGCGCACCCGCGCCCTGCGGGTGCCCGGCCGGTAGCCGTAGCGGTGCCGCAGGATGCGCTCGGGCGCGAAGCCCTCCGCCCGGAACGACGCCGCGACCGGCTCCGACGGCGCGAGGATTCCGGTGACCGCGTCCCACTCCGCGACCTCCATCGCCAGGTGCGCCGGATCCTCGGTGTGTGCCGTCCGCTCGGCGTCGAGCCCGAGGCGGGAGACCTCGTCGGCGACCGTGCGCCACGCGTGGCTCGTGTGCGTGTTCGGCGCCTCCCGCACCGCGGCGATGCCGCGCTGCCTCGCCTCCCGGGCTGTGATCCCCGGGGCGAGGGGCCACAGGTGCACGATGTCCACCGGTCGCCGGGCGAGCACTCGCGCTGCGACCCGGTCATGCCAGGCGAACGCCCGGTCTCGGCCGACCGCACGGTGCGGCACTCGCAGCGGGCCGGCCGCCAGGGACGCGGTCGTCGAAGCCGCACCCGGAACCGGACGCGCGTAGCTCGCCGCCACGAGATGGACCTCGTGACCGGCGCGGACCAGAGAGTCCGCCTGATTCCACGCGGTCCAGCCGATGCCCGGTGCGCCCAGCGCATGCGGGAAGGACAACAGAACCCGCATCCGACCCCCCGGAGTGTGCGGAGCGGGAGCGGTTCCCCCGCTCCATCGCTTGACGGTCGCGCCGTCTGAGACAAGCGTGGGCGGCCGGAGGGCCGCAGAGCAACCCCTGCGCCCGGCTCCCACCAAAATGTCTCAAGCCCTTAACACTCCGGCAACACAACGCCGCCTCCGGGGCCCGAAGATGAAGACGGGGGAACGGAGCCGGCTTCGGCCTCATCCTCTGTTCAGCGCCACGGCGGCGGAAACACATCACCCAGTCGCCCGGGGGCGGGACAGGGAGAAGAGACAATGGCCGTACCCAGGTACCTGCAGGTTCTGTGGTCGAGTAAATGGCTGCTGCTGGTCGGCGCCGTCGTCGCCGCGGTGGCGGCGTTCTTCGCGGGCTTCGCGATCGTCGACGGCAGAGTGCAGTCACGCGCGGTGCAGGAGTACACCGCCGAGACGACGCTGCTGGTCTCCAGCCCGTCCAGCAACATGTACCAGGCCGTCATCCCCGGCCAGGCGCTCGTCGAGGGGCAGACGCTCCCCGAGGAGACCGACCTGACCTCGAAGGCGATCCTGTACGCGTACATCATCGCCGGCACCGAGATGCGCGATCGCGTCGAGGCGCGTGTGGGCGAGTTCGCCGATACGGAGGGACTCACCGCGCTGCGCCGCACGACCCAGCCCGGCGGCGACGAGGCGTTCCCCGGCCGGTACACGCTGCCGATCATCGCGGTGGTCGCCGGGTCGACCTCACCCGAGCGCGCCGAGGAGATCTCCGACGCGGCGGCGGACCTGTTCATGGCGGACGTGCTCGCCGAGCAGGACGCCTCGAACATCCCCAACGGGGACCGGGTGGAGCTCGCGGTGCTGGACACCGCCAGCGCCGAGGAGGTCGAGGGCTCGAACCCCGCCATCCCGATCGCCATCACGTTCGTCGGGGTGTTCCTGCTCTTCGTCGTCGCCGCCTTCGTGATCGAGGGCATCAAGAGCTCGCGGGCACGCAGGAAGCCCGCTGCCGCGGAGGAGAGCGCCGCGGACGACGACGAGCCCGAGGACACGCTCGAGGCCGAGGCGGACGCGGAGGTGGCGCCCGAGGCCGGGGAGCCTGCCACCGCACCAGGCACACGCGGCTCCCGTCGGCGCCGCAAGGCAGACACCGCCTCGGACGATGAGGAGAGCACCTCGGCCGACGAGGAGAGCACCGTCGAGCACGAGCCGTCGTACACGCCCTGATCGGCGCGGATCGTGACTGACCTGGCCCCGATCGACGCCGAGGCGCCGCCCCGCGCGGCAGCCGGCGACGAGGCCGCCCGGCCGCGCACCGCCGGGCGCCAGGTGATCGCCGCCGTGCTGATCGCCGCGATCGCGCTGACCTCGGTGGTGCTCCTGCCGCCGCTCATCGCGGGCGGGGTGATGCTCACCGTCGCGGTGCTCTACCTGGCACGCCGCCTGGTGTTCACCTGGGTGGGAGGGCTGACGATCCTCGCCGCGGTCGTCATGTTCATCCCGGTGCGGCGGTACTCGCTGCCGATCCCCCTCCCCTTCGCCCTCGAGCCCTACCGCGTCGTGCTGATCCTGCTGCTGATCGCCGTGCTGGGCGCGCTGGTCCTCGACCGTACCCGACGGTGGCAGCCGGTCGCGTTCGGCTGGCCGATCGGGATCTTCGTGGGCACTCTCGTGGTGTCGGTGATCGCCAACGGCACGAGCCTGGTCGAGCAGAGCCTCGCCTCGACCGCCGTGGGCGCCCTGGTGAACTACGGCATCCTTCTCTCGTCGTTCTTCATCGTGCGGCAGCTGGTGACCACCGAGCGCATCATGCGAGGGCTCCTGACGGGTCTGGTGTGGGCCGGGGTGATCGTGGCGATCTTCGCGACGTTCGAACGCGCCACCCGCATCAACTTCTTCTGGCGGCTCTCGACCTTCCTGCCGCTGGATCTGCTCACCGACGAGAGCGCGGCCTTCCGGGCCGGCGGGTACCGCTCGTACGCCTCGGCGCAGCATCCGATCGCCCTGTCGGTCATGCTCTGCATGCTGATCCCCATCGCGATCTACCTCGCCCGATACGGGTCCCGTCCGCTGAACGAGATCAACCGGCGCATCGTCTACGGCGGCGCCGTGCTGTTCCTCCTGCTGGGGGTCCTGTCGGCGGTGTCGCGCACGGCCGTGGTGGTGCTGGGCGTCATGGTGCTGCTGACGCTTCTCCTCCGCCCGATGCTGGGGATCACTCTGATCCTGCTCGGGCTGCCCGGCCTCGTCGCCGGGTACCTCATCCTGCCGAAGGTGTTCGACGAACTCATCGGCTCGTTCCTCGACATCGATGCCCTCATCGCCTCGCAGCACACGTCAGCGGGCTGGGGCGGCGCCGGCCGCCTCGCCGATCTCGAACCCGCCATGGCCGAGGCACGGCAGTACCCGTTCTTCGGCACCGGGGTCGGCAGCCGCATCGTGATCGGCGACGACGCGAACGCGTTCATCCTCGACAACCAGGTGCTGGGCACCCTGCTCGAAGCCGGCGCGGTCGGGGTGTTCGGCCTCGCCGTGTTCGTGCTGACCCCGCCGATCCTGCTGCTGCGCTACGCGTTCACGACCGCCCGGAACGCACCCCGCTACGCGATGCTCGCCTTCGCGCTGTCGGTCTCGATGGCCGGGTACATCGCGGCACTGTTCTTCTACGACGCGTTCGGCTTCTACCAGACGTTCTTCGTGCTCATGATGTTCCTCGCCTGTGGCGCCTGGCTGCTGACCGCGAGCCCGCCCGCGATCGCCGCTCGCGACGCCCGCGTCGCCGACGACGAGGCGGTCACCCCGACGGAGGCGGTCGCGTGACGCGCATGAGCGTCATCGTGCCGGCCCACGACGAGGGGCCGCTGGTGCGTGCCACCCTCGAGCGGATGCTGGCGCGCGCCGAGCCCGGCGAGTTCGAGGTGGTGGTCGTCGCCAACGGCTGCTCCGACGACACGGCCGCGCAGGCGCGCGCCGTGCCGGGGGTCACGGTCGTCGAGATCGACCGGCCCTCGAAGATCGCGGCCCTCAACGCGGGGGACGTCGCCGCCCGGACTCTGCCGCGCGCGTATGTCGACGCCGACGTCTCCATCGACACGGAGGCGCTGCGCGCGCTCGCCGACGCACTGACCGCCCCCTCTCCCCCGCGCGCGGCGGCGCCCACGCTGCGGATCGACAGCGCGCGCAGCAGTGCGGCGGTCCGCGCCTACTACCGGATCTGGGCGCTGTCGGACTACCGCGCGAGCGGGCACATCGGATCCGGCGTCTACGCCGTCAACGCCGAGGGCCGCTCCCGGTGGGACGTGTTCCCGGAGGTGATCGCGGACGACCGGTTCGTTCAGCAGCGGTTCCTTCCCGAGGAGCGGCACACCCTCACCGACCACTCGTTCACCGTCGCGGCCTCGGCCGACATGGCCTCGCACATCCGCCGCGGTGTGCGCATCGAGCGCGGCAACCGTGAGCTGCCCGCGCAGCTGCAGCTCGCCGACCAGGATCCTGCCGCGCGCCGCTACGCGCGGCTGCTCCGGCGCGTCGGTCGGCGACCGTCGCTGTGGGCGAGCCTGCCCGCGTACGTCTACGGCTTCGGCATGGTGCAGCTGCGGGCACGGACCCCCCAGCGCGCCGCCGTGACCTGGGCTCGCGATGACACCCTGCGGGCGGCGGCGAGAGCATGAACGCCACCGGCTCGAACCTCAGCCATCGCGCATCACGCGGGGCGGCGGTCACCGCGGGCGGACTCTGGCTGAAGACGCTCATCCAGCTCGCCTCGACCATGGTCCTCGCCCGCCTGCTGGAGCCGAGCGACTTCGGGCTGGTCGCGATGATCATGGCGATCGTCGGCGTCGCCGACCTCGTCCGCGACTTCGGGCTGACCGGCGCGATCGTGCAGTCGCGCGATCTCACCGGGCGTCAGTGGTCGAGCCTGCTCTGGTTCTCGACGCTGCTGGGGACGGTCCTCATGATCGCCGTGGCGGTCGCGGCTCCGCTGATCGCCGCGCTCTACGGAGAGCCGCGCCTGATCGTGCTGACGCTCGCCATCGCGCCCACCCTGCTGGCCAACGGCCTGGCCATGCCCATGCAGGCCGCCGTCCAGCGGCGCCTGGAGTTCGGCACGCTCGCGATGATCGACGTCGTCGCGATGGCCGTCGGCGTGGTGCTCTCAATCCTCACCGCGTGGATCGGCTGGGGCGTGTGGTCGCTGGTCGTGCTGGCAGGGGCGGGGCAGCTCTACCGGCTGGTGGCGCTGTGGATCGCCGCGAAGCCGCACTTCGGGCCGCCGCGCATCAGCCGCGACATCCGGCCGTTCGTCAGCACCGGCGGCAGCATCTTCGGGGTGCAGCTGCTCAACTACGCGGCACGAAACCTCGACAACGTCATCATCGGGCAGCAGCTCGGATCCGCCGCGCTCGGCCAGTACTCCCGCGCGTACGCGCTGTTCCTGCTGCCGCAGCAGCAGCTCACCGCGCCGCTGGGGCGCGTCGCTCTTCCGGTGCTGTCGCGGCTGCAGGACGACGGCGAGCGATATCGGCGGTATGTGCGCAGCGCGCTCGCGGTGATCGGCTACCTGGCACTGCCCGCCTACGCGATCGCCGCGGCGGTCGCCGAGCCGCTCATGTTCGTGCTGCTCGGACCGGGCTGGGGCCAGGCCGCTCAGGTGTTCGCGCTGCTCGCGATCGCCGGTGTCGCGCAGGCCGTCGGCAACGTGCAGGGCTGGATCTACATCAGCCTGGGGCGCGCGCACCGGCAGCTCGTGTACTACCTCGTGACCCGGCCCATCGTGATCGCCTCGTTCTTCGTCGGCATCGCCTGGAACGGCATGAACGGCCTCGCGCTGCTGTACGGCATCGTCACCGCGGTGCTGCTGGTGCCCGGGTTCGCCGTCGCGATCCACGGCACCTTTCTGCGCGGCTGGGGCGACATCGCCGCTCCGCTGGTGCGCCCGGCGGTGGTGGCGGTGCTCTCGTTCGGCGCCGCCTACGGCACCGCCCTGTGGACCGACGCGCTCCCCGACCTCGTCCAGGTGATCGCCGGCGGTCTGGCCGGCGCCGCCGTACTCGCCGCCGCAGCCGCCCTGCCGGTCTATCGGCGCGACTACGCCATGATGCTCGACTTCGTCCGCCGCGCCCGCAAGCCGCGCGGCGACGACACCACGCCCGCCGCCGGGTCGGACCTGCCGGTGGATGCGCCGGCGGCAGCCGCCGGCATCGACGAGCCGTCCCAGGCCGAGCTCGAGACCATCGAGGATGTCGCCCGAGAGCAGGCATCCCGTCACGAAGAGGAACGACGATGAGACACCGCGCCCTCGCCGCAGCCGCCCTGGCGGCATCCGCCCTGATGGCCATCGGCTGCGCCGCCGAAGCGCCCGAGCCGACCGTCGAGCCCGTCGCGGTCACCGAGACACCCCGCAGCGCCCCCGCCGTGGGGGCGATGGCCGTCGTCGGCGACTCCATCACCCTGGGCGTCTCGGCCTGCGGCTCGCAGGAGGCCTGCCCGCAGGCATCCTGGGCCATCGGGTCCGAGCCCGAGGTCGACTCGATCCTCCAGCGGATCAACGACGAGCTCGGCGCGAGTCCCCGCGCGACGCCGATCGCGCGACTCGGCGCGGGCGTATCGTACGGTGCCGACTCGGTCGACCTCATCGCCTCGACGGGCGCCGATCTGGTCCTCATCCTGCTCGGCGCCAACGACGCCTGCAAGCCGACCGTCGACGAGGTCACACCCCCCGAGGAGTTCGCGGAGACCTACGCCACGATGCTCACCGGCATCGCCGATGCGCTCCCCGACACCCGCATCGTCGCGCTCTCCGTGCCGGATGTGATGCGCCTGTGGGAGCTGGGCCGCACCGATCCCGAGACAGTGGCGATGTGGGGTGCGAGCCCGTCGTGCCGGTCACTGCTCGCCGAAGCGGACTCGGAGGACCCGGCAGACATCGAGCGCCGTGACGCGATCGCCGACACCGTCGACGCCTACGACGCCGCGATCAGCGCCGCCTGCGATGCGCTCGAACAGTGCACGTCGGACGCCGGCGCCGTCCACGCGGTGGTCTTCGAAGAGCAGCACGTGTCGGAGGTCGACAGCTTCCACCCGTCGCTGGTAGGTCAGGCAGCTCTTGCCGAGGCGGCGTGGCCGGTGGTGGCCGAGGCGATCGCGCCGTAGCACCTGCCGCTCAGGCGGCCAGGCGCATCGCGCCCGCCTCGCGACTCGCGACCGACCGGCTCGCGGCCTCGCGGATCACCGCGGCGTCGAGCTCCTCCGGGCTGCGCATGAACGCGAGCCCGCGCCCCTGCATCTCGCGGGCGATCTGCACCTGGTGATCGTCGACGTGCTCGCCATGGGCGGCCAGCCGGGGCACGAGGATGGGGAACTTCCCCTGCTCGAACGCGGTGATCGCCGATCCGGTGCCAGCGTGGGCGATCACGACATCCGCGTTGCGGACGGCGGCGTTCAGCTCGTCGTGGGGCACGCGCGCGCGTCCCTCCACCCCCCAGGGCGACAGGTCCTGCGGCCCGGACTGCCACAGCACCTCGTCGCAGCCGGCCAGCAGCGGCACGAGCGCGTCATAGAGCCGGTCGAACCCGTAGTCTTCCTGGGTGCCCACGGTCACGACCGCGCGTCGGATGCGGTCGGGGACCGCCGAACGCGGCCCCTCGCCGAACCCGTCGTAGATCGATCCCGCGTACGCCCACCGCCCGCCCTGCCAGGACGGGTACTGCGTGTACGTGCGCACCCCGGCGACGCGCTCCAGGATGCGCCCCGACACGCTCGGGCCGTCGGCACGTGCCGCGCTCTCGATGTAGTGGGCGCTCGCTCCGCGCGCCACCGCCATCGGCAGCACCGCGACCGCGGGACTCGACCCCGTGCTGAACGCACGGTCGTAGCGGTGCTGCGACATCACCCGCATCGCGAGCACGCTCAGCCGGGCCAGGTTCCCGACGTCGCGCGGCGCGACGAACGGGGCGTAGTGGACCTCGCGGCCGGCCAGCAGCGAACTGGACAGGCCGTTCTCGAACGTGATCCACACCTGGTCGTCGGGGGCGACCCCCAGCCGCTGCGACAGCGTGAACAGCTGCTTCAGGTGTCCGCCCCCAGAGCAGACCATCATTGCCTTGGACATGTCGCTTCTCCCCCTCAGTAAGCGCCGTCGTGCCGGAACAGCTGGACGACGGTGCGCATCAGCAACAGCAGGTCGCCGGTGAACGACCAGTTCTCGACGTAGTACAGATCCAGGCGCACCGACTCCTCCCAGCTCAGGTCGCTGCGCCCACTCACCTGCCACAGCCCCGTGATCCCGGGCTTGGAGATGAGCCGTCGCGTCTCATGACCGGCGTACGACTCGACTTCGCTCGGCAGCGGCGGACGCGGCCCGACCAGGCTCATCTCACCGCGCAGCACGTTCCACAGCTGTGGCAGCTCGTCCAGCGAGAACCGGCGCAGCGTGCGGCCGATGCGAGTGACGCGCGGGTCCTCCTTCATCTTGAAGAGGACGCCGTTTCCCTCGGACTGCGCGGCCAGCGCGGCCAGCCGCGCCTCGGCGTCGACGACCATCGAGCGGAACTTGAGCATCTCGAACGTCGAACCGCCCACCCCCACGCGCTCCTGCCGGAAGAAGACCGGACCGCCGTCATCGGCGCGGATCAGCAGCGCGATGACCGCGAACACGGGCCACAGCACGAGAAGCCCGCCGGCGGCGGCGACGACATCGAACGCCCGCTTCAGCGAGTGCGCGAAACCCGAGTACTGCGGCAGCTGGACGTGCACCATCGGCAGACCCGACACCGGTCGCAGGTGGATCCGCGGCCCCGCGACGTCGGTGAGCCGTGAGACGAGGATCAGCTCTGCCCGCGAGTTCTCCAGCGACCAGCCGAGCTGGCGGATGCGCTCGCGGCCGCCCGGCAGATCGCCGGCCACCATCAGCGCCTTCACACGAGAACCCCGGGTCGCCGACACGACGCCGTCGAACGGCACGCGCGGCAGGGTGGACAGCGTCTCGCGCACGTCGGCGGGCGCATCATCCAGCGCGTCGGTGAGCGAGATCGCCACCGGGCGATAGCCGGCCCGCACGCTGCTGCGCAGTTCGCGCACCGTCCGGTCGACATCGACCGCCGCGCCGACCACCATGGCTCCGGTGAGGCATCGTCCGTCGCGACGCAGGACGTGGAGGGCGCGCCGCCAGGCCAGGCGGTTGCCGAGGAGGAGCGCGAGGCCGAGCGGCATCGCCACGGCGACGTACCCGCGAGCGAAGTCGATCTGCGCCACGTAACAGACGATGGCGACCGCGCCGAAGGCGAACAGCGTCGCGTTGAGCACGCGCTGGTACTCGGTCAGCCCCTCACCGACGATGCGCTTCGCGCGGCTCTTCACGGCCCACAGCGACAGCATCCACACGGTCGCGATCGCGATGCCGGCCAGACCGTAGCCGAGCGCGGACGACGCGCTCCACTGCGACACCGACCCGAACCGGACGAAGGACGCGACCACGAGCGACAGCGCGATGGCCGTGACGTCGCCGGCGAGCAGGCCCGCGACCAGCCGCGGATACCACGCGGCGGCCCGCGGCTGCGCGGGAACGACGGCTGTGGTGCTCTTCGGCGCGCGCAGATCTGCCGCGTGCGACACAGGATGGCTCAGGAAACTCATGTTGACCCCCCGACATGAGATTCAGGAGGGACGACATCGGCCCAACGGAGGCCGCCGCACGGCGTGCGACGGGATGGTGCGTGGTGCGGTGTTGCCTGCGACGCGGCGCCCCAGTGGCTCGCGTCGGTCTCAGGTTAGGGCGGGGCTGCGGGGTGGTCCAGCGCTCGGGAGCGGTTTCACACCAGTGCCGACAACTCTTCACCTCGCCGTAACAATTCCGGCCGTTGTGTCAGCGCGAGGATCGTCCGGTGGCGCGCGGCCCAGCTGTGACGGCCGATGAACGCGGTGCGCTCCTGCTCGCTCATCGGCCCGATCGCCAGGGCGCGATCGACCGTCTCGCCCATCTGGCCGGTGCTCGGGGCGACGAGGACGCGGTCGTCGATCCCGCGGATCGGCGGCAGGTCGATCGAGACGACCGGCAGCCCCGCCGCGAGGTACTCGTACACCTTCAGCGGGCTCATCGCCTCGGTCAGCGGCGTCCGCCGGTGCGCGAGCAGCGACAGCTGGCAGTTGCGGAGCACGGCGACCAGCTCGCTGCGGCCCACACCGCCATGGACGTGCACGTTGGGGAGCCGGTCCAGCGAGCGCACGTAGTCGGGGTCGGGTGCCGGCCCCAGCAGCACGATGTGCAGGTCGGGGCGGGCACCCGCCAGCTGCGCGATGCCCTCGACATCCAGCCGCTGATCGATCGTTCCCGCGTAGACGGCACGCGGTTCGGGGATGTCGGCGAGCCAGCGCGGCGGGTCGGGCACCGGCCCCGCCCATTCCTCCGGTTCGACCCCGTTGGGCACGACCGCGCTCGGTCCGAGCGGGTCGATGCGGTCGATGATCTGCTGCGACACCGCGGCCACCGCGATCTCCGACTCGCGGATCTGCCGGTAGGCGGCGCGGTACGCCGGCCAGTACCGCTGCCGGCCGGTGGAGCTCGGCCAGTCGTCGCGACCGAAGTAGGTCACCGACGACGCCCACGCGAACGGGCAGAACGCGGCCACGAGCGGATTCGTCGTGATGACCGCGGGGCTGCGCAGGCCCATGCGCTCAGCCTCGCGGCGCAGCGATGCGTCGTATCGACGATAGGTCCGCACGATGCTCTTGCCGGGCGGATCGGCGCGGCGCAGGCGCGTCGGCGTCACGAGGCGCCGACGCGGTGCCGCGGGGAACACCGGGTCGTCGCGGCGCAGCCGACGCCCGAGCACGCTCAGCACCGACCGGTACGGGTTGGCCACGAGAAGGCCGTCGACGGCATCCGAGGTCATCAGCGTCTGCAGGATGCGGTCCGGCGGGCGCATCATCCCGCGGTGGACGGCATCGGCGTACGTCTCGTACGAGAAGGTGAACACCACGTCGCGCGCGGTCACCGTGCCAGCTCCCGGATCACCCGCGCGGGAGCACCCGCAGCCACGGTGCGGGCGGGCACGTCGCGCGTCACGACCGAGTTCGCCCCGATGACGGCGCCCGCGCCGATCGTCACCCCGGGCATCACGACGACGTTCTGCCCGAGCCAGGCGCCCCGACCGATCCGCACGGGGGCGATGCGCTCGAGCGGCTGGTCGCGCACCGGCAGGTCGGGATCGTCGAACCCGTGCATGTGGTCGGCGATGTACACGCCGCGCGCGAGTCCGACGGCCTCCTCGATCACCACGCCGGCGACGGCGGCGATCGAGGTCTGATTCATGCGCACGCGGTCGTGGATGTGGATCACCGGATGATCCGCGTCGACGCGCGGAACCATGAACCAGGAGGACGGGCCGATGAGCACCTTGTCCCCGATCCAGACCCGGTGCGGGTTGCCCGCGCGGAACGGGAGCATGATGCGGCTGCCCGCGCCCAGCCCGGCGAACCCGCGCCGCACGAACCCCGTATAGGCCGCGTCGCGCACGCGCATCGCGTTCTGCACGATCGTCATGCCGTTCATGCCGCCACCTCATCCGACGCGGGGACGACGGTGCGCAGGCCCTCGACGTTCCGCCAGGCGAGCCCGACCACCGCGTCTCGCGCGTCGAGGATGCGGGTGCGCAGCGCGTCCGCGTCGGCGAGCACGGCATCCACCCGTGCCGGGAGCTCACGATCGAAGTCGTCCCCCGGGGCGATGCACAGCTCCGGCGTCCCGAACAGGTCCATCAGTCCTTCGACCTTGCCCTGGGTCGCCACCGTCACCGCCGGCGTCCCGGCGAGGAGAGACATGACCGCCAGGTGCATGCGCCCGGTGACGACCACGGCGGCTCGCGCGCCGAGGGAGCGGATCTCGGGGGGTGACAGAAGCTGGGGCACAACGCCCACCCCGGCGTCATCGGCGAACTGGTCGGCCAGAGCGGTGCAGAGCGGGATGTCATCGGCGCCGTGCCGCGAGACATGCGGCACGATCAGGACGCGGTGCCCCCGCTCGCGCAGCCGCCGGATGGCCTCGGTGTAGCCGCCCACCCGATCGCCGACCAGCCCCGATGCATTCACCAGCGCAAGCGGCTCGTCGCCGAGATCGGGGAGGTATCGGTCGAGAACGCCCGGGTCGACGGTGGCGGCGGTGAAGACGATGTCTGCACTCTCGCGGACGCGCAGCCCGTCGTCGCGGGCGCGCGCGGCCGACCGCGGGTCGCGCACGTACAGCACGGCGCCCGCCTCATCGGCCTCTCGCAGCGCCGCGAGCGCGGGAGCGGCCGGAGCGGCGTTCCAGCTGAACCCGATGACCCGGCAGTCCCAGCCCAGCTCGGCGAACCGTCGGGCCAGCAGCGCCCGTCCGACCGAGGCGCGCGTGACGTACGCGCCGTCCATGATGTCGGCACCGAGAATCGCGAAGCTCGCCGCTCCGGCCACGGCGGAGCGCAGCCGGCGCAGGTCGCGGGCCCGGCCGACGGCCGAGCCGTACACCAGCGCGGGCAGGGCGACCGTGCGCATGCGGCCGGCAAGCCGGGCGGGGACGGCGATGTCATCGGACGCGCGCACGAGCACCGTGACCTCGCCGTCCACGGACTCCACGAACGCCTCGACGAGGGCCTGATCGCCGATGTTGCCGCGCCCCGGGGGCGCCAGCACCACGTGCCCGGCGCCGGAGTCCGCGGGGGCCGCGCGCCACCCGACGCGGTCGACGACGCGGAGGACCTGCCGGGAGCGCAGCGGCGCGAGGAGCCAGGCGGGAGGCCTCATCCGGTCACGCTCCAGATCCGCGCGAGACGCTCATCGGAGGGCATCGGGGTGCGGGTCTCCAGCCACTGGGCGTCGATGCTGCTCAGCGACGGATCGCTGCGGAACCCGCCCGACTGGGTGGCGACACGGCCGGCGTCGCCCGAGACGACCGAGTCGACGACGGACCTCCACTCGCCGCGCACGCCGCCGATGAAGGTCGACCCGCGCGCCGACAGGATCCCGACCGTGCCGACCCCGTTGACGGCGGTCGGCAGGCCCGACGTGAAGGCGTTCGCCTTGGCCGGCAGCGGATACCGCTGGAGCATCCGGTCGCCGGCGACCACCAGCGAGTTCTCGAAGACCACATTGGCCGCGCTGCTGGAGGGGATGAACGCGGCGTTCGTCGACGCGAAGATGACCGAGTCGACGATGGAGATGCCGTTCTGGGCGGGGTTCCCCGACAGCTGCAGGGTGTCGCAGTGCGCCTGCGACCCGTCGGGCTTGTACGAGGGTGCGATGTAGCATCCCACGACCGAGATGCCGTCGATCTCGTTGTCGCCGGTGCGGAACGCCCAGGCATCCGACTCGATCAGCTGCGCTTCGGGCGAGACGCACTCGACCAGTTCGACGTCGACCACCGGCCCGGACGGCCCAGCAGACACGTTGAACGCGCGGCCCTTCGACCACGCCCAGGCGACATCCTGCACCGAGGTGAGCACGACGCTCCCGGGGTAGAGCCAGAACCCGACGAAGGACACTCCGGTGACGCCGTCGATGCGGATCGAGTCGGTGATCTCGATGCTCGACGCGCCATCGCGCGGGGTCACCAGCACCCGCGACGCACGGTCGGCGGATCCCACACCCTCGATCACGGGCGCCCGCGAGGATCCGGCCCCGTACCCCGGCAGGGTTCCCGGTGCCACGAGCACGCAGCCACGACCCTCCTGGGTGCGCTCGGCGACATACTGGATCGCGTTCGAGATCTCCTGCCAGTCGCACTCCGCCTCGACCATCAGATCGAACTCGTCGCTGGGAAGCGGCGTGCGGCTCGGCCAGTGGCGCCCGGTCGGGCCGTACTCCGCCGAGGCCAGCGGACCCTCGGGCGCCAGCACGGGACTCGGCGTCGGCGTCGCCTCGAGGCTCGGCGCCGGTGTCGGCGTGGATGCGGTCATCGACCGCTGCGTGCACGCGACCAGTGCCGCCGGCGCCGACGCGAGAATCGCGGCCACGACGGCGCGACGGGAGATGTCGCCCATTCGCCGTCCAATCACTAGGTTTCCGTGCTGGACCTCATCGGCCGCGCCGCGCATGAGGTTCACCGCGACGTTCTCCACCCTACGAAGAGAGCAATTTCGCGCAGGTTACGCCCAGGCAAACTCCCCGCGCCGATCCGGGTGGCTAACGTGGAACGGTGACCGACTACTTCGCCGCCAACCGCGCCAACTGGGACGAGCGGGCGGGCCTTCACGCCTCCCGCACCGGCGGTGGGTACGAGGTGACGCGCTACCTCGAGGACCCGGGACTGCTCAGCGACGTCGTCCGGTTCGACCTGCCGTTGCTCGGCGATGTCGCCGGGCTACGCGGCATCCACCTGCAGTGCCACATCGGCACCGACACCCTGTCGCTCGCGCGACTGGGCGCCCGGATGACGGGGCTGGACTTCGCGCCGACGGCGATCGCGGAGGCGCGTCGGCTCGCAGCGGATGCCGGGCAGGCGGTCGACTATGTCGAGTCCGATGTGTACGGCGCCCGCTCGATCGTGCCCGCGGGCGCGTTCGACCTCGTCTACACGGGGATCGGCGCGCTGTGCTGGCTGCCCCGCATCCGTGACTGGGCGCAGGTCGTCGCAGACCTGCTCGCCCCGGGAGGACGACTCTTCCTGCGCGAGGGCCACCCCATCCTGTGGACAATGGACGAGACCCTCGACGACGATCTGCACCTGCGCTTCGCCTACTTCGAGCAGCCGGAGCCCCTGCCCTGGGACGACGACAGCACCTACGTGGACGTCGAACGCCCGCTCGCGCACACGCGGACGTACGAGTGGAATCACGGCATCGGCGAGATCGTGACCGCACTGCTGGATGCGGGACTGGTCATCACCGGTCTCGTCGAGCACGACAGCGTGCCCTGGGAGGCACTGCCCGGGCAGATGACCCTGCGCGACGACGGCGAGTGGGCACTCGCCGGGCGCGCCGGCGTCGCCCCGCTCACGTACACGCTGCAGGCCGTCAAGCCCGCCTGAGCGGCGGGCCTCGTGCCACCCTGGAGGCATGGCCAACTCGCCCAGCGGCGACTCCGCGATCGACCGCCTCGTGCGCGTGCTCGACACGTTCACCGCCGAGCGGACGATGCAGACCGCCGCCGAGATCGGCCGTCGCGCGGGGCTCCCCTCGTCCACCGCCCACCGGCTCGTCGACGACCTGGTCGCGAGCGGGCTGCTCGAGCGCGACCACGATCGCCGGGTGCGGCTGGGGATGCGCCTGTGGGAGCTCGCGCTGCGCGGGTCGACGGCACTCCGACTGCGTCAGGCGGCGCTGCCGTACATGGAGGGTGTGCAGGCCCGGATCCGCGAGCACACGCAGCTCGCGGTGCTCGAGCAGGACGAAGCGCTGTTCCTGGAGCGCCTCTCTCACCCGGCCGCGGGCGCCAACATCACGCGCGTCGCGGGCCGGCTCGCGCTGCATGCATCGTCATCGGGGCTCGTCCTGCTCGCCTACGCTCCGGACGAGGTGCGCGACCGCGTGCTCGCGAAGCCCCTGCCAGCGGTGTCACCGGCCACGGTCACCGATCCCGCGGCGCTGCGCGAGGTCCTCGCCGGCATCCGCTCGCGCGGGCACGTCGTCGCACCGGGGTACGTCGAGACGGTGTCGACCGGTGTCGCCGTGCCCGTGCGCGACCGCGGGGTCGTCGTCGCGGCGCTGTCGGTCATCCTCCCGCGCGACGCGCCGACCGACGATGCCGTGGCCACGCTGGTCGCCGCATCGCGCGGCATCGAGCGGGCCCTGTCGCGCGACCGCCGCTGACGGCGGGGCGCAACGGGCGCCGGCATCCGAGTTCCCGATGAATGGGATCTTCGAGGGACGCGCGGGCCGTCCACCGACAGACTGAGAGCGGCCCACCCCGCGCCCGCAGTCCCGTCGAAGGAGACGACATGACCACCACCGTTCGCACCCGCGTCGCCATCATCGGCGCCGGCCCCGCGGGGCTCCTCCTCTCGCACCTGCTCGCACAGAGCGGCATCGAATCGGTCGTGATCGACCAGCGCACGCGGGAGGAGATCGAGACGACGATCCGGGCCGGGATCCTGGAGCAGAACACCGTCGAGGTGCTCGACGGGCTCGGCGACTTCTCCCGCGCCCGCACCGTGGGGATGCGCCACGACGGCATCGAGCTGCGGTTCGGCGGCGCAGGTCACCGGATCGACTTCAAGAACACCGTCGACCGCGGCGTCTGGCTCTACCCGCAGCACGAGGCGCTGAAGGACCTCATCGCGGCACGTCTGGCCGGCGGGCAGGATCTGCGGTTCGGCGTGACCGCGCGCCGCGTCGAGGGCGCTGACACCGATCGCCCGCGGGTGTTCGCCGTCGACGCCGACGACCAGCCGTTCGAGATCGACGCCGAGTTCGTCGTCGGCGCCGACGGGTCGCGGTCAGTCGTGCGCGAAGCGGTGACGGGCTCGTCGACCGGCGGCCACTTCCGCGAGTACCCGTTCGCCTGGTTCGGCATCCTCACCGAGGCGCCGCCCAGCGCCGAGGAGCTGATCTACAGCAACTCGCCGGACGGCTTCGCGCTCATCAGCCAGCGCTCGCAGACCGTGCAGCGCATGTACTTCCAGTGCGACCCGAACGCCGACCCCGACGCGATGTCCGAAGACGAGCTGTGGGAGGCGCTGCAGGCGCGGGTTCCCGGGACCACGCTGAAGGAGGGGCCGATCTTCCAGCGCGACATCCTGCGGTTCCGCAGCTTCGTCGCGCACGAGCTGCGGCACGGGCGCGCCGCCCTGGTCGGGGATGCCGCCCACACCGTGCCGCCCACCGGCGCCAAGGGCATGAACCTCGCCGTCGCCGACGTCGTCGTGCTGGAGCGGGCACTGCGCGCCCTGCTCACCGAGAACGACGCCCGTCTGCTCGATGCGTGGCCGGCGAAGGCGCTGCACCGCATCTGGAAGGCGCAGCACTTCTCGTGGTGGATGACCGAGATGCTGCACATCGCCCCGGACGCCACCGACTTCGACCGACTGCGTCAGCGCGGCGAGCTGGACTACCTCGTCGAGTCCGAGCGGGGGCGCGGGTTCCTCGCCGAGGCGTACACGGGCTGGCCGCTCGA
>JAUHYM010000151.1 GCA_030426515.1 Actinomycetes bacterium
GAGCCCGACACGGGCGCGCGAGGCACCCCATGAGCATGAGGGAAATCTCATTCACTGTCAATTCTCAGGAATGAAATTCATTGTTTTGGTTCGGTCACGACACGCGAGCCCACGTGATTCCGTACTCAGTCCCAGGTGTCGATCTCGACCGCCACCATCGCGCCCAGCTCGGCTCCTTCGGCCTCGCGCACCGCCTTCTTCAGCGGCAGCACGTAGCAACCCGACGCCTTGTCGGGAAAGATCGACGTCGACCACTCCGATTCCCCGATGCGCGCGGTCACCTTCACCGACCCGAAGCCCTTGGGCGGGCGCGGAACCTCGCGAATATCGGCGCTCAGCTCTTCGGGCACCGAGACGAAGAACCACGCGGAGTCATCGCGGGCCTCCCACCGCCACACCTCGGCGTCGAACGCGAATCTCATGCGCAGTGCCGCTCCACCAGCCGCTTCAGGCAGTCGCTCCATCCCTGGACGTGCTCGTCACGGTCGGTCTCGCGATCGAACGAGCCCTGAGTGACCGTGACCTCGGTGCCGTCATCGACGGGAACGAGCGTCACGACGACCTCGGTGTTGGGCTCCTCGCCATCCCACCGCCACAGCAACTCGAGCCTCCTCGGTTCATCCCACGCGCGGATCTTCGCGTTCACGCCCATGCCGGCGACCTCCGAGCGGATGCGCCACCGCTCGGTCTCGCGACTGATCGTCGCCTGCGCATCGAGACGTGACGGCCAGAACCAGGCGGCCAGCGCCGCCGGCTCGGTCCAGTCGCGCCACACAGCCTCGGGCGGCGCGCCCACAGTCACACGGACCTCCAGGTCGCTCATGCGCCACAGCGTACCGACGACCGCCCACACCGCACGAGGGCCTTGGTCACCTCACCAGAGCGGGTGGATGTCGGCGCGCAGGTACCGGTCGTAGACATCGCGCACCGCGGCGTCGAACACGTCTAGGTCGAATTCGCCGTCGAGCAGCGCGCCCGCGGCCGCATTCGACTCGGCCTGCGCGACGTTGCGTGCCCCCGGGATGACGGTGGTCACGCCCGGGCGCGACGCGACCCAGGCCAGGGATGCCGCCGGCAGAGAGACACCCTCGGGCAGCGCGGCCGACAGCTCGGCGACGGCACGCAGACCGGTGTCGAACTCGACGCCCGAGAAGGTCTCGCCCCTATCGAACGCCTGACCGTGCCGGTTGTAGGTGCGGTGGTCGTTCTCGGCGAACGTGGTCGCCGCGGTGTACTTCCCCGACAGGAGCCCCGACGCGAGCGGCACGCGGGCGAAGATCGCCACATCAGCCGCTGCGGCAGCAGGCAGAACCTCATCGAGTGGCTTCAGCCGGAACGGGTTCAGGATGATCTGCACGTTGGTCACCCCGGGCTGTGCGATCGCGGCGAGCGCCTGCGCGCAGGTCTCGACCGAGACCCCGTACGCGGCGATCGCGCCCTCGGCGACGAGCTGGTCGAGCGCATCGAAGGTCGCGGCGCTCTCGATGACCTGCGTGGGCGGGCAGTGCAGCTGCACGAGGTCGAGCATGTCGACGCCGAGGTTGCGGCGCGACCGGTCGGTCGAGGCCCGGAAGTTGTCGAGCACGTAGTTCTCGGGCTCCTGCGCCATGCGCCGGCCCATCTTGGTGGCCACGGTGATGCCGTGGCGATCACCGCCCTCGAGGAACCGCCCGATGATCGCCTCGCTGCGGCCGTCGCCGTACACATCGGCGGTGTCGAAGAGGGTAACGCCGGCATCGGCAGACGCGGCGAGGACCGCGGTCGCGTCATCCTCACTCACATCACCCCAATCCGAGCCGAGCTGCCACGTGCCGAGTCCGATCGCCGAGACCTCGTGGCCGGTGCGACCCAGGGGACGCTGCTGCATGTCGACTCCTTCGATGACGCGGTCAGAACGGCTTCCAGCCTGCCACGTCACCGACGGGACCGGATCGAAACGCGGGTCGCGCCACAGTGACGACGCAAGGCTCAGAACGGCGGGTCGACCGGAGGTGGGGGCACGGGGTCGCGTTCGCGCTGCGTCTCGTACGAGGTGGGGAACCTCAACTGCACCGTGGAGTCGCTGCGCCGTCGATAGCGAATCGAGGTCCGGTCTTTGAGGCGGTGATCCGATGCGCACAGCGGATGGAGGTTGGCGAGGTTCGTCGGCCCCCGCTGGTCGCTGTGGAACCCGATCCAGTGGTCGATCTCGGCGTCGACCGCGAGCCGGTGGCATCCATCGCGGGTGCACTCGCCGTGGACGAGCGCGAGCCATTCGCGCTGCGCACGCGTGACGGTGCGGGCGCGCCGATCCATATCGAGGACGACACCGGTCACCGGGTCGGTGATCACCCGCGTGAATGCGCCGGCGTCGAGCAGCGCCTGGATGCCGGTGAGGTGGTCGATCGGCCCGTCGCCGAGCAGCTGTGCCTCACGGCTGAGGTCGATGCCGGTCTCCGGCGCGATGTCGCGGCGCACGCTCGCCTGCGCCTTCTCCCCCAGCTTGTCGAGCGGAACGGTCACGAACACCTTGGTCTTCACCGCCGTGGGGGTGCCCTCCCCGCGCAGCCAGGCCACGAACAGATCGGCACGCACCTGATCGAGTGTGCGGCCGCGGCGTTCCTCGCGCGTCATGCGCTTGGCGGTCGCGGTCAGGCGGCGCATCGCCGCACGCGCCTCGATCGTGGGCGCCTTGGCGTGGAACGTCGACATGCCGTCCTCCCCCGGTTCGAGCACGACGTGCCGCGTGGCGCGGGCTCGCGCGTGCTGGGCAGGCCAAGGCTCGGGGGCGAGGCGTCGCGCGAGCGTCTGCGCGCGCCGGCGGAACGCGGCCGGCGAGGTGTCCATGACCAGCTCAGCGAGCGCCTCGTCGAACGCGCCGATCGCCTCGCGGCGCCCGGCGAAGGGACCGAGCAGGCCGACCGCCGTCTCGATCTGCGTAAGGGCGGCGAAGCCCTCGCGCGCACGGCGCCACAGCAGCGGCAGCAGCTCCTGCGCGACCTGTGCGGTGCCGGCGAGCGCGCGCACCGCATTCTCCGACAGGTGCAGCCGCGCGGATGCCTCGAGCGCCGCGCTGCGCACCGCGATCCCCTCGGGGTCGATCTCGCCGGGCAGGGCGTACACGTAGGGATGCGTACGCGCCCACTCGAAGGCGTACGCGAGCGCCGCCGCGCGGGCGGCAGCCCGACGGTTCAGGTCGTACTGGTGCTGCTCGACCTCGGCGAACGCCATGGCGAGCGCTTCGTCCGCGTCGAGCCGGCGGGGCGTCATCTCGTCCATAGAACAAATCTACGATGACCCTCCGACATCGCCCGGTGGCGGCCTCCCGCCCGGGTGCCGCCGCACCGCGGGCGTGCCGGGGCCGTGGCATCCCCCTCGCTAGACTCGCCGCATCCGACCGCCGAAGGAGCCCGCATGCTGCCCGCCGCCATCGTCATCATCACCCTCGCGCTGGTGTTCTACACGATCGGCGTCTGGGCGGAGCGCATCCAGAAGATGCTGAAATGGTGGCACGTCGCGTTCTTCGGTCTGGGGCTGGCAGCCGATGTCACCGGCACGCTGATGATGTCTGCCATCGCCGGCGAGCGCCGCGCCGAGGGCATCGAGGCGAGCGGGCTCAACACGCTGATGGCCTGGACCGGGACCCTCGCGATCGTCCTCATGGCGGTGCACCTCATCTGGGCGATCGTCGTGCTCCTGCGGCGCGACGAGCGCGCCCTGCACGCGTTCCACCGGTTCAGCGTGATCGTGTGGGCGATCTGGCTGCTCCCCTACATCGCCGGCGCCGCCGGGGCTATGGTCGGCTGATCGGCGGATGACCTCCCCCGGTTCGCCGCTGCGCACCAGCCCGCGTGCCGCGATCGTGGTCGCGGGCCTTGTTCTCGCGACCCTCGGCGCGACGCTGCCGCAGTCGATGACGGCGCCCGTGATCGGGATGACCGCCGAGGCGTTCGAGACGACGACGGCCGAGGCCAGCTGGACCCTCACCATCGTCCTCGTCGTCGCCGTCGCCACCACCCCCCTCATCGGGCGGATCGGCGACCGGTACGGCGCGCGCCGCGTGCTGCTCGTGCTGCTGCCGATCGTGGGGGCCGGCCTGCTGCTCGCCGCTCTCGCCCCGACCATCGGGTGGGTGGTGGTCGCCCGCGCCATCCAGGGGCTGGGCGGCGGGGTCCTGCCCCTGTCCGTTGCGATCGTGCGCAACATTGTGCCCGACCGCGACCGCGCATCCGCGGTCGGCCTGGTCACCGCCACGTACGCGACCGGGATCGGGTTCGGCGTCGTCGTCTCGGGTCTGCTCGCCGACAACCTGGGTCTGCGCGCCCTGTCCTGGGTGCCACTGCTGGTCGTCGCGCTCGCCGAGGTCGTCCTCGTCGTGTCGCTGCGGCACGTGCCGCGCGTCCACGGCGTGCACATCGATGCGCGTGCCGCGATCGCTCTCGCGGTGGGCGTCGTCGCGATCCTCCTCGCCGTGACCGAAGCCCCGCGCCTGCCGTATCCGGTCGCCTGGGTGGGCGGCTGCGTCGCCGTCGCCGTCGTGTCGCTCGGCTGGTGGCGTCGCCGCGAGCGCCACAGCCCCGACCCGCTGATCGGCCCGCAGGGACTGCGCCGTCGGCAGGTGTGGTCCACCCACCTCACCGCCTTTCTCATCGGGGCGGCACTGCTCGGGATGCTGGTGCTCGTGCCCGCGTTCGCCGAGGCGCCGAATTCGGCGGCTCCCGCCGACGGCCTGAGTGCGACCGTGACCGCGGCCGGCCTGCTCCTGCTGCCCGCGACCGTCACGATGCTCGTCGTCGGTCCGCTCGCCGGCATCCTGCGCCGCTGGATGGGCGCGCGTCTGCCCGTCGTTCTCGGCACGGTGCTCGCCGCCGGCGGCGCGCTGTGGATGCTCGCGGGCGCGCGGGAGCTGTTCGGGATGATCGGCGGAACGGTGCTCGTGGGGGCCGGGATCGCCACCGCCTCGGCGGGCCTCATCAACGTGATCGTCGATGTGGTCGACGCCGATCAGGTGGGCTCTGCAACCGGCGTGAACGTCGTCGCGCGGCAGCTGGGCGGCGCGGTGGGGGCGGCGCTCATCGCCGCGGTGCTCGTCTGGCACTCCGACGAGCCGAATCCCGCCGCGTTCGGCGAGGCGTTCACCGTCGTCGCGGTCATCACGCTGCTGGCGGTCGCCTCGGCGCTCCTCATTCCGGGCGACCGCATAGCGAGCAGACGGCGGTGAGCGTAGCCTCGGCACCGTGGACGCCGTCGAGGTCGCGGGGTGCCGCATCGCGTACCGACGACGCGGCCGCGGCCCGTCGCTCGTCCTGCTGCACGGCGGTCTCGAGGACTCCACCCTGTGGGCGGAGGATCTCGAGGCCCTGGCCGCCACGTGGGACGTGATCGCGTGGGATGCCCCCGGGTGCGGGCGGTCGGGTGATGTTCCCCGCGAGTGGACCGCCGACGACTGGGCCGATGTGGTGGTCGGGTTCGTCCGCGCGGTCGGCGCCGAGGAGGCGACGCTCGCGGGATTCTCGCTCGGCTCGGTGCTGGCGCTGCTCGCGGCACGGCGCGCACCCGACGTGTTCGCGCAGCTGGTGCTCATCGGCCCCTACGCGGGCTGGGCGGGCTCTCTCCCACCCGACGAGGTCGCCGCGCGTGTTGCCGCGATGACGGAGAGCGCCTCCCAGCCGCCGGATGTCTGGGCGGACGGATTCCTCGACACCGTCTATCCCGCCGGATCGGAGCCGGACCGACGCCGGCGAGCGCGCGCGGCGATCGACCGCTGGCGGCCCGCGACGACGCTCGCGCTGCTCGACGCGATGGCCGTCGACCTGCGCGGTGACCTGCCCGGCATCCCGACGCCGACACTCGTCATCCGCGGGGAGCATGATGACCGCAGCCCGCGCGATGCCTCCGCGCGGATCGTGGACGCGATGCCCG
>JAUHYM010000152.1 GCA_030426515.1 Actinomycetes bacterium
CAGGCGCGCGGGGAGGCGGAGGTGCATCTCGCGCGCTCCCTGCTGGCCCACGACCCCGCCGCCGCCGCCCGCACCGCCGCTTCGGCGGCCCGTCGCTTCCGCGGGATCGGCAGCGACGCCTGGGCGGCGCGCGCGGACGCCGTCCGGATTCGCGCGCAGCTCGCCCGGGGCGTCGTCGACCGCACAGGCGTGGCTTCGCCGACGGCGCATCGCCTGCCCGACGATGCCGAGATCGGCCGGATCACCGCAGCGCTGCGCGGCCAGGGCCTGCGCGCCGACGCCACGGCGGTGGACCTCGCGGTGCAGCTGCACGACGTCTCCACCCGGCGGCGCCCGCTGCGCCTCCCCGACCGCGCCCCGATCGACGTCCGGCTCCTCGCCCACCGCGTGCGCACCGAGCGCGCGCTCGCCGACGGACGCGAGGTCGCCGCGCGGCGGCACGCCGCGGCGGGCCTCGATGAGCTCTCGGGCTGGCAGTCGGCCTTCGCGAGCCTCGACCTGCAGTCCGCGGTGACGATGCACGGCCGCCCGCTCATGATGTCGGGACTCACCTCGGCGATGCGCTCCGGCCGCCCCGACCTGCTGTTCGAGTGGTCCGAGCGCGCCCGCCACTTCGCGCAGCGCATCTCGCCGGTGCGCCCGCCGCGGGATCCGGACCTCGCTGCCGATCTCGCCGAGCTGCGCATGCTGCGCTCCGAGGCCGACGGCGATGACTGGCTGGCGCAGCCGCGCGCCTCCGCGCTGCGCGAGCGGGTGCGGCACCGGCAGTGGCGCGGCACCGGGTCGCGCGGCATCGAGGAGTACGCATCACTCGAGCGCGCACAGGCCGAGCTCGACGCCGACACCGCCGTGCTCGCCTACGTGTGGAGCGCCGAGAGGGTCTCGTGCGTGGTCGTGACGGCCGACGACGCACGCGTCGTCGACATCCCGGACTGGCCGATCGTGCGCGGCGCGCTGCGCGGACTGCGCGCCGACCTGGATATCGCGGCGTCGGTGCGGTCCGGCCCGATGGCAGAGATCGTGCGCCGATCGGGCGAAGCGCGGCTGGCCGTCCTCGGCGAGACGCTGGTGGCAGGCCCGCTGGCGGCCACGAGCGCCCGGCGGCTGGTCATCACGGTGCCCGGTGTGCTCAACGGCATCCCGTGGAGCATGATCCCGCACCTGCGTGATCGCGTGTTCACTCTTCCCGTGTCGGCGACGGCGTGGATGGCGCGGCGCGCCGCCGACGCGCCGCCGCGGGCTGCCGCTTTCGCCGTCGGGCCGCGCGTGGCGCGCGGCGAGGAGGAGGCCGCCGTCGCCGCTTCCGCCTGGGCGACCTCGACGTCCGTCACCGGCGCCGAGGCGACCGTCGCCGCGGTGACCGAGCTGTCGGGGCGGGCCGACGTGCTGCATATCGCGGCCCACGGCCGCCATGCCATCGACAACCCGATGTTCTCGGGTCTCGAACTCGCCGACGGGGCGCTGTTCGGCTACGACATCGATCTGATCGCCCCGGTGCCCCGCACGGTGGTGCTGTCGGCGTGCGAGGTCGGTCGGTCTTCGGTGCGCTGGGGCGAGGAGGCGGTGGGCATGACACGCGTGTGGCTGCACGCCGGGACGTGCACGGTGATCGCGGCGCCCGTGGTCGTCGCGGACGATCTCGCGTGCGAGCTGCTCGGCAGCGTGCACGGCGGGCTCGCGGCGGGTCTGCCGCCGGCAGAGGCACTGGCCTCCGCCTCGGCACGCACCGGGATCGTCGCGCCGTTCCAGTGCCATGGTGCGGGATTCTGAAGGGGCGATGCGGATGAGCGAGGGGTACGACCCGGATCACCTGCTGGTGGCCGGCGGCGACGGACTCGACCAGGCGATGCGCGGGCTGCGCCGCGCTGCGAGCGCGTTGGGCTGGGACGTGGCGCTGCGGAACCTCGACGGCTCGGACCTCGACGTCGCCACCGCGCTCTCACGTGCGGCGCGCGGACGCGAGCGCTACGACCTGCCGACCGTCTACCGCGCTCAGATCGCCTCGCGCTCAGACTCCGGCACGAGGCATCCGATCGATGCGCGCCGGCTGCGCGACGCGACCCTCGACGACCCGGATGTCACGGGGGTGTCGCTCGACTACATCCTCACCCTCGATCGCTCACCGGGCTCGGGCGTGCGCCAGGTCGCCGCATGGGCGGGACCGCCCCCGCGGCGCACCGTGACCGTACGCCGCGGGGGCCGGCGGCCCGTCGTCGCCGTGCTCGACACCGGGTGCGGCGTGCACCCGTGGCTCGACGACGACGTGGTGACGCGGTCGCCCGCGGTGGACGGCGCCGTGATCGGGCTGACCGATCCCGACACCGACCCCGACACCGTGGGGGATGTGACGGGTGTCCTCGACGGCGAGATCGACGCGGTCTCGGGGCACGGGACCTTCATCGCCGGCATCGTGCGCCAGGTGTGTCCGGACGCGGACATCGTGACGGCACGCGTCACCGACAGCGACGGCACTGTGCGCGAGGGGGCGTTCTTCTACGCGGTGCGCACCCTGGTGAAGGGGATGCTGCTGCCGGCGGACGAGGGCGGTGTGACCATCGACGTGCTCAACCTGTCGCTGAGCTCCTACGACGCGCACCCGTCGGATCTGCTGGATCGCGCCCTGGTCGAACTGCTGCGCCGGGCGCGGGAGTGCGGGTGCGCGGTGGTGTGCTCGGCCGGGAACGAGGGGATCGATCGCCCGACGTTCCCCGCGGCGGCGTGGGAGCAGTCGGATTCCGCGACGCGCGCACCGCACGTCGCGGTGGGCGCGGCGGATCGCCACGGCGAGGTCGCCTCGTTCAGCAACCACGGACCCTGGGTGCACGTCTACGTGCCGGGGGTGGATGTGCACAGCGCCTATCCGCCGCTGGACGGCGGCGCGCAGGCCGTCATCGCCCTGCCGCATCCCGTGCGGGAGACGATGGATGTCGACGACTTCCGCGGCGGCTTCGCGATCTGGAGCGGGACCTCCTTCGCCGCGCCCTTCGCCGCCGCGATGCTCGCCCGCGTGCTCGTGACACCGCTCGCGACCCGGGGCGACGGCGTGCCCGTGAGCCGGCGCATCCGCCTGCTGCGCGAGGCCGAAGGGCGCCTCGTCGCGCGCTACGGGCGATCTGACGCCGCCTCGTGAGCCGCGCCGCGGCCGTGGTCGAATGTCGCAGAGAAAAATCTCGGAGGGGATGTATCAGCGCCGCACGCCGCCGCTCCTGGTCTTCGGAAACGATGACACGCGCGACGGGATCGCATCCGGGGGGCCGCGGCCCCGTTGCTGGGAGCGTGGAGCGGAGGCTCGTGGGGAGGCACCGTTCGGACATCGAATCCCGGGGGATGTCGCAGAGACCCAGGTCGGCGACATCCCCCGCTCTCGTCCGCGGGGGATGCGGTCAGCCGCGCGAGCTGTTCTCGGTGCGACCGCGCACGATGCCGATGAACGCCTCGACGTCGTCGGTCGTGCGCGCGGCGACCCAGGCCAGCGCCACCGGCGAGAGCGGGCCGTCGCGGTAGGGGCGGAACGTGACGTCGCGGCGGTGGTGCAGCCGCGCCAGCGACATCGGGACGATGACGACCCCCACCCCGGTCGCCACCGTGGCGATCGCGTCCTCGGTGGTGGCGGGTGCGGCGAAGGCCGGGGCGAGGGTGCTCGCGGGAGCCGGCATCGCGAGCACGTCGTCGGCCGGCACGATCACGACCTCGCCGGCGAGGTCGTCTGTGCCCAGATCATCGGCGACAGTGAGCGCGCTGTCGACGCTCATGACCACCACCGGCTGCTCGTCGTACAGCGGGATGACGCTCAGGTCGTCCCGCTCGATCGGCAGGCGCACGATCGCGGCGTCGACGCGATGCTCGATGAGCGCATCGCGCTGCTCGGCGACGGCGATCGGCAGCAGCTCCAGCGGACCGCGTCCCGCGACCGCCCGCCGGGACTCCCACCGGTCGATCCACGTGCCGGGGGTGGCGCCGGCGACGGCGCCGAGGCGGAACGGCGGTGCCGGGGTTCGCGGCACGCGCGCGGCAGTCTCTCGTGCGGGTGCGCGCTGAGCGGGTGCCGCGGGGCGGGCGCCGCCCTGCTTCTTCGCGCGCGGGCGGCCCCGGGCGGGCGAGCCCTTGCCGCCCTTTCGGGGCGGAGTGTTCCGCGGCATCCGGCACCTCCTGACCGACGCCAGCGTACCGGTGACACCGCCGTGGGCGGGCGCTAGGGTCGGCATCATGATCGCCATCATCGCCACGGTGCTCGCCGCGCTCGCCGCGCTCCTGCACGTCTACATCTTCGTGATGGAGAGCGTCCAGTGGACGCGACCGCGCGTCTGGCGCCGCTTCGGAGTGCGCGAGCAGGCGCAGGCCGACGTGATCCGCCCGATGGCCTACAACCAGGGGTTCTACAACCTGTTCCTCGCCATCGGGGCGATCCTCGGAATCGTGCTGTTCTGGGCGGGCGGACCGGATGCCCCCGCCGAGATCGCCGGGCGAGCGCTCACGCTGTTCTCGCTGGGGTCGATGGCGGCGGCCGCGCTCGTCCTGCTCACCACCGGCGCCGGCTACCTGCGGGCGGCGCTGATCCAGGGGACGCTGCCGCTCATCGGCTTCGTGCTGTTCCTGTTCGCCTGACGGTTCCGGCGACGGGTGCGGCCACTATGCGGCCTGCCAGTACCCTCGGTCGTCGGTGGCCACGGTGGTGTTGTCGCCGATGCGCTCGTCGTCGCCGATGAGGGCGGATCCTGCGACGCGCGCCCCCGCACCCACCTGGGTGCGAACGCCGATGTGCGCCTTGGCGCCGATGCGCGCGCCGGGTCCGACGTGCGCGTGCGCGTCGATCCTTGCCTCGGGGCCGACGAACGCGTCGCGTTCGATCCAGGCGCCGCGCGCGACCCGCGCGCCCTCGGCGACCTGCGCGCCGGGCTCCACGTAGGCGCCGGGTTCGACGTGCGCGCTCGCGTGGACCTTCGCGCCGTGCGCGATCAAGCCACGTCCGTTGGCGTGCTTGCGGTACCGCAGCACGTCACCGCGGTCGTCTTCGATGTCGACGTAGTTCTTACCCACGATCTCCTCCACCGGCGGTCCGGTCGTCCGCCGGAAATAGGTGCAACCAACCCGCGACGGGTTTCATTCCCGCGCATCAGAGATTCGGAGCGGAACACGATTCGGATGGGAGGACGCCGGCGCAGCCGCGGGTGGGGCGAACACGACGGCCCGCTGCACGGCGAAGCTCACGACGAACAGGGTCGCATCGGTGAGCACCTTCGCCGCCCACAGCGCCATGCCGGTGTCGGTGAGCGCGGTGAGAAGACCGAAGTTCGCCGCCAGCAGCACGGCGGCCAGCGACAGGTAGCGCGCGGCGGCGGTGCGCCACGGCACGTCCCGGCCGCGCGCGAAGACGAGATGGCGGTTGATGGCGAAGTTGATCGAGGCGCTCACCAGGCGTGCGGCGACCACCGAGAACAGCAGCCACCCGGTCGCGGCCGCGAGGACCAGCAGCACGACGGTGTCGAGGGCGAAGGCGAGGATCGCCGACCCGGCGAATCGCAGCAGTGGCGCCCACACGCGCAGCGAGTCGACGACCGGGCGGAAGTGACTCGACGCGTTGCCGGCCTCGTACACGGTCGCGATCGGCTCCTCCACGAGGCTGAATCCGGCCGCGCGCGCGTGCAGCAGAATGCGGAACTCGTACTCGAACCGCTCGCCCGCCACGGACGACGCCCACGGCAGCGCCGCGGCCGGGAGTCCGCGCAGGCCCGTCTGGGTGTCACCCACCCGCTGTCGCGCCGCGAGCGCGAACGCGGCGCTGCTCGCGCGGTTGCCCCATCGGCTGCGCCACGGGACGGGGCCGGTGAATGCCCGCGTGCCCAGGACGATCGCCCGCTCGTCGCCCGCGAGGCGCTGGGCGACCCG
>JAUHYM010000153.1 GCA_030426515.1 Actinomycetes bacterium
CCTGCGCACGGGCGCGACCTTCGGCGCGGATAGCCTCGGAACGACCCGACGTCCGGAGGAGCCTCGTGACCGACCCGCTGCCGCCCACCGCCCGGGACCGACGACGATGGGCGCAGTACCTCGTCAACGAGCGCGCGGAGGCACGGGTCTACCGTGAGCTCGCCGCGCGCAGATCGGGCGAGGAACGCGCGATCCTCGTCGCACTCGCCGACGCCGAGGGACGTCACGAGGCGCACTGGCTGGCGCTGCTCGACGGCGAGCCCGCGCGGCTCCCGCGGGCATCCACCGGCACCCGACTGCTGGCGTGGATGGCCCGCCGCTTCGGATCGATCTTCGTTCTCGCCCTCGCGCAGAACGCCGAGCAGCGTTCGCCGTACGACGACGACCCGCACGCGACTCCGGCGATGCGCGCCGACGAGAAGATCCACAGTGAGGTCGTGCGGGGGCTCGCCGCCCGCGGACGGCGGCGACTGTCCGGCACATTTCGTGCCGCGGTGTTCGGGGCCAACGACGGTCTGGTGTCGAACCTCGCCCTGGTGATGGGCATTGGGGCGACGGGCGTCGCCCCCCAGTTCGTCCTGTTCAGCGGTATCGCGGGCCTGTTGGCCGGGGCGCTGTCGATGGGGGCGGGGGAGTTCGTCTCTGTCCGATCGCAGCGCGAACTGCTCGCCGCCACCGAGCCCAATGACTTCGGGGCGGAGATCCTGCCGGACCTCGATATCGACGCGAACGAACTCGCGTTGGTCTACCGTGCCCGCGGGATGGCGGCCGACGAGGCCTACCTCCACGCACGAGAGCGGCTCACCGCCCTCGAGGCGCACGCCGCGCCCCTCGGACGCACCGAGGCCGGCGGCGACCACGAGGTCGTCGGCAGCGCCTGGGCTGCGGCGGGTTCGAGCTTCCTCTTCTTCGCCTCCGGAGCCATCATCCCGGTCCTCCCGTGGATCTTCGGGCTGAGCGGGCTGGTCGCGATCGTGCTCGCCCTCGTCCTCGTCGGCACGGCCCTGCTCGCCACCGGAGCGACGGTCGGGCTGCTCTCAGGGGGTCCGCCGTGGTCGCGTGCCCTCCGTCAGCTGCTCATCGGGTTCGGTGCCGCCGCGGTCACCTACGCGCTCGGTGCGGCGTTCGGCGTGTCCGTCGGGTGACGGTGGCAACAGCAAGAGCCCCTGCCTGGATAACCAGGCAGGGGCTCTTTTCGTGCTGTGCGCGAGGGGGGACTTGAACCCCCACGCCCTAATACGGGCACTAGCACCTCAAGCTAGCGCGTCTACCTATTCCGCCACCCGCGCAGGTGTGAAATGACCGTTACCGGCCGAAGAAAGACACTATCACGTTTCTCTCGGACCACCCGCATCCGCCCTCGGCCGACCGCCATCGAGGACCCATGGCAGCGGGTAGCCTTGACCGCATGTCGACGACCGAGGCGTCCGCGCCCGCCCTGCCCGAAGTGGTGCGGCTCGCCCGCGACCTCATTCGGTTCGACACGACGAACTTCGGCGGCGGGCGCTCGCGCGGAGAGCGCGAGGCAGCGGAGTTCGTCGGTGCTCACCTGGAGTCCCTCGGCTTGGAGGTCGACTACTTCGAGCCCATCAGCCGCCGAACCAACGTGTGCGCGCGCGTACCGGGCGCGGACCGCGACCGCCCGGCGCTGGTCCTGCACGGGCATCTCGACGTCGTCCCCGCGGTCGCCGAGGACTGGCAGGTCGATCCGTTCGCGGGCGAGATCCGCGACGGGATGCTGTGGGGACGCGGCGCCGTCGACATGAAGGACATGGATGCCATGATCCTGGCGTCCGTCGGCGATCTGCTGCGCAGCGGGCGGCAGCCCGCGCGCGACGTGATCGTGACCTTCTTCGCCGACGAGGAGAACGGCGGCGTGGAGGGCTCTGAACTGGTCGTGCGCGACCGGCCCGAGTGGTTCGCCGGAGCCACGGAAGCCGTGAGCGAGGTCGGCGGGTACTCGGTCAGCGTGGCGGGCACCCGGGCGTATCTGCTGCAAGTGGGGGAGAAGGCGCTGCTCTGGATCCGCCTCGTCGCCCACGGTCGCGCGGCCCACGGCTCGGCGCACCACAGCGACAACGCCGTGACGCGCCTCGCAGAGGCCGTGTCAGCGCTCGGGCGCACTCCCTGGCCGCTGACCGTCACGCCGACCACGGACCGCATGCTCCGAGAGCTCGCGCGCATCGGGGACGCGCCGGAGGCCGACCCCGATGCGCTGGCGGCACTGACGGGCCCTGCCGCGTCGTTCCTCCGCTCCAGCCTGCGCACGACCACGAACCCGACCGGGCTCACCGCCGGGTACAAGCACAACGTGATTCCCGATCGGGCCGAAGCGCTCATCGACGTTCGTGTCCTTCCTGGCACCGAAGCCGACGCGCTCGACGAGATCCAGCGCGTGATCGGCCCCGATGTCGACATCGAGGTCGTGCACCGCGACATCGGACTGGAAGTGCCGTTCGAAGGCGCCCTCATCGAATCGATGGTGGGGGCCCTCGGTCGCCACGACCCGGGCGTCCCGGTCCTGCCGTATCTGCTCGGGGGCGGCACCGACAACAAGGCCCTGGCCGCGCTGGGGATCACCGGCTACGGATTCGCACCGCTGCGCCTGCCGGTCGACATGGACTTCACCGGAATGTTCCACGGCGTCGACGAGCGCGTGCCGACCGATGCGCTCGAGTTCGGGCGTGACGTGCTCACCGACTTCCTGCTCACCTGCTGACCCGCCCGACCGCTGACCTCGCGCGGCTGACACCGCACCGAAAGGCCACCCATGCTCATCGAGGCGATCATCCTCGGTCTGGTGCAGGGACTCACCGAGTTCCTGCCCATCTCCTCCAGCGCCCACCTGAGGATCCTGGGGGAGTTCCTTCCCGGAGCACAGGACCCCGGAGCCGCGTTCACCGCGATCACCCAGATCGGCACCGAAGCAGCCGTGGTGGTGTTCTTCTGGCGGGATATCGTGCGCATCATCGGGCAGTGGTTCCGTGCGCTGGTCGGCAAGGCGCCCCGCAACGACCCCGACGCCCGCATGGGATGGCTGATCATCATCGGATCGATCCCGATCGTGGTTCTGGGCCTGCTCTTCCAGGATCAGATCGAGACGACGTTCCGCTCGCTGTGGATCATCGCCAGCATGCTGATCCTCTTCGGCATCCTGCTCGGCATCGCCGACCTGATCGGCGCCAAGCGCCGCAAGCTCGATGACCTGACGGTTCCTCACGGCATCATCTACGGGTTCGCTCAGGCCATGGCCCTGATCCCCGGCGTCTCGCGCTCGGGCGGGACGATCACCGCGGGACTCCTGATGGGGTACGAGCGAGCCGCCGCCGCGCGCTACGCGTTTCTGCTGGCGATTCCCGCCGTGTTCGGCAGCGGCTTCTACCAGCTGTTCAAGTCGTGGGACGAGCCCGGGGTCTTCACCCTCGGCGAGACCGCCGTCGCGACGGGCATCGCCTTCGTCGTCGCGCTCGTGGTCATCGCAGCCTTCATGGGGTGGATCTCGAAGCACAGCTTCATGCCGTTCGTGATCTACCGCGTGGCGCTGGGCGCCGTGCTCCTCGTGCTGCTGTCCCTCGGCGTCATCGACGCGTACTGAGCGCGGCTCAGCGGCGAGGGTCGTCGCGGCCTGGCCGACCGCGCCCGTCGCCGTCGCGCCGCAGGTACTGCTCGAAGGCCTGAGCGATCGCATCTCCGGACGCCTCCGGAGCGTCCCACGTGTCGCGGGTCTGCTCCAGCTGGCGGATGTACTCCGTCATCTCGTCATCGTCCGCCGCAGCCGCGTCGATGGATGCCTCCCACACGGCGGCCTGCTGAGACAGATCCGCCTTGTCGATCACACACCCCACGACCTGCTCGAGACGCTCCAGAAGCGCGAGCGACGCCTTCGGCGACGGCGTGTGGCCGGCGACGTAGTGCGGAACGCTCGCCCACAGGTGCGCTGTGGGGATGCCTGCCGACTCGGCGGTGTGCGTCAGCACGCTGAGGATGCCGACGGGCCCCTCGTAGGTGCTGCGCTCCATCGCCATCTGCGTGCGCAGTCCCTCGTTGTCGCTCCCCGCGAACACCGAGATTGGTCGCGTATGGGGCACGTCGGACATCATCGATCCGAGCGCGATCATGCCCGTGATGTCTTCGCGCAGCGCGATGTCGATCAGCTCCGCGGCGAACGCCTGCCACGCCCGCGCCGGCTCGACGCCGGTCAGGATCCACAGCTCGATCGGGCCGGTCGGGTTCGTGGGACGCAGGATCTGCGCGGTCGGCCAGGTGAGAGTACGCTGCCCGTCGGCATCGATCCCGATCGTGGGGCGGGTGTACTGGTAGTCGAAGTACAGCTCGGGGTCGGCCGCGAACACCGTCTCGTACTCTTCGCTCTCGCGCAGCAGCGTCACGGCGGAGGATGCTGCCTCGCCCGCATCGTTCCATCCGTCGAAGGCCGTCACCAGTACGCGTCGTCCGAGACCGTTCACCCGCATCCCTTCCGCCCGCGGCGCGGGCTTTCCACAAGGATAGGCGCACGCCGCCCGCACGCGGCGCGAACCGCGCTCGTTAGGCTGGTTCGGTGAACGCACGCGCACCGCAGGCCGTCCTCTGGGACATGGACGGGACCCTTGTCGACAGCGAGCCCTACTGGATGGCCGCCGAGATCCCTCTCGTCGAACGCCACGGCGGCAGCTGGACCCACGAGCAGTCCCTCGAGCTCGTCGGACTCGGACTCGAGGATGCCGCGCGCGTCTTCCAGCGCGCCGGCGTGCAGATGCCCGTCGGCGAGATCATCGACACGCTGACCACAGATGTCATGGCTCAGCTGGCGCACAGAGGCGTGCCGTTTCGGCCTGGCGCCCAGAACCTCCTGCGCAGCCTTCGCGACGCCGGGATCAAGACCGGCCTGGTGACGATGTCGATGCGTCGCATGGCCACCTCGGTCGTCGATCTCATCGACTTCGACGCGTTCGACGTGGTGGTCGCCGGGGACGACGCGACGCGCCCCAAGCCCTTCCCGGATCCCTACCTGCAGGCATGCGCGGCGCTCGGCGTCGAGGCGCGAGAGTGCGTCGCGATCGAGGACTCGCCCAATGGCATCCGTTCGGCGGTGGCCGCGGGGACGGTCACACTCGGCGTTCCCCACATCATCTCTCTCGAAGGCTCCGGCGCGGCCGGTCTGTGGTCGTCCTTGGAGGGACGCACCGCCGAGGACATCTCCGGCTTCTTCGACACTCACGCAAGGACGACCCCATGACCGATGAACCCATGAGACCCAGCGGACCCTTCCGCGTCGGCGATCGTGTGCAGCTGACAGGCCCCAAGGGCAAGCTGCACACGATCACTCTGCGTGACGGCGGAGAGCTCCACACGCACCACGGAGTGCTCCGCCACGAGGCGCTCGTGGGCCAGCCGGATGGCTCGGTGGTCACGGGCAGCGGGGGACACGAGTATCTCGCGCTGCGACCTCTGCTGCGCGACTTCGTGATGTCGATGCCGCGCGGGGCGGCCATCGTGTACCCGAAGGACTCCGCCCAGATCCTCGCCGACGCCGACATCTTTCCCGGGGCACGGGTCGTCGAAGCCGGCGTCGGGTCGGGCGCTCTGTCGCTGTGGCTGCTGCGCGCTGTCGGGCCGACCGGGCACCTCACCTCCTTCGAGCGCCGCGCCGAGTTCGCCGAGGTCGCACAGGCGAACGTGGCGACGTTCCACGGGGAGACCCCCGCGTGGTGGGATGTCGTGGTCGGCGACCTGGCGACCGAGCTGACCGACACCGTCGCGCCGGGATCGGTCGACCGCGTCGTCCTCGACATGCTCGCGCCGTGGGAGTGCATCGACGCGGTCGCCGACGCGCTGACGCCGGGCGGCGTCGTGGTCTGCTACATCGCGACGGCGA
>JAUHYM010000154.1 GCA_030426515.1 Actinomycetes bacterium
ACCTGCTCGCCGCACGCGATTCGTCGCCACTCGTGCGACTCAACCGCATCGTCGCGCTCGCGCACGTCGCGGGCCCCGATGCCGGCCTCCAGGAGCTCGACACGCTCGAGTCCGCGCTCGTCGACTACCACCTGTGGCACGCGCTGCGCGCGCATCTGCTGCGCCAGACCGGACGCGGCGCGGAGGCGGATGCCGCGGACCTGCGCGCCCTCGAGCTCACCGCCAATCGTGCCGAGCAGCGCCTGGTCGCCGCGCGGGTGCGCAGACCTTCCGCGCGCTGACGCGCCGCGCACCCGCGCCGTGCGCCCGCCCTCAGGCGCCGACGGGCGAGAGCGCGTGGGCGACGAGCCGTTCCAGGGTGCGCATGCCATCGCGCGACAGGATCGACTCGAGGTGCCCCTGCACCGAGGCGAAGCCGCCGCCGCGCAGCGCGTACACGTCGCCGCTGTCGGGATCAGCGGCGATCTCGACCTCGGTCCGACCGCTGTCGCCCGCCGCCACACGGGCCGTGAACGTGTTGTAGAACCCGATCGAGGCGGGTTCGCCGAAGACGTCGACCGTCTTCTGCAGGCCCTGGTGCGGTGCGTCCAGCGGCTCGAGCGAGATCCCGAGGCTGTCGGCCAGGATCTGATGGCTCAGGCACACCGCCAGCAGCGGGTGTCCCGTGCTCCGCCGCCGACGCACGACCTCACGCATGCGCGTCATGCGTGCGCTGTCGAGATCGCGTGGATCGCCGGGCCCGGGGCCCGAGACGAGCAGGGGGGCCGTGTCGATCTCGGCGTCGGTGACCTCACTCCACAGGCGAATGGTCACGTCCAGCCCCAGGTGGCGCAGCTGGTGCGCCAGCATCGTCGTGAACCGGTCCTCGGCGTCGACCACGATCGCGGAGCGGCCGGCGAACGGCCCGCCACCATCGACATCCTGCGGGTTCATCCAGAACGACGCGAGACGCGAGTTGCGTGAGGCCAGCAGCTCCGCGATCTCGGGATCGTCGCCGAGGGGGAGTCGCTGCGGTGCGGGTGCGTCGTCGTCGGCGACCACCGTCGCCGCTGCCTCGGCGGCGGTGTCGCGCGGAACCGCGCCGATCGCGCCGAGGACGCCGGCCGCCTTGCCGTGGGTCTCGCTGACCTCGCCGTACGGGTCGGAGTGACGGACCAGGGTCGCGCCGACGGGCACGCGGAGGGTGCCGTCCTCGATGTATGCGGTGCGGATCAGGATCGGGGCGTCCAGGTCGTGGGTGACCGCGGTCGGGCCGACGGCGGGATCGCGGGGCGTGAACAGCGCCGCGACGCCGGAGTAGTATCCGCGCGGTGTCGGCTCGTGTCGCGCGATGACGGTGCACGCGTTCTGCATCGGCGATCCGGTGACGGTGGGGGCGAACATCGTCTCGCGCAGGATGTCGCGAGGGTCGAGTCGGCTGCGCCCTCGGAGCATGTACTCGGTGTGCGTGAGCCTCGACATCTCCTTGAGGTGCGGGCCGGTGATGCGTCCGCCGTCGGTGCAGACGGCGCTCATCATCTTGAGCTCTTCGTCGACCACCATGAACAGCTCCTCGGTCTCCTTGGTCGAGGCCAGGAACTCGGCGAGGGTATCGACGGTGGCGCCGCCGGCGGGGTGGCGGAACGTGCCCGAGATCGGGTTCATCGTCACCACACCCTCGCGGGCCACGACGTGCGCCTCGGGGCTGGCGCCCACGCACACGTGGTCGTCGGTGAGGACGGCGAAGGTCCAGTACGCGCCGCGCTCGTGCTCCAGCAGCGCGCGGAACCAGGTCAGTGCGGCGACGCGGGCATCCACGCCGACCTGGGCGATGAAGTCGCGCCGGATGACGAAGTTGGCCCCCTCGCCGCGCCCGATCTCGTCGCGGATCACGCGCCGCACGATCTCGGCGTACTCCTCGTCGGGGATGTCGAAGCCCGCGCCGGCCAGGGGGACGGCGGCGGCGGGCAGCTCGCGCAGTGCGTCGGCGCGGTCGATCCGGGTGTGCTCGTCGACCAGCAGACAGCGCAGCGGGGCGCCGTCGTCGTGTGACGCGAAGCCCCGCTCACGCACTTGGCGATACGGAACGAGCGCGAGGACCTCGCGCGGGGTGCCGTCGGCATCGAGCAGGGGGATGTCCGCGAGCAGGTCGACGTCGACGACCTCGCCCGTGAGGACCTCGACCGTCTGGTCGTCCCGCGCGATCAGCGCGACGGGCGCGCCGGAGGCAGCGAGGTCGATCAGGGAGAGAGGGGAATCTGGCCCGGTCATGTCGGTCTTTCGTCGGCGGGGGTGGTCGCCCTACGAAGAAGACCGCCCCGGGGGCGGTCTGTGTCGTGCGCGCACACCGCCTATGCGGTGGTCCACCAGATGGCGCGTGCGAGCATGCGCCGAAACTATCACAACGGCCGCCGTCGCCCCGGCCCCGCCGCGTGCCCACGGCGTGGCCCCCGGGCGTGAACGAACGGCGAACATCGCCCTACGCCTTCGCATCGTGCCGCGCAACCCGTTTCGGAACGGCGCGCAAGGCTCTAGCGTGTCGCGAGTCGGCGAGGACGAGCCTCTGCCGAACGATGAAGGAGCAGTGCAGCATGACCCGACCATCACGACGCGTCCTCGCCTGGGGCCTCGCCGCGGCCACCACCGCCACGCTGGTGCTCGCCGCGCCGGGAGCAGCCCTGGCGAAGCCGGGCAAGGAGGACCCCGGCAACGGCAAGGGCACGGGACCGACGCAGACCGTCCAGATCCTGTCGTTCAACGACTACCACGGGCACATCGAGTCGCCCGACGTCCTCGAGGACGATCCTGATGACTACTTCTACGGCGCCAATGACGTCGGCGGCGGCGAGTACCTCGCGACCAAGATCAAGGAGCTGCGCGCCGAGGCGCCCAAGGGCCGCTCGCTCACGGTCGCCGCGGGCGACCTCATCGGCGGGTCCCCTTTCCTGTCGGGGCTGTTCCACGACGAGCCGTCCGTGGAGACCCTCGGCGAGGTGGGCATCGGCCTGGACGTGTCGTCTGTGGGCAACCACGAGTTCGACGAGGGAACGACCGAGCTGCTGCGCATGCAGTACGGCGGATGCCACCCGGTCGACGGCTGCTACTTCCCGGATGAGCCCTACGCCGGGGCGGACTTCGAATGGCTGGCCGCGAACGTCCAGCTCAACGACGACTCCGGCACGCTCCTGCCGGGAACAAGCGTCCAGAAGGTCGCCGGCATGAAGATCGGCTTCATCGGGATGACGCTCGAGGCCACGCCCACGCTCGTCAGCCCGGCGGGCGTCGCGGACGTCACCTTCACGGACGAGGTCGAGACCGCCAACGCCGAGGCCGCGAAGCTGCAGGACATGGGCGTGGAGGCCATCGTCGTGCTCCTGCACGAGGGCGGCTTCAACTCGGGTGACTACAGCGAATGCGTCGGCGTGTCCGACCCGATCGCCACCATCGCGACCGAGATGGATGCGGCGATCGACATGGTCGTCACCGGCCACACGCACAACCCGTACGTCTGCTACTTCGACGACCCCGACGGGGACCCGCGCCTGGTCACGTCGGCAGCGTCGTACGGTCGCATCGTCACCGAGACGAGCCTCGTGATCGACCGCCGCACCGGCGACGTCGATCGAGCCGCCACCACCGCGCAGAACCACCTCGTCACCGATGTCGCCGCCGACCCCGGCGTGACCGCGATCGTCGAGAAGTGGAACGCGCTGTCGGAGCCGATCGCCGCGCGCGTGGTCGGCACCGCTGCCGAGGACATCACCGGCGACGCCAGCGGCGACCGCGGCATCGAGACCCCGATGGTCGACCTCGTTGCCGACGCCATCCTGTTCGGCACCGATGGTGCCGACGAAGGCGGCGCGGAGATCGCGTTCATGAACGTCGGCGGCGTCCGGGACTCGCTCGACGAGGGACCCATCACGTACGCCGACGCGTACGACGTGAACCCGTTCGGCAACCTCCTCGTGTCGATCGACATGACCGGTGCGCAGATCAAGGAGGCGCTCGAGCAGCAGTATGTGCCCGGCCGCAGTCGCGAGTACCTCGCGCTGGGCGTCTCCGAGGGCTTCACATACACCTGGGACGACACCCAGCCGGTGGGCTCCAAGGTCGTCGCGAGCAGCATGATGCTCAACGGCGCGCCGATCGAGATGGGGGAGACGTACCGCGTGGCGATGTACAACTTCCTCGCCGAAGGCGGCGACCAGTTCACGGCGTTCACCGCGGGCACCAACCTGCTGGGCGGTCCCGAGGACCTGGCGAACTTCGTCGCCTACCTCGAGGCCAACCCGGGCCTCGAGGCGCCGGAGGACCGCGTGGCCGGGCTCTGAGCCCGCCGGACACGCGTGGGGCCGGGAGCGCGAGCTCCCGGCCCCACGTGCGTTCGCGCCAGGATCTCAGCGCCCGTTCATCGACCGCGGCGTAGTGTGGGAGCGTGCCTGCTGTGAATCTCGGAATGCCCAAGGGGCCCGAAACCCTCGCTCCGCGTCGCAAGTCCCGCAAGATCCAGGTCGGGAAGGTCGCCGTCGGCGGCGATGCGCCGGTGACCGTGCAGTCGATGACGACGACGCCCACGAACAACATCAATGCCACGCTTCAGCAGATCGCCGAGCTCACCGCGTCCGGCTGCGAGATCGTCCGGGTCGCCGTCCCTCGCCCGGAGGACGCGGACGTGCTGCACATCATCGCGAAGAAGAGCCAGATCCCGGTGATCGCCGACATCCACTTCCAGCCGAAGTACGTGTTTCAGGCGATCGACGCCGGCTGCGGCGCGGTGCGGGTGAACCCGGGGAACATCAAGCAGTTCGACGACAAGGTCGGCGAGATCGCGGCCGCCGCGAAGGCCGCCGGCGTGTCGCTGCGCATCGGCGTGAACGCCGGGTCGCTCGACCGGCGCCTGCTGGAGAAGTACGGCAAGGCCACGCCTGAGGCGCTCGTGGAGTCGGCCGTGTGGGAGGCCTCGCTGTTCGAAGAGCACGACTTCCACGACTTCAAGATCTCGGTCAAGCACAACGATCCCGTCGTGATGGTCAAGGCGTACCGGATGCTGGCCGAGCGCGGCGATTGGCCGCTGCACCTCGGCGTCACCGAGGCGGGCCCCGCCTTCCAGGGCACGATCAAGAGCGCCACCGCGTTCGGCATCCTTCTCTCGGAGGGCATCGGCGACACCATCCGCGTCTCGCTGTCGGCCCCGCCCGCCGAGGAGGTCAAGGTCGGCCATCAGATCCTGCAGTCCCTCAATCTGCGCGAGCGCACGCTCGAGATCGTCTCGTGCCCGTCCTGCGGGCGCGCCCAGGTCGACGTGTACACGCTGGCCGACAACGTCACCGAGGGTCTCAAGGACATGACCGTCCCGCTGCGCGTCGCCGTCATGGGCTGCGTGGTCAACGGCCCGGGCGAGGCGCGCGAGGCCGATCTCGGCGTCGCCAGCGGCAACGGCAAGGGGCAGATCTTCGTCAAGGGCGAAGTCATCAAGACGGTGCCCGAGGCGGACATCGTCCAGACGCTCATCGAAGAGGCGAACCGCATCGCCGCCGAGATGGGCCCCGACGCCCCGACCGGCACCGCGCAGGTCACCACCTCCTGACATAGCGTGAGGGGTCCCCGCCGAAGCGGGAACCCCTCACGGTGGGCCGGTGGACTCAGCCGAACTGGTTCATCGTGTTGTCCTTGCCGCCGGCCTTGAGCGCGGCGTCCCCGGCGAAGTACTCCTTGTGGTTGTCGCCGATGTCGGAGCCCGCCATGTTCTGGTGCTTCACCGTGGCGATCCCCTCGCGGATCTCACGGCGCTGAACACCCTTGACGTACGCGAGCATGCCCTCGTCCGCGAAGTACCCCTTGGCGAGGTCGTCGGTCGACAATGCCGCCGTGTGGTACGTGGGC
>JAUHYM010000155.1 GCA_030426515.1 Actinomycetes bacterium
CCGAAGATCGCCGCCTTGAAGAGGTTGTTGCGGGCGACCGAGCGCCCCACGGTCACCGCGTCGTCCTCGTCGGCGGCTCCGATGACCTGGATGCGGATGTCGTGGCTCGCGCCCTCGGCGTCGGCCTGGAGCTGCTCGGCGAGGCCCTGGCACACATCGGTGAGGGCAGCGGCGAACGCGTCGAGGTCGGGGCGGATCCCGGTGGCCCCGCTGGCCATCAGGGTCACCTGATCGTTGGTCGACATGCAGCCGTCCGAGTCGAGCCGGTCGAAGGTGACCCGGGTGGCCTGGCGCAGGGCGGCGTCGAGCTCCGCGGCGGTCAGCTCCACGTCGGTCGTGATCACGACGAGCATCGTGGCCAGGCCCGGCGCCAGCATCCCGGCGCCCTTGGCCATGCCGCCGATCGTCCACCCGTCGCGCGAGACGACGGCGCGTTTGGCCTTCGAGTCGGTGGTCATGATGGCCTCGGACGCGGCGACGCCGCCGTCGGCGCTGAGCGTGTCGATCGCGGCGGCGGTGCCCGCGAGAACCTTCGCGCGGAAGACCTCGTCGCCGGTGCCGATGAGCCCGGTGGAGCACACCACGATGTCGCCGGCACTCACGCCGAGCAGCTCCGCGGCCTTCTCGGCGGTCTGATGGGTGGTCTGGAACCCGAACGCGCCGGTGAAGCAGTTGGCGCCCCCGGAGTTGAGGACGACGGCCTCGACGACGCCGTCGGAGACGACCTGCTCCGACCAGATGATGGGGTTCGCCTTGGCGCGGTTGCTGGTGAAGACGGCGGCGCCCGCCTTGCGAGGCCCCCGGTTGACCACCACGGCGACGTCGGGCTTTCCGGTCGACTTGAGGCCGACAGCGACGCCTGCCGCCTCGAAGCCTGCAGCTGCGGTGACGCTCACGGGGCGACTCCGTTCACGGTCAGGGCGCGTGATTCAGGAAGACCCAGCGCGATGTTCATGGACTGGATGGCCGCACCCGCGGTGCCCTTGACCAGGTTGTCGACCGCGGTGACCACCGTCACGCGGTTCGCGGCACGATCGATCGCCAGCCCCATCAGTGCCGTGTTCGCTCCCAGGACGTCGGCGGTGCGCGGGAACGATCCCTCGGGCAGCACCTGCACGAACGTCTCGTCGCCGTATGCCTGCAGCCAGGCATCCCGAATCTGCGCGTCGGTGGAGCCAGGGACGATCGGCGCGGTCGAGGTCGCGAGGATGCCGCGCGCCATGGGCACGAGCACGGGGGTGAACGAGATCCGGATGGCGTCCGCGATCGAGGTCCACGTCACGTCGCCGCCAGCCTCGGCCGCGTCGCCGACCGGAAAGGCCCCCGCGAGGGCCTGCTGGATCTCGGGGATGTGTCGGTGGGTACCGCCGACGGCATACGGGTTGGCGGTGCCGAGCAGCTCGGAGCCGAGCAGGTTCGGGCGCAGCGCCTTGCCCGCACCGGAGGGTCCGACCGCGAGCACGCTGACGATGTCGCTCGGGTCGATGACCGCGGCGGCGATGCCGGGCGCGAGGCTCAGGCTCACGGTCGACGCGTTGCAGCCGGGTGCGGCGATGCGCGTGGCCCCGACGAGATTCTCCCGCTGCTTTCCGCTCGATGTCGGCAGCTCGGGGACGCCGTATGTCCACGGGTCGTGGAAGTCGCCGCCGTAGAACTGGTCCCAGGCCGCGGCGGAGGAGAGCCTGTGGTCGGCGCCGGCATCGATGACCAGGCTGGCGTCGGCAAGCGCCTCGGTGTACTGCCCCGACTGCCCGTGCGGCAGCGCGAGGACGACGATGTCGTGTCCGGCGAGCGTCTCGGGGGTCGTGGGCTGGATCGTCAGGTGCGCGAGCGAGCGCAGGTGCGGCTGATGATCGATGAGCGGCTGTCCCGCCGAGGCGTTGGCGGTGACGGTGCGGATCTCGACGTCGGGGTGATCGGCGAGCAGGCGCAGCACTTCGCCGCCGGCATAGCCGGAAGCGCCGGAGACGGCGACCGAATAGGTCATGGTTCCACCTTAGAGTCTGGGATGTCGAGCCTGAGGCGGCGACGCCTGCGGCGGCCGGGAACGGCCGCGCGTGCAGGGTCGCCTAGAGTCGGCGCAGTCCCAGGCGTCGGCGCGCGCCGGCGGCACGCTGCGTGAGCGTGGCGGTGGCGGATGCGGCCGAGAGCATGCCGCGACAGTAGCGGGGATGCCGCCCGCGTCGCAAATCCCGCGGCTACTCGCGGAGGGTCGCGCCGAAGCGGGACGCGGCGACGGCGACGCCGGCCTGCTTCGCCTCGGTCGCCTCCGCGGCGGTGAGCGTGCGGTCGGCGGCGCGGAACCGCAGCGCGAAGGTCAGGCTCTTCTGCCCGTCCGGCACCCCCTGGCCGCGGTAGTCGTCGACGAGCCGGCTCGACTCGAGCAGGTCGCCCGCTCCCTCGACGAGCGCGGCTCGCACCTCGGATGCCGGGATGCCGGCGTCGAGCACGAGAGACACGTCCTGCGTCGCCGCCGGGAAGGTCGACAGCGAGTCAGCCACGACGCGGTCGCCGGCGAGCGCCAGCAGACGGTCGAGGTGGAGCTCCGCGACGTACGCACGACCGGGCAGATCCGCGTCCGCGACGACCTGCGGGTGCAGCTCGCCGACGTAGCCGACCTCGGTCTCCCCCGCGAACACGACCGCGGTGCGGCCGGGGTGCATCGCCGACCCCTGCGCCTGGACGAAGCGCACCTCGACACCCGCGGCCGACGCGACCGTGCGGACGGCGTCGAGCGCGTCCGCGACCTCGAAGGCGATCGCGGGCTGGCCCGGCTGCTTCGCGACGCGGTTGCCCGTCAGCAGCACGGCGACGTACCGGGCCTGCGGCGGGATCGCGGCGTCCAGCGCGGCGAGGGTCTCGTCGCTGGGCTTGACCCCGAGCGGCGGCACGTCCGCGGTGCCGTAGGTGACCCCGGGCTCGGGGGCGAAGACGGTGCCGAGCTCGAAGATGGCAAGGTCCGTCAGGCCGCGCGACACGTTGCGGTGCGCCGCCTGGATCAGCCCGGGGACGAGCACGCGGCGCAGGAACGGAGCCTGCCCGTCGAGCGGGTTGGCGAGCTTCACACTCGGCAGGTGCTCTCCGCTGGCCGACCCGTGGAGGTCGTTCTGCTCCTCGGTGGTGAAGGGGAACGACGGGGTCTCGACGTAGCCCGCTGCGGCGAGCGCGTTCGCGACGCGGCGGCGCCCCTGCTGCGCGGCGGTGAGCCCGCGGCCCGACGGCGGCAGCGGGAGGACCGAGGGGATGCGGTCGTACCCGGTGATCCGGGCGACCTCTTCGGCCAGGGTCCACTCGTCCGTCAGGTCGGGACGCCAGCTCGGCGCGAACACGATCCAGCCATCGGCATGCGGGCGCACCTCGCATCCGATGGTCTCGAGCGCCCCGACGATCTCCGCGTCCGTGTAGTCGACGCCGACGAGACCGGGCACGAAGCCGGCCGGCAGGGTGATCGCCGGCTCTTCACGACTCGCCATCAGTGCGCCGCCGCCACGCGTGTCGGTGCCCCCGGCGTACTGCACCATGAGCTCTGCGACGCGGGCCGCTGCGACGAACGGAATCGCCGGGTCCACCCCGCGCTCGAACCGGCGGGACGCCTCGCTCGGCAGCTTGTGTCGACGGGCGGTGCGGGCGATCGACACCGTGTCGAAAGTCGCCGCCTCGATGAGGACGTTGCGCGTGGCATCCGACATCTCAGTGGTCCCGCCGCCCATGACGCCCGCCAGGCCGATGGGCCCGGACTCGTCGGTGATGAGCAGGTCCTCGGGGCTGAGGTCGCGCACCTTGCCGTCGAGCGTCTCGAGCTTCTCGCCCGCGCTCGCGCGGCGGACGGTGATGGAGCCTGCGAGCCGGTCGAGGTCGTAGCCGTGAATCGGCTGACCGAGCTCGAGCATCACGTAGTTGGTGATGTCGATGAGAATGCCCAGCGACCGGATGCCGGCGAGCGTCAGCCGCGCGACCATGAAGGGCGGGGTGGGAAGGCTCGGGTCGACATCGCGCACGATGCGCGCGACGAACTCCGAGGCGCCGACACGGCCGCGGATCGGCGCCTGATCGTCGACCGCGACCGTGAACGCTGTCTCGTCCGTCAGGTTGACCTCGCCCCACAGCTTCCCGCCCGGGTCGCGGAAGGCCGCGCCCGTGGCATGGCTGTACTCGCGGGCGACGCCGCGGATCGACAGGGCGTAGCCGCGGTCGGGGGTGACGTTGATCTCGACGGCGACGTCGTCGAGGCCCAGCAGCGTGATCGCATCGGTGCCGACGGGTGCGTCGACGCCGAGCTCTGCCAGACGCAGGATGCCGGAGTGCTCCTCGCCGAGCCCCAGCTCCTTGGCCGAGGCGATCATGCCGTCCGAGACGTGGCCGTACGTCTTGCGCGCCGCGATCGGGAAGGGCCCGGGCAGCACGGCGCCGGGAAGGGTCACCACGACCTTGTCGCCTTCGAAGAAGTTGCGGGCGCCGCACACGATGCCGTGCACAGCATCCCCGCCGTCGGCCGCGGGCTGACCCTCGGGTGCGACGCGGACCTGGCACCAGCGGATGGTCTTGCCGTTGGTCTGCGGCTCTTCGACGAACTCGAGCACCTCGCCGACGACGATGGGACCGGACAGCTCGAAGCGGTGGATGTCCTCCTCTTCGAACCCGACCGAGACCAGCGACGCCAGGACGTCCTCGGGCGTCGCGTCCTGCGGAACGTCGACGTACTCACGCAGCCAAGAGAGCGGGATGCGCATCAGACCACCATTCCGTACTGCTCGCTGAAGCGGACATCGCCCTCGGCCATGTCACGCATGTCCTTCACATCGGAGCGGAACATGAGGGTCCGCTCGAAGCCCATGCCGAACGCGAAGCCGGAGTACACGGTCGGGTCGATCCCGGCGGCGCGCAGCACGTTCGGGTTGACCATGCCGCATCCGCCCCACTCGATCCAGCGCGCCCCGCCCTTGAAGGTGGGGTGCCACAGGTCGAACTCGGCCGAGGGCTCGGTGAAGGGGAAGTAGTTCGCGCGCATGCGGGTCTTCGCCTCGTCGCCGAAGACGACCTTCGCGATGTGGTCGAGGGTGCCCTTCAGGTGCGCCATCGTGATGCCCTTGTCGACGACGAGCCCCTCGAACTGGCTGAACACCGGAAGGTGGGTCGCGTCGAACTCGTCGGTGCGGTAGACGCGGCCGGGCGAGAGCACGTAGATCGGGATGTCGCGCTCGAGCATCGCCCGCATCTGCACCGGGCTGGTGTGCGTGCGCATGACGAGGTGCCGCTCGACCGGGTCGACGAAGAAGGTGTCCTGCATCTGGCGGGCCGGGTGATCGACGTCGAAGTTCAGGGCGTCGAAGTTGAACCACTCGTGCTCGAGCTCGGGCCCCTCGGCGATCTCCCACCCCATCGCGACGAAGATGTCGCTGATCTGCTCCTGCAGCAGGGTGAGCGGATGCCGCGCCCCGACGCGCGCGTGCTGGGCGAGCGCGGTCATGTCGACCCGCTCCGCTTCGAGCTGCGCCGCGGTCTCGGCGGCGGCGAGCTCTTCCTCGCGGGCGGCGAGCGCCTGGTTGACACGGCCGCGGGCGCCGCCGACGAGCTTTCCGAACTCGGCCTTGCGGTCCTTGGGCACGCTGCGCATCTGGGCGTTCAGCTGTGCGAGCGGAGACCCTTCGGCAGTGTGCGCCGCGCGAGCGGCCTTCAGGGCTGCCGTATCGGGGGCCTCGGCGATGGCGGTCAGCGCCGCGGCGACCGCGGCGTCCACCGCCTCCGGACTGATGGGGGAAACGTCGTCAGACACGAGAGACGAGTCTACCGGCGGGCGGCCCGCCGCCGATTCGCGTCAGCGGCCGGTGCCGTCGGTGCGCGCCTCGGCGTCGGC
>JAUHYM010000156.1 GCA_030426515.1 Actinomycetes bacterium
TGACTGCCGCGCCGACGTCGATGCCATCGAGCAGTCGGCGTTCGCCGCCTTGGACAGCGGTCAGCAGCGCGTGCTCAGCGACTGGCTCGCGGAAGGGCGGCGCGCCCTCGCCTCCGAACGCACCTGAGGCTTCATCCCAAGACTCTTGATGAGTTATCAAGAACCTTGGTACGGTGCGGGGACACGACAGCGACGAACGAGGGAGTTCGCATGCAGAATACGTCCACGCCCGCACGCCCGGCCCACCGTCTCCGCACGATCGGAGCTGCCGCATCCGTCGGCGCTCTGCTCGCCGTCGGCCTGCCCGTGCTGCCCGCAGCCGCGGCGACGCCCGGCGACTACAGCGGCACGCTGGATGACGGCACCGACTGGGTGGGATCCGTCCCCGAGAACTTCAATGGCACCGTCCTGCTGTACGGGCATGGGTACCAGCCCTCGTTCGCGGGACCGCGCGCGCCGGCGACCGCCGCGCCCAGCACCGCCAGCGCCGAGCTGCTGCTCGAGCGCGGCTATGCCATCGTCGGCTCCACCTACGAGAGCACCGGCTGGGCCGTGCCGACCGCGCCGGGTGACCAGCTCGAGTCCCTCGACCAGTTCCTCACCGACGCCGACATCGACCCCGAGCGGATCCTCGCCTACGGCACCTCGATGGGGGGCCTTGTCACCGGGCGTCTGGCCGAGCACGCCGGCGACATCCTCGACGGCGCGATGCCCACCTGCGGACTGATGCACGGCGGCGTCGACCTGAACAACTACCAGCTCGACGGGGCGCACGCCATCGACGTGCTGCTCGCGCCCGACGCCGACCTCGACATCGAGAGCTACGCGCACCTGGGCGAGGCATTCGCGGCGATCGGATCGCTGCAGGCCGCGGTCGACGCCGGCCAGAGCACGCCCGAGGGCCGCGCGCGGGTCGCGCTCGCCGCGGCGCTGTTCCACCTCGCCGGCGGCGACACCGGCGACCTGGATGCCTGGCAGGCGACGATGTACAGCACGCTGCGAGGCACCCTCGGGTTCGTCACGCCGGGCCGCTTCGACATCGAGCAGACCGCCGGCGGCAACGCGACCTACAATGCCGGGGTCGACTACGGCGCGCTGTTCGCCGACTCCGAGGACTACGACGCGGTCGCGGCGCTGTACGCGCAGGCCGGCCTCGACCTCGACGCCGACCTCGACGCGCTCACCGACGCGGCCGACATCACCGCCGACCCGGGCTCGCTCGAGACGCTCTTCGCGCACTCGGGACTGACCGGCGACCTGCAGATGCCGGTGCTGACCATGCACACGCTCGTCGACAACCTGGCGCCGGTCAACGTCGAGGAGGAGTACGCCGAGGACGTCCGAGCGAACGGCGCGAACAAGCTGCTGCGTCAGGTCTGGGTCGATCGACCCGGCCACTGCTCGTTCACCGCCGCAGAGATCGTCGCGGGCATCGAGGTGCTCGAGAAGCGCGTCATCACCGGTCGCTGGGGTGGCGAGAGCAACTCGGCGTCGAAGCTGAACAAGCTGGCCGCCTCGATCGACGACAGCGGGTCGGCGTTCGTGCAGCTGGCACCGCAGGAGTTCCTGGGCGACCGCTACCCGATCTGATCCGCGAGACCCGCGGCCGGGGCGCGCGCTACGGTGTGAGCATGCGAACCCCGGCCGCGTGGCTGCGCGGCGTCCGACATCCTGAAGCCTTCCACGGCCACGGCGTGACGCGCGGCTTCTTCGAGGGCTGGTACATCAAGCTCGTCTCGGCCGATCGCTCGCAGCGCTGGGCGGTGATCCCCGGAGTGTTCCGCGGGCTCGACGGCGGTGAGCGGGATGAGGCGTTCGTGCAGGTGCTCGACGGCCTCACCGGCAGGTCCTGGTACCACCGGTACGACATCCCGGACTTCTCGGCATCCGACCGCGCGTTCGAGGTGCACGTCGGACCGAACCGGTTCTGGAACGGCGGCGCGACACTCGATCTTCCGCAGCTGCGCGGCGAGGTCCGCTATACCGACGAGCTGGTTCCCTGGCCGGTCACCGCGCGTGAGCCCGGCATCATGGGCTGGTACGGTCTGGTGCCGTTCATGGAGTGCTTCCACGGCATCGTGTCGTTCGGGCACGGCCTGGCCGGCACACTCTCGGTCGAGGGGGTGCCCGTGCCGTTCGACGAGGGGCGCGGGTACATCGAGAAGGACTGGGGGCAGGCGTTCCCCGCCGGGTACGTCTGGCTGGCGACGAACCACATCGACGCGACCGCCGGTCAGGGCGCCGGCGCGTCGCTCATCGGATCGGTCGCGATCATCCCCTGGCTGCGCGGACAGTTCCGCGGGTCGATCATCGGACTGCGGCACAGCGGGCGCCTGCACAGGTGGACGACCTACAACCGGTCGACCGAGCGGAGCCTGCAGATCACCGACACGCACGTGCACTGGAGCGTCGAAGGGCCCGACGGGGTGCTCGAGCTGGATGCCGAGCGCGTGCGCGGCGGCCTGCTGCACGCGCCGCTGCGCACCGCGATGCATCAGCGCGTCGAAGAGACGCTCGACGCGCGGGTGCACCTGCACCACCGGGCACACGAGGGCACGGTGCTGCTCGAGGGCACCGGCGCGTGCGCGGGGCTGGAGGTCTACGGCGACACCGAGCGACTGCTCGCCCTGTGACCGACGCGTCGGCGGATGTCAGTCGTCGCCGCCGCGGACCAGTTCGAGTCCTGCGCCCGCGAACTGCCGCAGGGTGGCGTCGGGCAGGAACGCGCGGGTGAGCGCGGCGCCGATGCGCGTGAGGTCCGCCTCGTCGCGGTACAGCAGGTACATCTGCTCGTAGCGCGGGTTGAACTTCGACTTGAACCGGTGCAGCGACTGGAACCCGTAGACCGGCTCGAGCGCGGCGGAGAGCTTGTCGCTCAGGTCGGCGATCATGCCCGCGCCCTCCGGATAGTCGTGGGTGAGCGGGGCGCCCGAGAGGGACATGATGCGCGCGCCCTCGTCGGAGAACTGCCGTGCCGACGAGCCGATGAGGAACTCCATGACCGGCCCGAACCCTCCCTCGCGGCGCCGCATGAGATCCAGTGTCCACCCGTCGATGCCGTCGTCGCCGTAGACCGGCAGCCAGGACAGGAACCCGTCGACGTCGCCGTTGGGGGCGAGAGCGAGCGCCAGGCGCACCTCGGGGTCCTCGGCCTCATCGAGCGTGCCGAGCGTGAAGCCCATCTCGGGCAGGTCCTTGTCGCCCACCCACTGCTCGCTGATCGCCCGCAGCTGCGCGCGGACCCCCCACGACTCGTCCGCCCAGCGCGTCATGCGGAAGTCCATCTCCTCGCGGTTCGCACGGTTCAGGGACGTGCGCACCACCGCCCACCGCTTGCCGGTGAACTGCAGACCCTCGAGGTCGACGATCGTGTCGTCGGCGACGATGATGCTGCGCCACCCCTCGGGCACAGCCGCGCGGGTCTGCTCGCCGGCGCTGAAGAAGCACGGGGCGAGGCCCGCGTGCTCGCTCATCGAGATGAACTCCCGCACCGACTCGGCCCGCGACTCGGCCGGGCCCAGCGGGTCCGCGAGCGCGAGCGCGACCCCGGCACGCCGCTGGTACGCGACGAGCCCCGCGCTGGTGCGGGCGAACACCAGGTCGTCCCACGTGGTCATCCACGACAGGGTGCCGCCGCCGTGCGCGCGCAGCTGCTCCTTCGCGTCGTCGACGGTTGCGGGCGCCAGCCCGATCGTCGCGCGGCGACGCGCACGGAAGGCCCGACGCACCCAGACGAGGTACACGAGGAACCCGAGCCACAGCGCCGACGACGCGATCGTCACGCTCGGGTCGCCGTCGAGCACGAGCCCGTCGTCGGAGTCGAATGCCGCCAGGAGGACGACGAGGAGGATGCCGACGAGCACGTTCACGGCCGCCCACGCGATCGACAGCGCCCACGCCCACATCCGGCCGCGACGCAGCCCGTTGGCGACGAGCAGCGCGATGCCGACGTCGATGGCCACGTCGATGAGGGATGCCTGCAGCGCCTCGGTGTGACCGAACGGTCCGTTGGTGTCGACGACCGTGGTCAGCACCGAGATCGCCCCGAAGGCGAGCATGATCACGAACGCGAGCTGGCGCTGTTCGCGCAGCGAGATGCGCTGGATGCGCAGCGGGCGGACGACGCCCAGCACGAGGATGACCGCGAACGCGTGCTCGAGGTCGGCGAGCTGACCCCAGTAGAACAGGCTGACCGCGGCGTACCCGATCAGCAGCATGAGCGCGCGCACACGCCACGGCTGGGGGAGGAGGCACACCGCGGCGGTCAGGCACGCCATCGTGCCCCCCGACGGGCCGACATCCAGCATCGCCGCCTCGGCGATCGCCCACGGCCAGGGGGCGAAGGCGGCCAGCCACAGGAACAGCGCGCCGGCGAACACGGCGAACAGCTGCCCGACCCAGAAGTACGCGAGCGCCGTGCGGGTGCCGCGGCGGAACTCCAGGTACGCCATGCCGACGAAGCTCGCGATCGCGAACGCGTAGACGAACGGGTGGTCGGCGAAGAAGACGCCGGTCACCGCGGTCCAGACGCGGCCTTCGCTGAAGGCCGGCAGGCCGTAGGCCACGACCTCGAACAGCGGGTTCTCGGTGAAGGGCGTCCACAGCGCGCCCGTGGCGATGCCGGCGACCAGGAAGACGGCGACGGTCGCGAGCGTCGCGGGCATCCGGCGCAGTGCACCCCATACGCCCGCGGGGCGGGCCGGGGCGGGGGCGTCGGTCGCGGGCTCGTGCGGCGAAGAGTCGGCCACGGGTCCTCATCTCGTGTCGTGATCCGGGGGCGCCCTCAGGCTAGCGCGGCGGTCGCGGCCGCGAACGAGGGCGCGGTGATCGGATGCCAGAATGGACCCATGCGATCCGCCCGTGGCCTCCGCGTCGTCCGCGGCACGCTCGCCGCGGCCATCGCCACGTTCGTCGCGCTGCTCTCGCACGTCGCCGCCGGCGGAGCGCTGCCCGGGTGGGCGGGAATCGTCGTCCCCGCCATCCTGTCGATGCTGGTGTGCATCGCGCTCGCCGGACGCCGGCTCTCACTGTGGCGGCTGTCGCTGGCGGTCGCCGTCAGCCAGGTGCTGTTCCACACCCTGTTCGTGCTCGGGATGGCGGCGCCGTCCACCGGCGCCGCGATCGGGCACGCGCACCATGCAGCCCCCGTCGCGCTGGCCGCGCTCTCGGACGCCGCCACGGCCTCCGCCGTCTCGACGGCCTGGGCTGCGGATGCCGCGATGTGGGTGCTCCACGGGCTCGCGGCGATCCTCACCGTCGCCGTGCTGCACCGCGGGGAGCGCACCGCGCAGCGCCTGATGGTGCTCGCCCGCCATGCTGCCGCCTGGGTGCACCGCACGCTCGCGGCGCCGCTCGCCGTCCCGCGGACCCTTCTGCCCCGCCGCGCCGTCGTGACCGGCGATCTCGTCGCCGTCCGGATCGACGCGCCGCACCTGCGCACCCTGCGGCGTCGGGGGCCACCGGCGTTCTGCTGACCTGACCCGCGCCTCGACGCCGGCTCTCTGCCGTGTCGAGGCGATGATCCTCGCGCTGCCGCCACCTCCTCGGGGCGTGCGCGCGCTCGTTCGGCGCTCCCGCGCCGGAGGAAGGCTCAGCCATGACACGCATGCGCACCCCGATCGGCGCGCTGGCGCTCGCCGCCGCGCTGATCATCGCCGCACCGGCGCCGGCGCTCGCTCACGACGATCTCGTGAGCAGCACACCGGCTGACGGCGCGGACCTGGCCGCAGGCCCCACCGAGATCGCCTTGACCTTCACGGCCGAGGTGCTCGAGATGGGGGCCCTCGTGGTGGTCGCCGACGCGGCCGACCACGACTGGACGACGGGCGCGCCCGTCG
>JAUHYM010000157.1 GCA_030426515.1 Actinomycetes bacterium
AGCATCGAGACCGCCCGCGAGTACGATCTGCTTCCGGGTGTGATCGCGCTGCCGCACGCGTTCCGCGACGTCGTGACGCAGGTGTGGATGCCGCTGGCCGTCGCCCTGAACGCGATGAACCAGGCGATGGGCAAGGACGACCTGTACCCCTTCGTGCTCCCCGACCCCGTGCTGGAGAAGATGGCGTTCGTGGACGAGCTGATCGCCGGGGCGGGGTCGCGGGCCTGACGCGTGCCACCCTCGCAGCCGCGCTTCCGGCCCGCCGGCCGCACGTGTGCGGCGGAAATGCGCGACTGCGGCGCAGAAATGGGCCGCGGACGCACCGAACCGCCGCACCCTGCGCGCGCAGCGGCGCTGCGATGCGCTGAGCCCGCGCACAGGAAGCGGATGTCGGACCCACCGACGAAGATGGAGAGATGAGCGACGTGCTCGAGCGGTTCGGTCCTGCCACGCAGGACTGGTTCCGCGGCGCGTTCGCGGCGCCCACCGACGCGCAGGCCGGGGCGTGGGACGCGATCTCGAAGGGCCGGCACGCGCTGGTGGTCGCCCCGACCGGATCCGGCAAGACGCTGTCGGCGTTCCTCTGGGCGATCGACCGGGTGTTCCGCGAGAAGGAGGCAGCCCCCGCCGATGACGCGCCGCGCGCCCGGGGCGCCACGCGGCGCCGAGCGCGGGATGCTGCCGCGCCTGCCACCCGCATCCTCTACGTCTCGCCGCTGAAGGCGCTGGGTGTCGACGTCGAGCGCAACCTGCGCTCTCCGCTGGTGGGCATCGCCCAGCAGGCTCGGCGTCACGGGCGGGCGGTGCCCGAGGTGAGCGTGGGCGTGCGCTCGGGCGACACCTCGTCGTCGGATCGCCGCAAGCTGGTGAGCGCGCCGCCCGACATCCTCATCACGACGCCCGAGTCGCTGTACCTCATGCTCACCAGCCAGGCCGGCGACACCCTCGCGGGTGTCCACACGGTCATCGTCGACGAGGTGCACGCGGTCGCGGCGACCAAGCGCGGCGCGCATCTGGCGGTGAGCCTCGAGCGGCTCGACGACCTGATCCGCGCGAAGAACCCCGACGCGCGCCCCGCGCAGCGCATCGGGCTGTCGGCGACGGTGCGGCCGATCGACGAGGTGGCGCGGTTCCTCGGCGGCGCCGCCCCGGTCGAGATCGTCGCCCCGAAGGCGAGCAAGGCCTTCGACCTGCGTGTGGTCGTGCCGATCGAGGACCTGACGAACCCGCCGCCCGCCCCGTCGCGCTGGGGGTCGACGGATGCCTCGCCGGAGGGCGACGCCCAGGACGCGCCCGACGACGACACCGGCACCGGCGACGACTGGTTCGGCGACGGCTCCGCCCCGTGGGGCGAGAGCACCGAGACGACCGGGTCGGTGTGGCCGCACGTGGAGGAGGCGATCGTCGATCGCATCCTCGAGCATCGGTCGACGATCGTGTTCGTGAACTCCCGGCGCCTCGGCGAGCGCCTGACGGGGCGTCTCAACGAGATCTACAGCGAGCGACTCGGCCTGGACCTGCCCGACGAGACCGTGCCGGCGGCCATGATGGCCCAGGCGGGTGCGACCGCGGGCGCTGCCCCCGTGCTCGCCAAGGCGCACCACGGCTCGGTGTCGAAGGAGCAGCGCGCGATCGTCGAGGACGAGCTGAAGTCCGGTGCGCTGCGGTGCGTCGTCGCCACGAGCTCGCTCGAGCTGGGGATCGACATGGGCGCGGTCGACCTGGTGATCCAGGTCGAGGCGCCGCCCTCGGCGGCGTCGGGTCTGCAGCGCGTGGGACGCGCGGGCCATCAGGTCGGCGAGGTGAGCCGCGCGGCGCTGTTCCCCAAGCATCGCAGCGATGTGCTGCATACCGCGGTCGTCACCGAGCGCATGCTCGCCGGGCAGATCGAGTCGATCGCGGTCCCGCAGAACCCGCTCGACATCCTCGCGCAGCAGACGGTGGCCGCCGCGGCCCGGGGGGCGATCGACGTCGAGGGCTGGTACGAGACGCTCACCCGCAGCGCGCCGTTCCGCTCGCTGCCCCGGTCGGCCTACGAGGCGACCCTCGATCTTCTCGCGGGCAGGTTCCCGTCCGACGAATTCGCCGAGCTGCGCCCGCGGGTGGTGTGGGATCGCGACCTCGGGACGCTCACCGGCCGCCCCGGCGCGCAGCGGATCGCGGTCACCAGCGGCGGCACGATCCCCGATCGCGGGCTGTTCGGCGTCTTCGTCGCCGGCGAATCCACGGGCGCCCGCGTGGGCGAGCTCGATGAGGAGATGGTGTACGAGTCCCGCGTCAACGACGTCTTCACGCTCGGGACCACGAGCTGGCGCATCGTCGAGATCACCCACGACCGCGTCAACGTGGTGCCGGCGTTCGGTCAGCCGGGCAAGGTGCCGTTCTGGCACGGCGACGGGCTGGGGCGCCCCGCCGAGCTCGGCGAAGCGCTCGGGAAGTTCGCGCGCGACGTGTCGACCGCCGATGCCGAGAAGGCGCACGGCCGGCTGCGCGAGGCCGGGCTCGACGAGCTCGCCATCGGCAACCTCCTCGCGTACCTCGCCGAGCAGCGCGAGGCCACCGGCACGCTGCCCACCGACCGCAGCTTCACCGTCGAGCGCGGCCGTGACGAGGTGGGCGACTGGCGGGTGATCCTCCACTCCCCGTACGGGATGCCGGTGCACGCGCCCTGGGCCCTCGCGGTGAACGCCCGCATCCGGGAGCGGCTGGGCGTCGATGGCTCCGCGGTGGCCAGCGACGACGGCATCATCGCCCGCGTGCCGGATGCCACGGCCGACCCGCCCGGCGCCGAGCTTTTCGTGTTCGAGCCCGACGAGCTCGAGCAGATCGTGACCGACGAGGTCGGTGGTTCGGCGCTGTTCGCCTCGCGGTTCCGTGAATCGGCCGCCCGCGCACTCCTGATGCCGCGCCTGAATCCGGGCCGCCGCTCGCCACTGTGGCAGCAGCGCCAGCGGTCCGCGCAGCTGCTGGAGGTCGCGCGCCGCTATCCGACCTTCCCGATCATCCTCGAGACCCTGCGGGAGGTGCTCCAGGACGTCTACGACCTGCCCGCCCTGCTGAAGATCGCCCGCGGCATCGGCGATCGGCGCATCCGGCTCGTCGAGACCAGTCCCTCCCAGCCGTCGCCGTACGCCCGCGACCTGCTGTTCGGCTACGTCGGCGCGTTCATGTACGAGGGCGACTCGCCGCTGGCGGAGCGCCGCGCGGCCGCGCTCAGTGTCGACCCGGCGCTGCTGAGCGAGCTGCTCGGCACCGTCGAGATGCGCGAGCTGCTCGACCCGGAGGTGATCGCTCAGTTCGAGCGCGAGGCGCAGCGGCTCGCGCCCGACCGTCGCGTGCGCGGTGTCGAGGGCATCGCCGACCTGCTGCGGATCCTCGGACCGATGGATGCCGCCGAGGCGGCGCAGCGGCTGCGCTCCGAGCCTGCCGATGGCGCCGCCGAGTCCGCGGACCCTGCCGAACCCGCCGATGACGCGCCTGCCGACGTCGCCGCGGCCGCCGCGCACCTGGCCGCGCTCGTCGACGCGCGCCGCGCGATCGAGGTCACCGTCGCGGGCCGCACCCGCACCGCCGCGATCGAGGACGCGGGGCGACTGCGCGACGGCCTGGGTGCGGCACTGCCGGTCGGCATCCCCACCGCCTTCCTCGAGCCGATGGACGACCCCCTCGGCGATCTCGTCGCGCGGTACGCGCGCACCCACGGCCCCTTCACGGCGACCGACGTCGCCGCTCACCTGGGGCTCGGCATCGCCGTGGTGCGGCACACCCTGCAGCGCCTGGACGGGGCCGGCAGGGTCACGAGCGGCTACTTCCTGCCGGAGGGGTCGCGCCCGCGAGCGGCAGACGCCGCGACCGACGAGCGCGAGTGGTGCGACACCGAGGTGCTGCGGCGCCTGCGGATGCGCTCGCTCGCCGCGATCCGCGGCAGCGTCGAGCCGGTCTCGCCCACGGCCTACGCGCGATTCCTCCCCGAGTGGCAGCACCTCGCCCGCCCCCTCGACGGTGTGGACGGGGTCGCCGCCGTCATCGAACAGCTCGCCGGCGTGCCGATCCCCGCCAGCGCCTGGGAATCGCTCATCCTGCCCTCGCGCGTCGCCGACTACACCCCCGGGATGCTGGACGAGCTCACCTCCAGCGGCGAGGTGCTGTGGTCGGGGCACGGGTCGCTGCCGGGACGGGACGGCTGGATCGCCCTGCACCCCGCCGACACCGCGCCGCTCACCCTGAGCGCCCCCGACCTCGAGGTCTCGCCGGGGAGCCTCGAAGACAGCATCCTGCACGCCCTCACCGGCGGCGGCGCGTTCTTCGCGTCACAGCTGCGCGAGATGACGGGGGCCGCGAACGACCAGGCGGTCATCGACGCCGTGTGGGCCCTCGCCTGGGCGGGGCGGGTGACCAATGACACGTTCGCTCCCGTGCGCGGCCTGCTGGCAGGCGGCACTCAGACGCACCGGACCACCCGGCGCGCGCCCCGCACGCGCCTCTACCGCGGGGCGTCGGCGGCGCTGCGCACCCCCGCCCCGCCGCGGCCTCCCGCACTCGGCGGCCGCTGGTCGCTGCTGCCCGAGGCCGAACCCGACCCCTCGGTGCGCGCCGCGGCGACCGCGGGGCTTCTGCTCGACCGCTACGGCGTGGTCACCCGCGGCGCGGTCGCGCAGGAGGGCGTGCCCGGCGGTTTCGCCCAGACGTACCGGGTCCTGGCCGGCTTCGAAGAGGCGGGGCACTGCCGGCGCGGCTACGTCATCGAGAAGCTCGGCGCCGCGCAGTTCGCCGCGTCGGCGACCATCGACCGGCTGCGGGAGTTCGCGAACCTCGCCGACCCGCCGCCGCAGCGGGCCGTCGTGCTCGCCGCCACCGACCCCGCCCAGCCGTACGGTGCGGCGCTGCCCTGGCCGGCGATCGACGGCGTCACCCACCGACCGGGCCGCAAGGCGGGCGGTCTGGTCGTGCTCGTCGACGGCGCCCTCACCCTGTACGTCGAGCGCGGCGGCCGATCCGCTCTCGCCTTCGACACCGACGACGCCCCGCTCGCCGCCTCCTCGCGCGCACTGGCCGAGACCGCGCGCCTGCGGAACCTCGAGACACTCACCGTCGAGCAGGTGAACGGCGTCTTCGTCTACGAGTCGCAGCTGGGTCCGCACCTGCGAGCGGCAGGGTTCGTCGAGTCGCCCCGCGGCCTCACTCTGCGACGCGCCCGCCATGCCTGAGGGAGACACGGTCCATCGCACCGCGCGGCGTCTGCACGGGGTTCTCGCCGGCGGCGCCGTCGTGCGGTTCGACCTGCGCGTCCCGCAGGCGGCGACCGTCGACCTCACCGGGCAGACCGTCCACGGCGTGGTCGCCCGCGGCAAGCACATCCTGCATCGCATCGGTGACCACACCCTTCACTCGCATCTCAAGATGGAGGGCGCGTGGCACAGCCACCGCCCCGGTGAGCGCTGGCGCCGCCCGGCCTACACGGCGCGGGCGATCGTCTCGACCGCCGGGTGGGAGACCGTCGGGTTCGACATCGCCGACATCGCCGTCGTGCCGACCTCTCGCGAAGACGAGCTGGTCGGCCACCTCGGGCCCGACCCGCTCTCCGAACAGTGGGATGCCGCCGAGGCAGCGCAGCGCCTGGGAGCCGACGTGCGTCCGGTCCACGTCGCCCTCCAGGATCAGCGTCACGTCGCGGGCTTCGGCAATGAGTATGCCAACGAGATCCTCTTCGTCGCCGGCGTCCTGCCCACCCGCCCCGCCTCCGAGACGGACGCAGCGGCCGTCATCGACCTCGGCGCGCGCATGATCCGCGCCAATCGCGACCGCGCCGACCGCACGTTCACCGGGGTGGCG
>JAUHYM010000158.1 GCA_030426515.1 Actinomycetes bacterium
GTTCGGCGCGCAGATCACGGCCGCGGCGTCACAGGTCGTGACGTCCGTCGTCGCCCAGCGGTGGTCCAGCGCCTCCGAGATGGTCGACGGCCTCGAGGATCTCGCGATCCGCGCGGCGGCGACTGCGGAGGCCGGCGCCGACCTGGAAGGCGAGCTGTTCGAGGTGAACCGCCTGGTGGCGAGCAACCCCGAGCTCGAGCTCGCCCTCGGCAGCAGGCTCGGCAACCCGGCTGAGAAGGCCCGGCTCATCGAGTCGCTCCTGACCTCGCGGGCGAGTGCCGCGACGACGCTCATCGTGTCGTCGCTGGTGCGTCAGCCGCGCGAGCGCCGCGTGCGCCAGCTGCTCAGCCGCGCCAGCAGGATCGTCGCCGACCACCGCGGCAGCGTGGTGGCGACCGTGACCTCGGCGGCACCGCTGAGCGCCGCCCAGGCCGACCGGCTGTCGGCCGCGCTGTCCGCACGCTACGGCGCCGCGGTCTCGCTCAACACCGTCGTCGATCCCTCGACCGTCGGCGGGGTCCGCGTGCAGATCGCGGACGACGTCATCGACGGCAGCATCTCCACCCGCCTCGCGGACCTGCGCCACAGGCTCGCCGGCTGACACGCTTGCGTCCGGGCACTCGGACGCCGCGGATCTCCTCCGCACCACAGTTTCCAGGAATAAAGGGAAGACAATGGCAGAACTCTCCATCAGCCCCGACGTCATCCGTGACGCCCTCAAGGACTTCGTCGCGGCCTACGAGCCGACGGGCGCAGCCGCGACCGAGGTCGGCACCGTGGTCGACGCCGCCGACGGCATCGCCCACGTCGAGGGGCTGCCCGGCGTCATGGCCAACGAGCTCGTGACCTTCGCCGACGGCACGCAGGGCCTGGCCCTGAACCTCGACGAGCACGAGATCGGCACCGTCGTGCTCGGCGACTTCGCCGGCATCGAAGCGGGGCAGGAAGTCACCCGCACCGGTGAGGTCCTCTCGGTCGCCGTCGGCGACGGCTACCTCGGCCGCGTCGTCGACCCGCTCGGGAACGCGATCGACGGTCTCGGCGACATCGAGACGGTCGGCCGCCGCGCCCTCGAGCTGCAGGCGCCCGGCGTCATGCAGCGCAAGAGCGTGCACGAGCCGCTGCAGACCGGCATCAAGGCGATCGACGCGATGATCCCCGTCGGCCGCGGCCAGCGTCAGCTGATCATCGGCGACCGCCAGACCGGCAAGACCGCCATCGCGATCGACACGATCATCAACCAGAAGTCGAACTGGGAGTCGGGCGACCCGACCAAGCAGGTTCGCTGCATCTATGTCGCGATCGGCCAGAAGGGATCGACGATCGCGTCGGTCAAGGGCGCGCTCGAGGACGCCGGTGCGATGGACTACACCACCATCGTGGCGGCACCCGCCTCGGACCCCGCCGGCTTCAAGTACCTCGCTCCCTACACCGGCTCGGCGATCGGCCAGCACTGGATGTACGAGGGCAAGCACGTCCTGATCATCTTCGACGACCTGTCGAAGCAGGCTGAGGCCTACCGTGCCGTGTCGCTGCTGCTGCGCCGCCCGCCGGGCCGCGAGGCGTACCCGGGCGACGTGTTCTACCTGCACTCGCGCCTGCTGGAGCGCTGCGCGAAGCTCTCGGACGAGCTGGGCGCCGGCTCCATGACGGGTCTGCCGATCATCGAGACGAAGGCCAACGACGTGTCGGCGTACATCCCGACCAACGTCATCTCGATCACCGACGGCCAGATCTTTCTGCAGTCCGACCTGTTCAACGCGAACCAGCGTCCCGCGGTCGACGTGGGCATCTCGGTCTCGCGTGTCGGCGGTGACGCACAGGTCAAGTCGATCAAGAAGGTGTCGGGAACGCTCAAGCTCGAGCTCGCCCAGTACCGCTCGCTGGAGGCGTTCGCCATGTTCGCGAGCGACCTGGATGCCGCGTCCCGGCGCCAGCTCGACCGTGGCGCTCGCCTGACCGAGCTGCTCAAGCAGCCGCAGTACTCGCCGTACCCGGTCGAAGAGCAGGTCGTCTCGATCTGGGTCGGTACCAAGGGCAAGCTCGACAAGATCGAGGTCGAGGACGTGCTCACGTTCGAGCGGGAGCTGCTCGACTACGTCAAGCGCAACACCACGATCCTCGACACCCTGCGCGAGACCAACGTCCTCGACGACGACACCGCCGCCGAGCTCGAGAAGGTCGTCGACGCGTTCACGCTGGAGTTCCAGGGCGGCAAGGGCCAGGCGATCAACGCTCCCGGTCACGAAGAGGTCGGGGCTGCCGACGCCGGAGACGTGAACCAGGAGAAGATCGTCAAGGGCCGCAAGGCGTAACCGGAGCGAACGCACACCATGGGCGCACAGCTGAGGGTCTACAAGCAGAAGATCAGTTCTGCTCAGACCACCAAGAAGATCACGAAGGCGATGGAGCTCATCGCCGCGTCGCGAATCCAGAAGGCGCAGGCGCGCGTGCGCGCGTCGTCGCCGTTCGCGCGCGCGGTGACCCGCGCCGTGTCGGCGGTCGCCACGCACTCGAACGTCGAGCACCCGCTCACCCGCGAGCCCGAGCAGATCCGCCGTTCCGCGGTGGTCATCTTCGCCTCGGACCGCGGGCTCGCGGGAGCGTTCAACGCGCAGATCCTGCGCGAAGGACTGGAGGTGGGCGAGCTGCTGCGCAGCGAGGGACGCGAGCCCGTCTACTACCTGGTGGGCCGCAAGGCCGTCGGGTACTTCCAGTTCCGTCAGATGCAGAGCGCAGCGGAGTGGACGGGCGACACCGACACGCCGCACTTCCACACCGCCGAGCAGATCAGCGAGGTGCTCCTCGACGCGTTCGACCGCGGTGGCGAGCACGGCGGGGTCGACGAGATCACCCTCGTCTACAACCGCTTCGTCAGCATGATGACGCAGACGCCGGAGCGGGTCCGCCTGCTCCCGCTGGAGGTCGTCGAAGCCGAGGAAGACACCGCGAGCAGTCAGGTGTACCCGCTGTACGAGTTCGAGCCGGATGCCGAAGTCGTCCTGGACGCGCTGCTTCCGGTATATGTCCAGAGCCGCATCTTCAACGCGCTCCTGCAGTCCTCGGCCGCCAAGCACGCCGCCACCCAGAAGGCGATGAAGTCGGCGAGCGACAACGCCGACAAGCTCATCACCGACTACACCCGTCTGCGCAACAACGCGCGCCAGGCGGAGATCACGCAGCAGATCGCCGAGATCGTCGGCGGCGCCGACGCTCTCGCGTCGTAAGACCCCATCGAAAGAGAAGAAGCCATGAGCCTCACCGCCCAGGAGACCGAGACCGCGGTCGTCGGACGCGTCGCGCGCGTCACCGGCCCGGTGGTCGACATCGAGTTCCCGCACGATTCGATCCCCGACATCTACAACGCGCTCACCACGACGGTCACCGTCGAGGGCGTGACCAGCGAGATCACGCTCGAGGTCGCGCAGCACCTCGGCGACGACCTGGTCCGCGCGATCTCGCTGAAGCCGACCGACGGTGTCGTTCGCGGCCAGGAGGTGCGCGACTCGGGAGGCCCGATCAGCGTGCCGGTCGGCGACGTCACCAAGGGTCGCGTGTTCAACGTGATCGGCGAGGTCCTCAACGCCGAGCCCGGTGAGCAGATCGAGATCACGGAGCGCTGGGGCATCCACCGTGCCGCCCCGAGCTTCGACCAGCTCGAGTCGAAGACCCAGATGTTCGAGACCGGCATCAAGGTCATCGACCTTCTCACCCCGTACGTCCAGGGTGGAAAGATCGGCCTGTTCGGCGGCGCCGGGGTCGGCAAGACCGTTCTCATCCAGGAGATGATCCAGCGCGTCGCGCAGGACCACGGTGGTGTGTCGGTGTTCGCCGGGGTCGGCGAGCGCACCCGTGAGGGCAACGACCTCATCGTCGAGATGGAAGAGGCGGGTGTCTTCGACAAGACCGCCCTCGTCTTCGGCCAGATGGACGAGCCGCCGGGGACCCGCCTGCGCGTGGCGCTGTCGGCGCTGACGATGGCGGAGTACTTCCGCGACGTCCAGAAGCAGGACGTGCTGCTGTTCATCGACAACATCTTCCGCTTCACGCAGGCCGGCTCCGAGGTCTCCACCCTGCTGGGTCGCATGCCCTCGGCCGTGGGCTACCAGCCCAACCTCGCCGACGAGATGGGCATCCTCCAGGAGCGCATCACCTCGACGCGCGGTCACTCGATCACCTCGCTGCAGGCGATCTACGTCCCCGCGGACGACTACACCGACCCGGCGCCCGCGACCACCTTCGCCCACCTCGACGCCACCACCGAGCTCTCGCGTGAGATCGCGTCGAAGGGTCTGTACCCCGCCGTGGATCCGCTCGCCTCGACGAGCCGCATCCTCGACCCGCGCTACATCGGCGAGGACCACTACCGCGTCGCCACCGCCGTGAAGCAGATCCTGCAGAAGAACAAGGAGCTGCAGGAGATCATCGCGATCCTCGGTGTCGACGAGCTCTCGGAAGAGGACAAGGTCGTCGTGTCGCGTGCACGCCGCATCCAGCAGTTCCTCTCGCAGAACACCTACATGGCGAAGAAGTTCACCGGTGTCGAGGGCTCGACCGTCCCGATCAAGGAGACCATCGAGTCGTTCGACGCGATCGTCCGCGGCGACTTCGACCACGTCGCCGAGCAGGCGTTCTTCAACGTCGGCGGCATCTCGGACGTCGAAGAGAACTGGGCCCGCATCCAGAAGGAGAACGGCTGACATGGCTCTCGCAGTCAGCCTGGTCTCGGCCGAGGCCGAGCTCTGGACGGGTGAGGCGTCGCTTGTCGTCGCCAAGACCGTCGAGGGCGAGATCGGCTTCATGACCGGTCACGAGCCGGTCCTGGCGATCCTCGCCGAGGGTCAGGTGCGGATCACCACGACCGATGGCGAGCGCGTGGTCGCGAACGCGCAGGACGGCTTCCTCTCCATCGAGGACGACGAACTGACGATCGTCGCCGGAAACGCCGCGATCGTCGCCTGACGCGCCGACGGCCTTCAGCCTCATACCGCACGGCGGCCGGTCCTCTGGGACCGGCCGCCGTCGTCATGCTCGGGATCTCTCATGCTCCTTCTTCTTCCGCCCTCCGAGACCAAGCGTCCGGGAGGAACACGCACTCCGCTCGCGCTGGAGCGTCTCGCGCTCCCCGGGCTCACCCGCGCGCGCACCCAGACGATCGACGCGCTCGAAACGCTGGCGCAGGACGAGGACGCCTCGATGCGCGTCCTCGGACTCGGCGCGACGCAGCGCGACAAGGTGCGCGTGAACGCGTCGATCCGCACCTCGCCCACCCTGCCCGCGGTCGACCGCAACACGGGCGTGCTCTACGACGCCCTGGATGCGGGAAGCCTTGCGGCGCCCGCCCGTCGATGGCTCGGCGCGCACGCGTTCATCCACACCGCGGCGTTCGGGCCCGTGCGGGCGCTGGATCGCATCCCCGACTTCCGTCTGGGGGCAGGCGTGTCGCTGCCGGGGCTCCCGCCGTTGCGTCGAGTGTGGGCGGAACCGGTCACCGAGGCTCTCACCGCCGCGGCGCCGCGATTCGTCGTCGATCTGCGCAGCGAGGCATACCGCGAGCTGGGGCCCGTGCCCGCGGGCATCGCCTCGGTCTACATCCGCGTCGTCGCAGACGGGCCCGACGGCACGGTCCGTGCCCTCAATCACTTCAACAAGCACGCCAAGGGCGTGCTCGCCCGTCGGCTGGCCGAGACGCGACCGCGTACGGCGAGCGCGGCGGGCCTGTGCGCGTGGGCTGACACGGCGGGCCTGATTCTGCGGGCCGGGGCCGTGCCGAACGAGCTCGAACTGGTCGACCCGCGCACGTGATCTCGCAGAATCGCCCACGCGGG